>NZ_VSRN01000001.1:4790517-5094520 GCF_008369915.1 Dyadobacter sp. UC 10 | reverse complement strand
TTAACAATATTCCTAAAACGAGGATCAACCAGATTTACGAAGATCACCTGCAAAACGTGTGGATCGCGTCTGCCAGCGGATTGATCCTGTACAAACGGGATGAAGCGAAATTTTACAACCTGCGCATTCCTAACCTCCGGCAAAGTGACACCTATCTTTCCATTCAGGAAAACCGGCAGCAAAAACTATTGATCGGCGTACAGGATGGCGGCCTATACAGCCTTGACTTGTCTGACTTAAAGCGAGTTAGCCCGAACGAGCTGACATTTAAAAAAGTTACAAACTCCCAGAACGAGGGTATCACGCAGCGGTCGGTTCAGGCAATTCATGTAGACAGGGATGCGAATACCTGGCTGGGAACCTATGGCGAAGGGGTTTACCTGATCAGCAGTATTGGTGAGAAATTCAGGAATTTTGAGAAAAAGATCAAGGATTACCGTGCGGAAGGCTACCTGCGTTATTACGGAATGTGCGTGGATAAAAATGGTGATCTCTGGCTCGGTACCGACGGCGATGGGATTTATAAAACCAAAAACACCGGCGAGCCGATCCGGCACTACGCAGTCGACGGAAAACCGGGCAGCCTGACCGATGGGGCGATCATTTCTGCTCTTTGCGACAGGGACAACAATCTTTGGTTTGGCTCCTATTCGAAAGGATTGTTCCTCTATAATCCCGAAACCGACTCTTTTAAAAACTTCTCAAACCGGCCAAACGACCCGCAAAGTCTGGGGCGAAATGATGTGCGGGTCATATTTGAGGATTCGAAAAGGAATATCTGGATAGGGACAAATGGCGGCGGCTTGTCGCTCTTTGACAAAAAAAAGGGGGCTTTCAGAAGTTTTATTCCTTCCAATAGCAGCATCAACTCGAATGATGTGCGCGCAATAGCGGAGGATAAAAGCGGCAACCTCTGGATCGGCACTTACGGCGGCGGTTTGAATTACCTGAATGTGACAACGCAGGAATTTAAGTCATTCTTCAATGATCCCAGGCGGCCCGATTATCTCTCCAACCACATTATTTTTTCTTTGCTATTCGACGCGAAACAGCGGCTTTGGATTGGTTCGGAAGGAAATGGACTGCTGATGTACGACATTGTCAGAAAAACAACGAAGCACTTCAACGAAAAAAACGGGTTGCCAAATCAGGTTATTAATGCGATACTGGCCGAAAATCCGGAAAAGATCTGGCTCAGTACAAATGAAGGCATTTCCAGTATCGACCTGACCAGGAACAGTGTTGAAAATTACGACCAAAGTAATGGTTTGCAGGCAGGTCAGTTCAATCCGAACGCTGCATTATTCGATCCCAAATCCGGTATCATGTGTTTTGGGGGGACTGAGGGCTGGAATTTGTTTTACCCAAAAGCGATTAAACCGTCTGTATACCGGCCGAAAGTGATGATCACGGGGCTCCAAATATTTGGCAGAAATGTAGAAGTCGGCGAAGAAACCGACGGAAAAACGATCCTGTCACGTGGTTTATCCGATCAGAGAAAGATCGTTTTACAACCCAAGCAATCCGTTTTTTCGATCCAGTATACTTCGCTGAATTATTCCTACCCGGAAAGTAATCGCTTTGCTTACAAACTGGAAGGCCTTGACGAGCACTGGAACTACGTCGAAAATGAGCGGTCAGCCACTTACCGTTATTTACCGGCTGGTACCTATCATTTTAAAGTAAAAGCGGCAAACCAGGACGGGATCTGGTTTGACAATGAGGCAAACCTGGAAATCCGTATTCTGCCTCCCTGGTACCAAACCTGGTGGGCATACTTGCTGTATCTGGCGGTGATCGGGGCACTTATTTATTCGTATCAGCTTTACAAATTGCGGCAGGCCCAGCTCAAATACGAGGTCCGGCTGGCGCAGGTGGAAACGCAAAAGGAGAAAGAACTGAATGAAAAGAAACTGCAATTTTTCACCAACGTTTCACACGAATTCCGGACACCTTTGACGCTGATTATCAACCCGGTAAAAGCGCTTTTAAAAGACCGGGCGCAACAGTCGGAAGGTAACCTGGAAATTGTGTACCGGAATGCCAAAAGGCTGTTAAGTCTGGTCGACCAGTTGCTGCTGTTCAGAAAGGCGGATTTGAAAGCGGACAAGCTGAAACTGGCAAACTATAACCTGCGCGAGCTTGCATTGGAAGTTTTTCAATGCTTTTTACAACAAGCTGAGGAAAAAGAGATTACCTACCAATTTATTTGTGAGAACGAGGATCTCCGCCTGAACTGCGACCGCGAAAAGCTCGAAATCGCGTTGTTTAACCTGGTGTCCAATGCGCTGAAATTTACGCCAAGGCACGGCAGCGTAAGTTTAGAGCTGATCGATAAAAATGAGGAGATCGAGATTCTTGTCAGAGATTCCGGCCCTGGCATTCCACCCGAGGCCGCGGATCAGATTTACACGGTTTTCCACCAATTTAAGTCCGGCCGCTCGGCTTCCAAAGGCGGGTTTGGCATCGGACTGTTTCTGACTAAAACCTTCATAGAAAGCCATTTCGGGCAGCTTAGCTATCAATCGGTTATGGGACAGGGTACCGTCTTCCATATCAATTTGCCCAAAAGCCACCCCCAGCTGGTACCGGATTTTGAACCCGAACCAGGGGCTGACGGGACTTCCATATTCCTCGAAGAACTTTCCGGAAACTATATTGCCCCGTCGCCGATCGCAAAATCCCGGCAACAGATGGTGGTAGACGAACTCAGTTCTGATGAAAAAACGATGCTGATCGTCGACGATGATTCGAATATCCGGCAATATATCGGCCAGATTTTCCAGGACAAATTCAAACTGTTACAGGCAGAGAATGCCGAAGACGGAATATTATTGGCTAAAAAGCATATTCCCGATATTATCATCTGCGACGTAATGATGAGCGGAATCAGTGGAATTGAAATGTGCCGGCTAATCAAATCCGACTCGGCCGTGAGCCACATTCCGGTAATCCTGCTCACTGCAAGTACTTCCCAGCACGTGCGGCTGCAAGGTATCGAGGGCGGCGCGGATGATTATATCAGCAAACCATTCGACCAGGAATTGCTGGTTGCCCGCGTGACTGCGATTTTGAAAAATAGAAATGATCTGCAACGTTACTTTTACAATGAGATCACATTGCAGGCTAACGATTTTAAAATTTCGCCCGAGTACAAAGATTTCCTGAAAGACTGTATTCAAATTGTCGAAAGCCACCTGACCGACCCCGGGTTTACGATCAAGGTACTGGCGGCCGAGATTGGGATGAGCCACTCCACGCTTTACAACCGGATCAAATCGATCTCGGGACAATCTACCAACAGCTTTATACGCTTTATACGCCTCCGCCGGGCGGCGCAGATTTTGATCACTACGGATATCACTATTTCTGAGGTTGCTTATCAGGTCGGGATTAACGATATCAAATATTTCAGGGAAAGTTTCCACAAACTGTTCGGGATGAAGCCTTCGGAATATGTCAAAAAATTCCGTCGCCCGTTCCATGAGAATTTCCAGGTCGACAAGGGGATTTTTCAGAACAAATTGGACAATTAGAATACCCGATTTAACAATTCCGCAATAAAAGCGCCTGATCCTCTTCGGATCGGGCGCTTTTTACTGGAATACCCCCTTTTTAATGTGAGAATGTCCCCCCTCGGAAACATTCAAATAATCCTACTTTTGATTGTTCGATTTATAAAAATCGCCCACCTGGTTCAGTACCCCATCATTATCATTTCCAACCATTTCTGTATGAAAAAAACTTTTCATCAAAAGCCTCTTGCCTCCCGGCTGCGCAAAAAAAATGTTGCGGCTGTATGGGGAAAGGGAATTTTCGCACTACTATTTCTGACACTCTCATCCCTAAGTTTCGGCCAGTCCTTCAATGTGAAAGGGACGGTCACTTCGGAAAACGGAGAGACTTTACCCGGCGCCAGCGTCATTCTGAAAGGCACTTCCACCGGGACTACGACCGATGTGGACGGTAAATATTCGCTGGATGTGGCCGACGCAAACGGAACCCTCGTGTATACCTACATTGGCTACGTCGCGCAGGAAATTCCGATCGCTAACAAAAGCCAGATCGACGTAAAGCTGCTCAACAACGACAAAACGCTCGAAGAGATCGTGGTTGTTGGCTACGGCACCCAGAAGAAAGCGACATTAACAGGCTCTGTTTCAGAGGTAAAGGGCGCAGATATTGTAAAAAGTCCGCAACCAAACCTTTCCAACTCACTGGCTGGCCGCTTTTCGGGATTTGTAGCCAATAACCGCGGCGGCGAGCCGGGTTATGATGGTTCGAGCTACACGATCCGGGGTTTTGCCTCGACCGGTAACAATGACGTTTTGATCGTTGTGGACGGTATTCCCGGCCAGGTAGGCGGTCTGGAACGTCTCGACCCGAACGATATTGAGAGCATTTCTATCCTGAAAGATGCTTCCGCGGCAGTTTACGGCAGCCGGGCTGCAAACGGGGTGATTTTGGTAACAACTAAAAGAGGTACTACCGGAAAACCTGTGATCTCTTACAGCTTCAACCAGGGTTTTTCTTCCCCTACCCGCCTTCCCAGGTTAGCCGACGCACCTACTTATGCGACGATCCTGAACGAAATCGATTACTACAACAATCCTGCGGGCGGTATGAACCAGTTTTACACTGCCGAAGAAATCGAGAAATTCAGAAACGGATCGGACCCGATCAACTACCCTAATACGAACTGGCAGCGTGAAACTTTGAAAAACTTTGCGCCGCAAAATCAGCATAACCTGGGCATTAACGGTGGCACCGATCATGTGAAGTACTATGTTTCGCTGGGTACGATCTACCAGGATGGTTTATACAAAAACGGGGCTACCAAATACAAGCAGTACAATTTCCGCTCTAACATCGATGCCAATGTAACCAAAGACTTCAAAGTAAGCCTCTCTCTGTCAGGGCGTCAGGAAAACCGCCAGTTTCCGGTTTCTTCCGCGGAAAACACGTTCCGCTCCATTTACCGCGCCTATCCGACTGTTATTGCCAGATATCCGAACGGGTACTACTCTACCGGGGTTGAAAACAGCAATCCGGTTGTTTTGGGAACGGATATGGGCGGTACGACCAACAACCCTACTTCCGTGTTCAACGGAATTGTGCGTGCGAGCTACAATATGCCATTTGTAGAAGGTTTGTCTGTGGATGGTTTTTACTCGGTTGACAAATCCTTCAACTTCAATAAAACGTTCGCGATTCCCTATACGCTTTACAACTACGACAACGTAAATGACGTGTATAACCGCGTGGTTACGGGTGGTTCGGCAGGAGCGGCTTCACTTAATCAGAGCCAGATAAATATCACCAATATCACGCAAAACATCCGTCTGGCTTATCTCCGCAGCTTTGGCAAACACAATGTGAATGCATTTGTTGCCTACGAACAGAACAAGCGGAATGAAATCACTTTCGGAGCTACCCGGATCAATTTCCCGACGGCTTCCACACCGGAACTTTCGCAGGGCGGTGCCGCAGCTACGGACAGGAACAATTCCGGAAAGAGCTACAACTTCACCAGAAAAAGCTTCATCGGTCGACTGGCTTATGATTTTAATGAGAAGTATCTGGCGGAGATCCAGGCGCGTGTCGACGGTTCTTCTGTATTTCCACGAGGGAAACAATATGGCTTCTTCCCTTCTGTATCAGCAGGTTACCGGATTTCCGAGGAAGATTGGTTCAAAAGCAGTGTCGGATTTATCGATGACTTGAAATTGCGCGCGTCTTATGGTTCTCTGGGTAATGATAACGTGGGACAATTCCAGTATTACAACAACTACTCTTTTATCAACCAATATGTTACCGGCGACAATATCATTACGCCGGGCATTGACCTGACCAAACTCGCGAACCCGAATATTACCTGGGAAACTTCCAAGAAAATGGATATCGGTCTGAATGCAGTGTTCTTGAAAAACTTCAACCTCGAAGTGATTTATTTCAGCCAGAAAAGATCCGATATCCTTGCTGCCAGAAGCGCATCTATCCCCAATACATCAGGAATCGTCAATCCGCACAAAACCGATGACAATACGCCGCTGGTACCAGACGAAAACCTTGGAAAAGTTAACAGCAACGGTTTTGAAGCCACTTTGGGCTATACCCATTCAGGAAATTTCAGGTACAATATCTCGGGTAATGTTACTTACGCAAAAAGCAAAATCGTTTTCATCGACGAAGCGCCGGGCGTACTGGATTACCAGCGCCAGACAGGCGGCGCATTGTATCGTGACCTGTACTACCGCTCACTGGGAATTTTCCGCAGCCAGGCAGATCTTGATAAATACCCACACCTGCAGGGCGCTCAGCTAGGTGACCTGATCCTCGAAGACTACAATCAGGACGGAAAGATCACTGCCGACGACCAGGTAAGATCGGACTACGGAAATGTGCCTCTGCTTACTTATGGGGTGGTTTTCAATGGCGGCTATAAAGCTTTCGACTTGTCAGTTGTATTTGCGGGACAAGGTATGGTAAGCCAATACGTACTGCCGGAGTCGGGCCAGGTAGGTAACTTTTACAGCAGCTGGGCCGACAACCGGTGGAGCCCGTCTAACCCCGAAGGTACTTTCCCAAGGGTAGACACAAGGGCTTCCTCGTCGGTCAATGGTGGTCTTTACAAAAACGATTTCTGGCTGAACAATGCATCGTTCATGAGGCTGAAAAATGTAGAGATCGGCTATACGCTGCCGAAAGAGACTTTATCCAAAATCAAGATCTCTACGCTGCGGATCTATGCAAGCGCATTCAACCTGTTTACGATCACGGGCGTGAAAGATTATGATCCCGAAGGAAGCCAGACGAGCGGACAGTTTTACCCGCAGCAAAGAATCCTGAACCTGGGCCTGAACATTAAGTTTTAATTGTAAAATATTGAATATGAAACGAATAAAAAATATAGCTGCACTGGGAGTCGGAGCAATACTGGTCTCGATGACCGCTGTGCTGACTGGCTGCCAGGAGAACTTTCTGGACGTGGTACCAACCGACCGGGTATCAGATGCTTCTATCCTTTCCGATTCAGTGCTATTTGAATCCTACGTCCTCAACCGCTACATGGGAACGCGGCTCACCGACAAAGAAGCCGAAGGTACCAACCCGGGTTTTGGCCGCGGATTCGAATATGCCATGTGGTCGTCACTTACCGACGAGTCCATTTATAACAACGATGATAATACATGGCTGATCCAGCGGGGACAGATCGCCCCTGAGAATACGGGTATTGCAGGTACTTTCTGGGGAAGAAGTTACAGAAGTATCCGCGAGATCAACTATGCATTGGCGAATGTAGATAAAGTCCCGATGAGCGAAGGGAAAAAGAGCAGGCTGAGAGGCGAAATGCAATTTATCCGTGCCTTCCGCTACCACGACCTGATCCGTAATTATGGAAAAGTGGTTTTGGTGGGTGATAAAGTATACGAGATCAGCGACGACCTGACCAGCGACGAACTTTTCGACCGCGCTGAAATCAAAGCCGGGATTGACTATGCAGTAGCCCAGCTAGATGAGGCAGCTGCATTGCTTCCGGCCGCTAACGATAACAACTGGAAGCTTGGCCGCGCGACAAAAGGTGCTGCACTGGCTTTGAAAGCGAGATTGTTGCTTTACGGAGCGAGCCCATTGTATAACTCGGCAACCTGGCAGCAGGCCGCCGCAGCAGCGAAAGTGGTCATGGATCTGAACAAATACTCGCTTTACACAGGCGGTTACAGCAATTTGTTTTTAACCAATGATAATCCCGAGGTCATTTTCAGTCGCATTTACGCCCGGGGAGCGCGCCACGTCACGCTGGAAATTGCCAACGGACCGAACAGCTATAATGCATGGGGTGGTAATGTACCTGTACAAAACCTGGTCGACGATTATGAAATGATGGACGGTACCAAAATTACGGAGGCCGGTACGAGCTACGATCCTTCACAGCCTTATAAAAACAGGGACCCACGGTTTTATGCCACTATTTTGTACAATGGTGCGCCTTACCGCGGCAGTGTGATCGAAACTTTTACACCGGGCGGAAAGGATAGCAAAGACGGCCCGTCGAACTGGAATACATCCAAGACAGGCTATTACCTGAAGAAATTCATGAACGACGCGCTACCGATCGATAATCCCTGGGATGTTGCCGGAACGCAGACGTGGATTTATTTCAGATATGCGGAGATTTTGCTGAGCTATGCAGAGGCTCAGAACGAAGCAGTCGGCCCGGATGCGTCGGTATATGCTGCCGTCAATGCTGTCCGCCAGCGTACAAGCGTGGGGATGCCTGCTTTGAAAGCGGGACTGACACAGGCACAGATGCGTGAAAAGATCAGGAACGAGAGGCGTATTGAGCTCGCTTTTGAAGAGCACCGCTACTATGACGTGCGCAGATGGAAAATTGCGGACAAAACCGAAAATGTGCCCGCATATGGTATAGAGATCGGAAAAAGTGGAAACGCATTTACCTATACCAAAAAAGAAGCATTGACCGGCAAAACGTTCGCCGAGAAGCAATACTGGCTGCCGATCCCGCGGGCAGAGATCCAGGCTTCGAACAATAAGCTGGAACAGAATCCGGGATATTGATTTCCCAAGCCGCCTTTTCAATCCGGAAAGGCGGCTTTTTTATTTAACCTGAAACCAAAACTGATAGCGATGCAAAAATACCGTCAGCTACTTTTCTCCTTAAGTATTTTCTCTTCCCTTGCTGCCTGCGCAGGCAACGAGCCCGCCAGCCAAAATGCGCCGGATATACCTGCGGCTATAAAAATTACGATTGACCCTGCCAAAACTTACCAGACCATAGCGCATTTCGGCGCTTCTGACGCATGGTCTGCGCAGTTTGCGGGCAAATGGCCGGATGCAAAAAAGAATGGAATAGCAGACCTGCTTTTCAGCCGGGATACCCTGGCCGACGGACGGCTGAAAGGTATCGGGCTTTCGATGTGGCGTTTTAATATCGGGGCAGGCACGGCCGAGCAGGGCGAGCAAAGCGGCATAAAAGATGAGTGGCGGCGCGCCGAATCGTTTTTAAACAATGACGGAACTTATAACTGGGACAAACAGGCCGGCCAGGTTTGGTTCCTGAATGCCGCCAAAACGCGCGGAGTCAATAGCTTCCTGGCATTTCCAAACAGTCCGCCGGTTCAGTTTACGAATAATAAGAAGGGCTACGCGGACAATGGCAAACCTAACCTATCGGCCAATAAATTCGATCAGTTTGCAGGATTTATGTCCGACGTGATTGCCGGAATTGAGAAAAAAACGGGCATTCTGTTTGACTATATCAGCCCTGTTAACGAGCCGCAGTGGGACTGGAGTGACGGCGGGCAGGAAGGAACGCCATTTTACAACAATGAAATTGCCGGCATTACGAGGTCGCTGAGCAAGGCCCTTCTGGAAAAGAACCTGACTACCAAAATCAATATCGCCGAGGCCGGACAGATCGATTATCTCTATTCAGAAAGCAACAAACAAGGCCGCGGGAGCCAGATTAAGGCTTTTTTTGATAAAAATTCAGCTGAATACGTCGGCAACCTGTCCAATGTACTTCCGGTCATTTCGGGCCATAGTTATTTTACAACTTCCACTTATAAGAATGCGGTACTTAAAAGGCAGCAGGTTTCGGCTGCATTGCAAACTGTGCCGGGAATGCAATACTGGATGTCGGAATACTGTGTTTTGGGCGATAACGAGGGTGAGATCAAAGGCGAGGGCAAAGACCTGGGCATTGGCCCGGCATTGTATATTGCCAAAGTGATCCACAACGACCTTGTAAATGCGAATGCGACAGCCTGGCACTGGTGGATCGCGATATCACCTTATGACTACAAAGACGGGCTGGTTTACATTGATAAAAACAAAAACGACGGAAACTACGAATCGTCGAAAATGCTTTGGGCACTTGGAAATTACAGCCAATTCATCCGCCCAGGCGCAATACGCGTCGATGTTTCAGGTATTTCCGAAAACGAAAAACTGCTGATTTCTTCTTGTAAAAATGCGGACAATAAACTGGTAACCGTGATCATTAACTCCGACGGCGCACCTGCGGAGGTTGAGCTTACCGTCGCAGGAAAACAAGCCAGCAGCCGAAAAACCTACGTTACCTCCGCCTCTGTTGACCTGCAACCAGCAGGAAAAATCGAAAGCGCATCAATAGTAACCGTGCCGGCACGGAGTGTGGTGACTGTCGTTGATCTGATCAGATAAATTCGGGAAGGCGGAATTGTCCTGTTCCGCCTTCCCTATAACACGGATTCTGTTAAAAAGTGTGATTCCTGATCTCACCATACGCCGCCGACCCATCGCTTTTGATGGCATAGGCGCGGTAGAAAAAAAAGTACCGGCCGGCGAACGCATTACCGGTATACTTGAAATTGTTAGCGCCAGGCGTGAGCGTGCCATCGAATTTTATTCTGGCACCATGATCTATTCTGGGAACGTAGTCAGTATCATTTGATGCGCGAAAAAACGCCAGGTACAGTATTCCGTGCTCTGTCGTGGGTAAGTCGCCCATTTCATGAGCCGTGACCCCAAAATCCCACCCATTATTATACATGACAGAATCCGTGGAAATTCTAAGTGGCTCGGGAGACACATGATCTTCCAGCGAGCAGCTTGCCAGGAAGCTACAAATGGCTAACAATACCATTGAATAAGTCGATCGTAGCATATTTTTCATAGGGTGGTGAAGAGATAAGGTGAGTAAAATAGTATGTTTTCAAGAAAACTAATTTACAATTTTACTACTAAAAAGTGTGGAGCTTTGGCATAAAAAAGCACCTATAAGTTTTACCTCATAAGTGACTGATATTCAATTTATACAGCGTGGATTCGAATCGCACCGGCTACTAGGCAAAGACCTACTGCCTTAGAAGGTTGGGATCAAGACCAAATGTTGTGGAGCACCTTGGATTAAGCATATAACTTAGTAAGGCGGTAAAGGAAGAACTCGACGTTTCGAACGCCTCGGAACTGAGCTCTGAACGCTTTGATCTTTGCATTGAATGATTCTGCCGAAGCGTTGGTGCTGCGGTTATCAAAATAATTGACAATGGTCTTGTAATGGCTCTCAATCGAGCGGGCTACTGTATTGAATGCTTTAAATCCGGATTGTCTGACCTTTTCGTGCCACTTGGCAAGCCTGGTCAACCCGTATATCTTTTCAGATGTGTTTGTGAAGATATTACTTAGCTCCAGCGCCAGCTCGTATGCCTTTTTAAGGTCGGGGAAGCGTTCGAAGAGAAGTTGTGCTCTTTCTCGTTGGCTATCAGTCCAGGTACCGGGCTTTTTGTAAAGTGCGTATCTGCTGCGAGCCAGTAGTTGTTTGACGGTATCACCGTTAGCTAATATTTCTGGTTGATACTCTGTCTGAGAAGCCTTTGCCTGCTCAATGGCATCGTTTTCCTGGTCCAACGCATCCCATCGGTGTTTGATGCGGATTTCCTGAAGGGCTTCGACTGCCAATCTTTGTACATGGAAGCGGTCAGTGACGCGCACTGCCCGCGGGAAACAACGCTTGGCGATCATAGTCATGCTACTGGCCATGTCCAGAGTTATTTCTGTAACTTTTTTACGTTGCGATTCAGGGATTTTGCCAATGACCTCAATAACGGTTTCGGCCTTTGTTCCCGCTACGATTGCTACGATACTTCCTTTACCGCCCTTGGCTGCTTTGTTTGTAAGAATAGTATACAGTTCACCCTGAGAGAGGCTCGTTTCATCAATAGAAAGATGTGAACCCAGATTTTCAGGATATAAAAGCCATTTACAGGCATGAGGACGCTGGTTCCAGCTCTGAAAATCACTTAAATGAGTGCGATATTGACGCGAGAGACGTTTACCATTAACCCCATAAAGGCGGGCAATATTACTGGTACTGTGGGGGAACAAATCCGTCAATCTCCTTTAAAAAAAGCGCGAATTCTTTCGTCATTCGCGTACCATCGGCAACCTCTGCCCAATTTCGTTGTTCTATCTTCCCCGTGCGGGTATTAAGCCAGCGGCGACGCTTGACATGCAGGAAAACACGTCTATCACGGATGGGGAAATCCTGGATCGTAATTTCTGGCAGGAAGCCTTTCGATAAGAGAAACTGCTTGGAGCTGTCGGACTCTGAATAATTTTTCTCTTCTACATAAACATGGAGCAAATCCGATGATTTCTCCACTCTGCTTAATTGATAATAAGCCAGGATAAAATCTGGCAATAGATACTCCAACAGGGGCAAGAAACTCTCCAAAACAATTGATTTGATTAAAAATCACAAACCTAGAAAAATCCTATGCTCTCCACAAGTTTTGGCCTTGACCCGCACTTGTGTCTAATATGTGTACAATAACGAAAAAAGCACCTAGCAAAACCGATGCTAAGTGCTTGACATTCAAGTGATCCCGTTTGGATTCGAACCAAAGACCTACTGCTTAGAAGGCAGTTGCTCTATCCAACTGAGCTACGGGACCAAAAACAATGAAAAAAGGCAGCTAGCAGTATCTGCATACGGCTGACTGCCTTTTTGTCGGGGAGACAGGATTCGAACGCCAGCGGGCGCCGCCTGCGACTCTCTGGTCTCAAACCAGATGCGCTACCTATCTCTCTTTTTTCATTCATGTCGGGGAGACAGGATTCGAACCTGCGACCCTCTGGTCCCAAACCAGATGCGCTACCGGGCTGCGCCACTCCCCGCGGTACTGACCTCAATCTATTTGATTTTGGTCTTCTTTTTTAAACTTCCAGATCGAGTGTAGAGGAAGCGGGATTCGAACCCGCGGTACCCTTGCGAGTACGGCAGTTTAGCAAACTACTGGTTTCAGCCACTCACCCATCCCTCCTTCTTTCCGTTCTGGGTTGCAAATATAGAGGGTTGCGTTTCAGAAAAGCAAACATTCGGGTAAAAAAACTTTATCAGAAGCCGCAAATGCCTATTTTTGGCGAAAGTTTAAATTACCCAAGCCGTTCATTATGAACTGGAATTATCCATTTGGAACCACAGAATATTTTTTCGTCTTTTTATTTATTTTTCTCTACACCGCCTACATTATCCGTACCGTGCGGGTCGCAAGGCAGTTACAGACAACCGCGCGAACCCTTATCATCAAGCTGTTTTTAAGAAGTATTACTTTCTCGCTACTTATCATCAGTTTGCTCGGCCCATCTTTCGGAGAGGCAGAGCGGGACATTAAGGCGAAGGGAAAAGATATTTTTCTGGTAGTCGATCTGTCAAAGTCGATGGATGCGGCTGATGTAACCCCCTCGCGGCTTGAAAAGGTGAAATTTGAAATCAACAGATTTGTCCAGAACGAAGTGGCGAACAGGATCGGGATCATTATTTTTTCAAACGATGCATTCATCCACGTGCCGCTTACTTACGACCGTGCCGCTTTGGAGCTTTTTATCCAGTCCCTGCAAACCGACCTGCTGCCAACCAGCGGAACCAATGTTTGCCCGGCGGTCGAGCTTGCATTCAACAAGCTGGTCAACTCCACCGACCCGACCGGACGCTCTAAAATGATCGTACTGTTTACCGACGGCGAGAATAATTCCGGGTGCAGTAATACGCTTTATAATAACATCAGAAGGTTCGGGATCGGCTTTTACGCCGTCGCGGTAGGTACCAAAGTCGGGATCAGCATTCAGCAGGACGGAAAACCTCTGATGGACAAAAACGACAAACTGATCATCAGCCAGCTCGACGAAAGTTTCCTGCAAACAATGGCTAACGCCTCCAGAGGCACTTACTATGAGCTCAACAACGCTAAAAACGAAATGAGCAAACTGTCAAACGATATCAGCCTCGCAGAAGGCACGCTCGTTGATTCGCGGACCATTACAGTGGTCAGCAACAAATACTATTACTTCCTGGGCGCGGCGCTGATCCTGATCTTACTCGACATTTTAATTACCATCGGAACGTTCCGACTGTAAAGATCAATTCCTATTTTTGCGCTTCCAATGTCAAAATCGATATGACGGCTCTTATTCTTTATGTCCTCCTCTGGCTTTGGGATAACCGGACTTTCGATTCGATTACCAAGGCAAACCAGCGTAAAATCGACGCTGAACAGGCATATCAGAACAAAGAATACAAACGTTCGGCCGTTCTTTATAATCAGATTACCTACGGCTCCCTGTTCTCGGATCCGGCTGCGCGGCTTAACCTCGCACACTCGCTTTACCTGACGCGCAAGTACAAGCAGGCCTTAAAACATTACCGCCTGCTCAGCAATATTGACGACAACGCGATTGCCTCAGTGGCCAACAGCCAGATCGCATTGATCCGGGTTGCGGAAAAAGATACTGCGGCAGCGCTGGGCAACCTCCGGGCCGCACTTCGACTGGAACCCGGCAATAACCTGGCAAGACAGAATTACATCATATTGAAGAAAAACTTCTCCGGCGAGGAAGGCCCTTCTGATATTCGTACAGAAAAGAAAAAGTCGTCGCAACAAGCTCAGGCGGAGCAAGACCGGCCAGCCGATCCGCTTCCCAACACAGCAGGCAGAGAGCTGACGAGCGACACAAAGAAGGAGGAATTGTTGAAAAGTCTGAAACAAATGAATATGTCTGAGGACCAGGCGCGGGCGATTTTGGATGCGATGAAATCGAACGAAAGCCAATATATTTACCAGCTCCGCAGAAAACAATATAGCACACAGGTCCCAAAGGCCGACGAAATCGAATGGTAATTTTTAATATAAACTGATGAACAGCATTTCAGGAACCAACTTCCAGTTTCCCGGACAAACAGGGTTTTACAAAGGAAAAGTAAGGGATGTTTACTCCTTTGAAAAAAAACTCGTAATGGTCGCAACCGACCGTATTTCTGCGTTCGACGTAATCCTTCCGCGGGCAATTCCATATAAAGGCCAGGTTTTAAACCAGATCGCCGCGCATTTCCTAAACGCGACTTCCGACATTGTTCCCAACTGGCTGCTCGAAGTGCCGGACCCGAATGTGAGCATTGGTCTGAAATGCCAGGCATATCCCGTAGAAATGGTCGTGAGAGGGTATCTGGCCGGTCACGCATGGCGGGAATATAGTGCAGGCAAAAGATCAGTTTGCGGTGTTTCACTGCCCGACGGATTGAAAGAAAACGACAAGCTCCCGCAGCCTATCATCACACCAACTACCAAGGCACACGAAGGCCACGACGAGGATATTTCAAGAGAGCAAATTTTGGAGCAGGGGCTGGTTAGCGAGGATGATTACGAGCACCTGGAACGCTATACGCTGGCATTATTCGCGAAAGGAACTGAAATGGCGGCAGATCAGGGGCTGATCCTGGTGGATACCAAATATGAATTCGGGCAGCTGGACGGTACCATTTACCTGATCGACGAAATTCATACGCCTGACTCCTCCCGGTATTTTTACCAGGACGTATATGCGGAAAATCAGGCGGCGGGATTGCCCCAGAAGCAGCTTAGCAAGGAATTTGTGAGAGAGTGGCTGATCCAGAACGGGTTTCAGGGCAAAGAAGGCCAGCGTGTTCCTGAAATGACAGACGAACGCGTGGAACTGATCTCAGCACGGTACATTGAGCTTTTCGAAAAAGTCACCGGGAACCGATTTCAGAAAAACAACCTCGACAATCCACTGAAACGCATCGAGGAGGCAATTAAGAGAACATTGTAATTGAACTGATACATAAAATTCATTCAAACTATTGTTTTGACGAAACAACACAACCGATGAACTTTAAACTGGAAAAAAAAGAACAATACGTATATATCGAACTGGAAGAACCTGCATTTGGCGGCGACGTTCCGGCTACTTTTGAAGAAACCGCCCGCGGGCTTTTCAAGGAAGGTTACCATAGCCTGATCGTGAATATGCAGACCGTCAAGTCGATCGATGCACCTGGAACTGCCATATTAAAAAAAGTGAACTGGCTGTGCGCCAATGACCTGGGAATGCTCGCGATCGTTACGCGCGATGATGATTTCATTGATTTGCTGGAAGGGCTGAAAATCCCGGATCTGACCATTTTACCAACAAAAGAAGAGGCAATTGATGCAGTATTCATGCATAACCTCGAAAATGAATTCGGCGCAGGCGATGATGATTACGACGACGAGGACTACGAAGGCGTAAGCGAATCAAAAGAACCCTGATATTTACAGTTTTAGCATAAGAAAGCCACTCCAGTCGCAATCAGGAGTGGCTTTTTTACTCCCTTTCCTCCCACCGCACGCCCTTGCATCCCTAGAGGGACCTTCGCGCTTTGTGTTTTTCTCCTTCCTCCCTCCGTACCCGGGCCACCCTTTTCCTCCTTCCTCCCTTTCCTCCCTCCTCCCATTCCTTCCTCTTTTATATTTTCCCCAGACGGATTTTGCAATCTTCCAAGTCGACGAATTCGCAGATTTTCATTTCCATTTTGCCAACGTTACTGCCTTGTAATTACGTTTCTATCAATATTTTTATAAAAACTGTAACTAAATAATCAAATAACCAGGACTAGTATAAAATTTTGCCATTCGGGTAATAAGCCAAATATTTTTTATGGTTATCTTGCGTGGCTTTACCCTATTCATACTACAAAAGCGGTTTAGCACTTTTTTTAAATCGGTTATTTAAACAAATTCTAATTACGAATTTGGTAATTACGCTACAATCTTCGATAAATGTCGCAAATGTCTGAATCAATGGTAGAAAATCAGGGACTTTACCGTCCGGAATTTGAGCATGATGCCTGTGGGATCGGTTTCCGGGCTAACATCAAAGGCCGAAAGTCACATCAAATTGTGGCCGACGCTATTCACATGTTAGAAAGAATGGAACATAGGGGCGCTACCGGATTTGACCCAAATACGGGCGACGGCGCTGGAATCCTTATTCAAATACCACATGAATTCTTTGTTGAGGAATCCGTAAAACTTGGTTTTCACCTCCCTCCTGCCGGCGAATATGGCGTGGGCATGATCTTCTTCCCGGGCAACGAGACTATCCGCGAAGAATGCCGCGATATCCTGAACCGCAAGATCAAAAAGCTAGGGCTGCATTTGCTGGGTTACCGGAAAGTCCCTACCCTGAACAATACGCTGGGTGAAGGCTCACTTTCGGTGGAACCATGCGTGGAGCAGGTTTTCATTAAGCGCCCGGACGATATTTCGGACGATACTGCATTCGAAAGGAAACTTTTCATCCTTCGTCAGGTTTCTACCCGACTGATCAAAGACACTGTAAAAGGTGGCGCCAAAAGCTTCTATTATTCGTCGCTTTCGTGCCGCACGATCTCATATAAGGGACAGCTTACCACTGCCCAGCTGAAATATTATTTCCCTGATCTGGAAAACGAATCGGTGGTTTCTGCACTTGCAGTTGTCCACTCACGTTTTTCAACCAATACATTCCCTTCCTGGGAACTGGCCCAGCCTTTCCGGTATATTGCCCACAACGGTGAGATCAATACTGTAAAAGGTAATGTGAACTGGATCCGCGCCGGAGAAAAATCCTTTGAATCGGACTTGTTCACCAAGGAAGAAATGGATATGCTGCTTCCTATCTGCGACAGGAACCAATCTGACTCCGCCAACCTGGACAATGCCATCGAAATGCTGCATTTGTCGGGCCGCTCACTGCCGCACGTAATGATGATGCTCATACCCGAAGCCTGGGACGGTAACGAGCAAATGGATCCGGAAAGACGCGCATTCTATGAATATCACGCGGCGATCATGGAGCCCTGGGACGGACCTGCATCCATTTCATTTACCGATGGAAAAATGGTAGGTGCTACCCTGGACAGAAATGGACTTCGCCCGTCAAGATATTGGGTTTTGGACGACGATACCATTATTATGGCATCAGAAGCCGGCGTGTTGGAAGTGGACCAGGCACGCGTAGTGACCAAAGGACGCCTGCAACCGGGACGGATGTTTGTGGTAGATATGGAGCAGGGACGCATTATTCCTGACGAAGAAATCAAATCTGCCGTATGCTCTGCACAGCCCTATCAGAAATGGCTCGATGAAAATAAACTGCACGTAGACCAGCTCGATCACCCGATCCGTACTTACCGTGCTTATGACGAAAATGCATTGCTGAAACGTCAGGTGGCATTCGGATATACTTCGGAGGATTTGCGGATGATCCTGGCGCCGATGGCGCAGACTGGCCTGGAAGCGATCGGTTCTATGGGTACCGATTCGCCGCTGGCTGTACTTTCGGAGCAGAGCCAGCATTTGTCGACTTACTTCAAGCAGCTATTCGCGCAGGTTACCAACCCACCGATCGACTCGATCCGTGAGCGGGCGATCATGTCACTAATCTCGTTTGTAGGAAGTACTGAAAATATTTTAACCGAAACCCCGAAACACTGTCGCCAAATCGCATTACCGCACCCGATCCTTTCGGTGCAGGAATTTGATAAACTGCGTTTTGTGGATAAAGACGGGTTCCAGGCGAAGACGATTAACACGTATTTCCGCGCGGACGAAGGTGGAAAAGCTTTGGAAAGGGCTCTGGACCGCATCTGCCGCTACGCAGTAGATGCAATTGAAGACGGCTTCGAGATATTGATCCTTTCCGACCGCGCAATCGACTCCGATCACGCACCTATTCCTTCGCTGCTCGCTACTGCAACGATCCACCATCATTTGATCCGTGAAGGATTGAGAGGCAGGGTAGGACTTTTGGTTGAGGCCGGGGATGTTTGGGAAACGCACCATGTAGCCACCTTGATCGGCTACGGCGCAGCGGGTGTTTGTCCGTACATGGCTTTCGAGACGCTTTCCTATATGAACAAGAAAAGCATGATCGATGGTGAGTTTACAGATGAAAAACTGCATTACAACTATATCAAGGCGGTCAACAAGGAGCTTTTGAAGATATTCTCTAAAATGGGTATCTCCACCTTGCAATCGTACCAGGGCGCGCAGATCTTTGAATGCGTTGGTTTGAATAAAGATGTGGTTGATAAATATTTCACCGGTACGATCTCCCGCATCAGCGGAATGGGTATCTCTGAAATAGCCCGCGAGATATTGGTGCGTCACAAAGTGGCTTACCACGAAACGCCGGAGCAGAAACCTAGGCTGGAAGTAGGTGGTGTGTACCAATGGAAGCAACGCGGCGAGGCGCACATTTTCAACCCTCAGTCGGTTCATTTGCTGCAACAATCTACGCGAACTAATAGCTACGAACAGTTCAGAAAATACTCAAAACTGATTGATGATCAGTCACATAAAGCATTAACATTACGTGGTTTGCTGCGTTTCAAGAAAGGAACTTCTATTCCGATCGAGCAGGTGGAACCCGTAGAAAGCATATTCAAACGTTTCGCGACCGGGGCCATGTCTTTCGGCTCGATCTCCTGGGAAGCGCATACGACCCTTGCGATCGCGATGAACCGCATTGGCGGAAAATCGAACTCCGGTGAAGGTGGTGAAGATGAGCTGCGCTACAATCTTTTGCCAAACGGCGACAGCATGAACTCGCAGATCAAACAGGTTGCTTCCGGCCGCTTCGGGGTTACCAGCCACTATCTGAGCAATGCAGGTGAATTGCAGATCAAAACTGCCCAAGGCGCAAAACCGGGAGAAGGCGGTCAGCTGCCAGGCTTTAAAGTCGATGACTGGATCGGACGTACGCGGCATTCAACGCCAGGTGTAGGTTTGATCTCTCCCCCGCCCCACCACGATATTTATTCGATCGAAGATCTGGCTCAGCTGATCTTTGACCTTAAAAACGCCAACCGCCAGGCGCGTATCAGTGTGAAGCTGGTTTCGGAAGCTGGTGTTGGTACTGTTGCGTCAGGTGTTGCCAAAGCACACGCCGACCACATTCTGATTTCAGGTTACGACGGTGGCACAGGAGCTTCTCCATTGAGCTCCATCCGCCATGCAGGTCTGCCATGGGAGCTTGGTTTGGCTGAAACGCACCAGACTCTGGTAAGAAACAAACTGCGCGGAAGGGTTACCGTTCAGGCTGACGGGCAATTGCGTACCGGTCGTGACCTTGCGATCGCTGCATTGCTGGGGGCCGAAGAATGGGGCGTAGCTACTGCTGCATTGGTTGCCGCGGGTTGTATTATGATGCGTAAATGTCACCTCAATACCTGTCCGGTAGGTGTGGCAACACAGAATAAGGAGCTGCGCGCATTGTTTTCGGGCAAGCCGGAACATGTGGTGAATATGTTCACTTTCATGGCGCAGGAATTGCGTGAGATCATGGCACAGCTTGGTTTCCGCACGGTAAATGAAATGGTTGGACAGGCGCAGTATCTCGAACTTCGCAATGATATCAAGCATTGGAAATATAAAAACCTGAATTTCGACGCGATCCTTTATAAAGAAGGAGATTTGAACGTAGCGCAATTCAAGCAGGAAGAGCAGGATCACGGTATCGACAGCATTCTGGATATTGACCTGATCAAAGCGGCGCAGCCTGCGATCGAAAATAAGGAAGAGATTTACGGAGAGTTTCCTGTGAACAACCTGAACCGCTCGCTCGGAACAATGCTTTCCAACGAAATCTCTAAAAAGCACGGCGGCGCGGGACTTCCAAAAGGAAATATTCACTTCAAATTCCGCGGGACTGCGGGGCAAAGTTTCGGTGCATTCAATACCAACGGTGTGCGACTGGAACTGGAAGGTGACGCGAATGACTATTTTGGAAAAGGACTTTGCGGCGCTGAGCTGATCGTTTACCCGGACCGCGATTCGAAATTCAAACCGGAAGAAAATATCATTATTGGTAACGTGGCATTCTACGGCGCTACTTCGGGTGATGCTTACATCCGCGGAACTGCGGGCGAGCGTTTCTGCGTGCGTAACTCCGGTGCGAAAGTAGTTGTGGAAGGTGTAGGCGACCACGGTCTGGAATATATGACCGGCGGATTAGCGATCATTCTCGGATCGACCGGCCGCAACTTTGCTGCTGGTATGTCGGGCGGTGTGGCTTATGTACTGGATAAATCCGGCGATTTCCGTGAGAAAGTGAATATGGAAATGGTATCTCTGGAAACCTTGAATGAAGAAGATCAGGGCATTTTGCGCGAATATCTTGACAAGCATTTCCAATATACCACCAGCAATATCGCATTCCAGCTGATCCAGAATTGGGAACAGTCTGTGAAGCAGTTTGTGAAAGTGATGCCTTCTGATTTCCGTAAAGCACTGGAAGGCCGCGGTGTCACGCTGGCACAACAGATTGCAGACAAGAATGTGGTGTACAAAGACATCGTGGTGGATGTTGTTCACCAATAGCAAAATATTCTCTATCAGTTAGTTAATCTATTCGAATAACGATTTAATAAGAAGTTAATAATGGGAAAACCAACCGGATTTTTAGAGTTTGAACGGGAATTGCCGAAAAAGAGAAGTGTGGATGAGCGCTTGAAAGATTACAGCGAGATCGAAACGGCACCTACTGACTCTCATTCCAAACAACAGGCAGCCCGCTGCATGGACTGCGGAATTCCTTTTTGTCACAATGGTTGCCCTCTTGGAAATATAATCCCGGAATTCAACGACGCGGTTTACGACGAGAACTGGGCTTTGGCTTACGAAATTCTTGCTTCAACCAATAATTTCCCGGAATTCACCGGCAGGATATGCCCCGCGCCTTGCGAAGCTTCGTGCGTGCTCGGCATCAATAAGCCGCCGGTTGCGATCGAGTATATTGAGAAAGCGATTATCGAAAAAGCGTTCGAACTGGGACTGGTTAAACCAAAAGCACCTAAAACCCGTACAGGTAAAAAAGTGGCGGTAGTAGGTTCAGGACCGGCAGGATTGGCTGCTGCATATCAGCTTAACCAGGCTGGACATACGGTTGTATTGCTGGAAAGAGCCGACAAAATCGGTGGCCTGGTACGCTACGGTATACCTGATTTCAAACTGGCCAAATCGGTGATCGATCGCAGGTTAGCTGTGATGGAAGAAGAGGGCGTGGAGTTCAGGACCAATGTAAATGTGGGCGTAGATATTACTGCCGACGAGCTGACCAATGAATTTGATGCGGTCGTTCTGACGATGGGCTCGACGGTACCGAGAGACGTGAAAATCCAGGGCCGTCATTTGAAAGGTGTTCACTTTGCAATGGAATTTCTGAGCCAGCAAAACAAAAGAGTAGCCGGTATCAACCCGGAATTCGACCACCGCGGCGCTCCTTATATCAATGGACAGATTATTGCAAAAGATAAAAATGTAGTCGTTATCGGCGGCGGGGATACTGGTTCCGACTGTGTTGGGACGTCTGGTCGCCACGGTGCGAAGTCCGTTACCCAGATCGAATTAATGCCGATTCCGCCGAAGGACCGGGATTCCAGCACGCCGTGGCCAAACTGGCCGATGATGCTGCGTACTTCCACTTCGCATGAGGAAGGCTGTGACAGGCACTGGTCGATCAATACCAAAGAATTCGTCGGCGACGAAAACGGGAATCTGAAAGAATTGAAGATCGTTGATCTCGATTGGCAGAAAGATCCTGAGACGGGACGTATGCAAATGGCGGAAGTGCCTGGCAGCGAGCGGAATATCCCTTGTGAGCTTGCATTTCTGGCGGCCGGGTTTCTTCACCCGCAGCAGGAAGGCTTGCTGACTGACCTGGAACTTGAATTCGACGAAAGAGGAAATATCAAAACCAATGGTTATCAGTCGACTACGAACGAAAAAGTGTTCGCCGCCGGTGACTGCCGCCGCGGACAGTCGCTCGTGGTTTGGGCGATCAGCGAGGGTCGCGAGGCTGCGAGATCGGTGGATGAGTTTTTGATGGGACAGTCGTTTCTGGAAGCAAAAGCGGTGTCTATGTTCAATCCGATATTTGCGCACGCTTAACACTGGTCTCGTTTCCGGTGCGTTTATATATTATTTATGGTGAGAAAGCTGCCCAGTACGGGCAGCTTCTTATTTTTTGAGCCTTTATATTTGGCAAGAAATTCAGTCGGAATATATTTACCGTTCATGTTTTTACACCACTCCCCATTTTGGCTGAGAGCCTTTTTCCCCGGCTTTACCTGGCGCATCCAGACCAATGAGAAAAAGCTGTTTGTCACTTTCGACGACGGTCCGATTCCCGATATCACCGAATTTGTGCTCGATACGTTAAGGGAATTCAATGCGAAAGCCACGTTTTTCTGCATTGGAGACAATGTGCGTAAACATCCGGATATTTTTAAAAAGGTAACATCTGGGGGCCATTCGATTGGAAATCATACATTTAATCACATGAACGGCTGGAAAACGGAGGACACCAGTTACCTGGATAATATCGAAAAGTGCGATGAGCAGCTGAACCTGAAGACTTCATTGTTTCGCCCGCCGTACGGGAGGATCAAGAAAACGCAGTCCCGGATAGTTCTTAACAAAAGGCAGATCATTATGTGGGATGTATTGAGTGCAGATTTTTCCTCGAAAATTTCTCCCGAAAAATGTTTGAAAAAGAGCATTCAATATTCCAGAAATGGCTCGATTGTTTTGTTCCACGACAGCATTAAAGCTTCCAGAAATATGCAGTACACACTTCCGAAATATCTGGAACACTTCACGCAAAAAGGCTATGCTTTTGAGGCCTTACCGATGCAATAATGCTATCTATGTCTAAACCCGACAATACAATTCGAATCAGCATACTGGTAGCTGCACGCAATGAAGAGCAAAATATTGAAAGGTGTCTCCGCTCCCTCGACTTACTCGATTTCCCCAGAGAGCAGCTTGAAATCATCATCGGAGACGACAATTCAGAGGATAACACCGCCCGGATAACACAGCAATTTTGCGCAGAAAAGCCCGGATTCCGTTATATGAAAATCACCAGCCGGATTTCAGGGTTAAAGGGAAAAGCCAATGTTCTCGCCCAACTCGCACACGTTGCGCGCGGACAGTACTTTTTCTATTGTGATGCTGATATTGAGGTACAACCCGGCTGGGCATCGCAAATGCTTTCGCACTTTAAACCAGAAACAGGAATAGTGGTAGGTGTAACGAGAATGAAGAAACACACACACCTGCTCGCTGATCTGCTTTCCATGGAGTGGCTGTTTGCGTTGACTGCAACCCGTTTTTTCTCTCATCTTAAAATTCCGATTACAGGAATGGGCAATAATATGGCGGTTTCTCGCGAAGCATATTTCGCGATTGGCGGCTATGAAAAGATTGGCTTTTCCATTGTGGAAGATTATGCGCTTTTTATGGCGATCGTGCGGGCAGGCTTTGATTTTAAAATGGCTTATAAACCGGAGGTCGTCAGTATTTCGGAACCTGTAAATACGTTTCCGGAGTTGTTAAGACAGCGAAAAAGATGGATGCACGGTGTGATGGAATCTTTCTGGGTAACGCGCCTCAGCCTTTTTGTATCTTCCCTGATCGTGCCTATACTGTTCCTGCTCTCTATCTGGTTTCCTGTTGACCCGATCAGCGGTATATTTCAGTATTACCTACTGGTAACCGCTATATCCCTGACAGCCATCCTATTACTTAAACAACCCGACCTGTGGAAAGCTGCGCTGCTATTTTGGTTTTATATGGTAAGTATAGGCTTGATTATGCTGGTTAATTATTATTTACCCGGCAAGACGGTGTGGAAAGGGAGGGAGTATTGAGGTGGGGAGTGTTAGCTGTTGGCTGTTGGCTGTTAGCTGTTAGCTGTTGGCTATTAGCTGTTGGCTGTTAGATATAAGGTGTGCGTTTTCGCGACCAGGGTTGAGAGGATGGGAAAATACTTTTTTATTAAATAAAATAGCTAACGGCTAACCGCTAATGGCTAAAAGCCAAAAAACAATGATCGAAACCCACGCACATATATACAGTGACGATTTTGCTCAGGATCGTGAGGAAATGCTGGCGCGCGCCTGGGAGGCGGGTGTGAAGCAGATCTGGATGCCTAATTGTGATTCCGGCACGATTGACGCGATGATGCAACTCGCAAACGCATATCCCGGGAAATGCCTGCCGATGATCGGCCTTCATCCTACTTATGTGAAGGAGGATTTCGAGAAAGAGCTTCTGATCATGGAGGAATGGCTCGGTAAATATCCTTTTATCGCTGTCGGCGAAATCGGTATGGATTTGTTTTGGGATGTGACATTCAAAGCGCAGCAGGAGGAAGCATTTTTGTATCAGTGCAAACTCGCCCGCCAACATCATTTGTGGATCGATATTCACAGCAGGAATGCATTTTGGGAAACCGTCGACCTCATAGAAAAATTTGGAGATCCAGAATTAAATGGCATATTTCATTGCTTTACTGGAACACTGGACGAAGCAAACAAAGCAATAGATCTAGGCTTCAAGCTGGGAATCGGCGGGGTGGCAACGTTTAAAAACGGCGGTCTCGACAAAGTGATCCCTTTTGTCGATCTTGAAAATTTGGTATTGGAAACCGACGCGCCTTACCTAGCCCCTGTCCCCTATCGCGGTAAAAGGAACGAAGTGGCCTATATTGATCTGGTTGCACAGCGCGTCGCAGATTTGAAACAGCTGTCAAAACAGGAAGTGATTGAGGTTACCAGTCAAAATGCACAAAATCTTCTCCGAAAAAAATAAGTATGCCCTATTCCAAAATTCATATCAACCCTATTTCGCCAGAACCTACTTCCGGTTCCGTGCTGGTGATCTATACCGGTGGTACGCTGGGAATGGTTTACGAAACAAAAGGCAGGCAGCTGGTTCCCTTCAATTTCGACCAGATTATTGAGCGAGTCCCTGAAATAAGCCGGCTCGACTTCGCAATCACCTTCCTTTCACTGCCCGAACCGATCGATTCTTCGAATATGAATCCGGCAATCTGGATCGAGCTGGCAGAAATCATTGGCTCGAACTATGACCAATTCGACAGTTTCGTCATCCTGCATGGTACCGATACCATGGCATATACGGCCTCCGCACTGAGCTATCTGCTGGAAAATCTAAACAAACCCGTCATACTCACCGGCGCGCAGCTGCCCATCGGCGTGGCGCGGTCGGATGCGAGGGAAAATGTGATTACAGCACTGGAACTGGCAGCAGCCAGAAATGAGCAAGGTAACCCGATTATCAGCGAAGTTTGCATTTATTTCAATTCGAACCTATTGCGGGGCAACCGCTCCAAAAAGAAGGAGAGCTCTGATTTCAATGCCTTTCATTCTGAAAATTATCCGGCACTGGCCACTGCCGGGGTTCGCATTGAATATAACCTGCCCTACATAAAGCCATTTTTACCAGGCGTCGAGCTGGTTGTACATAAGTCGCTTAACACGCAAGTCGCATTTCTGAAAATGTTTCCCGGCATCAGTCCCGAGGTTGTGCAGGCTGTAATGAATATCCCCGATCTGCGCGGCGTAGTACTGGAAACTTTCGGCGCAGGAAATGCCACGACCGACATCTGGTTTCTGAGCACGATCAGTAGGGCAATTAAAAACCAGATCGTGATATTCAATGTATCGCAATGCGACGGCGGCCGCGTGGCGCAGGGACACTATCAGACGAGCAAATATTTGCAGCAAGCCGGGGTAGTAAGCGGCTCCGACATCACCCCCGAAGCCGCGATAACGAAAATGATGTACGTTTTCGCGATTGAAAGCGACTATCAAAATTGCGTCGAAATGCTTGGCAAACCATTGCGTGGAGAAATGAGTATTTGATTCGATCCAGGATTTGGATTAAAGATTCTCTTTGCTATATTTGCACCCCGTAACCACCAAAAAAGAGAGGTGTCCGAGTGGTTGAAGGAGCTACCCTGGAAAGGTAGTATGTGGGTAACTGCATCGAGAGCGGCCGCCGCGCGGTTCGAATCTCATCCTCTCTGCAAAGTGCTCGTAAGTCGTTTTTAAAATAGAGAGGTGCCCGAGTGGTTGAAGGGGCTACCCTGGAAAGGTAGTATATGGGTAACTGTATCGAGAGTTCGAATCTCTTCCTCTCTGCGAGTATCAATTACAAAAAGCACTAAAAGCCTGTAAATCATACATTTACAGGCTTTTTTGTTTTTCAGATTTAGTCAAAATATGCAAATATTCGCAATATCTAGGTGAGCATCGGGTGAGCATCGGGTGAGCAGGGATCAAATCAAAAACTTGTGGAGCGGATAGGATTTATCTAGGTTTGTGTTTTTAATCAAACCAGTTTGTTTTGGAGAGTTTCCTGCCGCTTATCGAGTTAATCTTACCGGATTTTATAATTGAGAATTACTTACTGACCCATGTAGAGAAGTCAGAGGAACGTTATCACGTCTATTTGGAAGAGAAAAATTATCCAGAAGCTGATCCAATAAAGGCAGACTTGCTCTCCAAAGGTTATTTCCCCACCATTACCCTGCAGGATTTCCCAATTCGGGGCCACAAGGTATTCCTTCATATTAAACGTCGTAGGTGGCTCAATACCAAGACTGGCAAAGTTGTCCATAGAGACTGGACAGAAGTAGCAGAAGGCACGCGAATGACTATTGAATTCGCGGATTTTTTAAAAGAAATTGGTGGATACGAGGGCTAATGATATTTGGAGCATTGGTCGTTTCTATGGCGTTGATGGTAGGGCTTTGCTACGGCAGTATCGTGATTTTCAGAGTGGATTTAAAGATTGGAAGCAAAGAGGTCATGCAAAAAAATGGCTCTTGTATCCCGAAAACCTAGGATCTCATCTATCGATCGACGAAACCAGTCTTTCGCACGGCGAATTGTATACAATCCTTACCAATAAATCTGCCAAAGGTGGCCGTGGCAGCATTGTAGCAATAGTGGCTGGAACTAAGGCAGAAGCAGTGATTGAAGTACTTCGCAAAATCCCGGAACCACTGCGGAAGAAAGTGTCAGAAATCACCCTGGACATGGCGGGCAGTATGTCCTTGATTGCCAAGCGATGCTTTCCACGGGCGGTGCGAGTGACTGACCGTTTCCATGTTCAAAGACTCGCAGTTGATGCCCTCCAAGATATCCGGATCAAACATCGCTGGGAAGTCCTGGATCAGGAAAGCGATGCTATTGAGCAGGCTAAAATGTCTCAGAATGAATATCATCCAGAGATATTATCTAATGGCGACACCATTAAACAGCTACTGGCTCGAAGCAGGTACGCGCTATACAAAAAGCCCAATACCTGGACAGACAGCCAAAAAGAACGCGCCCTGCTTCTTTTTGAACGCTTCCCCGATTTGAAAAAAGCGTACGAGCTAACGATAGGGCTCAGTAACATCTTCACGACTACAACGGAAAAAATATATGGGTTGACCAGATTAGCCAAATGGCATGAAAAGGTCCGGCAATCTGGCTTCAAGTCATTCAATACCGTAGCCCGCTCGATTGAAAACCACTATAAGACAATCGTTAATTACTTTGATAACCGCAGCACTAACGCATCTGCCGAATCCTTCAACGCGAAAATCAAAGCGTTCAGAGCACAGTTCAGAGGGGTAAGAAACGTTGAGTTCTTCCTGTATCGCCTTACTCAATTATATGCTTAATCCAAGTTGCTCCACAAGTTTTGGTCTTGAGCCGTGAGCAGTTCGAAACTATAAAATAAGTGCTCACCAAAACCGTAACAATAAGCTGATTTACAACCAGTTCACGACCCAAACGTCTTGATTTTGTGACGGCATTGATAGTAGATTCATTCAAAAACTATCATTATGCTATCTAGAAACCTCACTACGCTCTTTTACTTGAAGAAAAGTAGCGGCTATCTAAGGGGTTCATTGCCGATTTATCTGCGCATCACGGTGAACGATTTGAAATTTCAACCAAGCGCGAGTGCGAGCCGGAAAAATGGAATTCAGTGACTGGCCGCAAAAACGGAACCCGTGAAGATGCCCGACTCCTGAACAGCTACTTGGATGCGATGCAGCTCAAGATATATGACATTCAAAAGCAAATGATTGAATTGAATGCTGAGAAACTCAGAAACAGAATTAATGGAGTGTCCGACAAATCGAAAGACATTCTGGAAATTTTCCAAGATCATAATGACAAGTTAGCCAAAATGGTGGGGAGCGATTACGCTCTGGGAACGCTGGGTCGCTACAGAACTTCATACGATCACACAAAGGCGTTCATCCAATGGAAATATAAAACCTCAGGATTCGACATCCACAAGCTGGACTACGAATTTATATCGGAATACGAGTTTTGGCTAAAAACGGAGAGACATCTAGGTCATAACACTGCAATGAAATATCTGACGAACTTTAAAAAAATCGTGTTCATATGTGTCAAGAAAGGGTGGCTGATTCGCGACCCATTTGTCACATTTAAAATGACGCTTAAGGAAGTTAATAGAGAAGCTCTTACTTCCGCTGAACTGCTAAACATTTCGAATAAGGATCTACCCAGTCATTAATGGTGCGCCTGCGATAATCAGCATTAAGCCGGCAGTAGGCAGGAATTTCAATTCTTCGTTTAAGAAAAGAATGGCTGCAAGGAAAGAAAATATCGGAGCAGCACCTCTGGCCAGTGGATATACTATGGATAGATCGGCATTTCTATAACCCGTTTGCAAGAAGACATTATACCCAAAATGCAGTACCGCTGCTTAATGAAAACCATAAAAGCGGTGGCGAAAAGTCTGTATTATCCTGCTGACTTACACTGAAGAACAGGACCGGAAAATATATAATGTTACTGGCGACCTAAACCAGATGTAAGTAGTGCCGCCTTGCGTTTTTTTGGAAAGTAGATTCCATCCGGCGTGCAAAATAGCAGCCGTCAATACAAGCGACATCACATATGGACTCATTTACAAGAATAAATAACGGGTAAGTTTTATTATTTAAAAACCGCCGTAACCGGCCTGCCGATCCAAACCTGCGGCTGTTTTAAGTTAAATAATGCGGCAATGGTAGAGGCAGTATCAAAAGTCATGATACTTTCCTTTACTTCATTATCTTTCCGAATGCCCGGACCAGAAATGATCCATGGAATCTGCATTTCCTGCATGGTAATAGCGCCGTGGCTTTTGTTGATACCGCCTTGATCCGCGGTAAATATGATTACCGTTTTGTCCATAATGCCCGCATCTTTAATGCTCTGATTAATAGTACCAATGTGCGTATCCGTCCGTTCGATTGCCGCATAATATTCGGGAGTGTCGTGCCCTGCATTATGCCCTACACTATCGACATCATGCAAATGGACGTAAAGGAAATTAGGCCTCTTTTCTTTAACGTAGGAAGTCGCCGCCTTTGTCAAAGCAATGTCGCCGTCGCAGTTCTGGTCTTTGTAGACTGCTTTTTTGGGGAATAAATAACCGATCCCATCCCATTCATAGATCACCCCGATTTCGCTGTTAGGCTTTTCTTTTCTTAACAAGGCATAAACCGTCGGGAACATGCCGTATTCATCCAGCACCTTGGCAGGCAGATCAGGCGACTGGCTGCCCCATTTGGTATATCCATGCAACTCCAGGCCTGCTCCCATCACCATGGAAGCCCCGTTGGGGGCGCTCGACGAAGGCATCACAGTTCGCGCTTTTAACGTCCACGAACCTTCCTCCATAAGCTTGCAAAGGTTAGGAACTTTGGCTTTTTCGAATGCATACGCTCCAAATCCATCGGAACCGATCAGGATCACGTGCTCAATTTTGCCCGGCGCATGGAGTGTGTTCAAAATGCTTGTAGTGAAAAGGGTCAGGAATAGTAGTCTGAAAAATCGCTTCATGATGGTGTCAATTAGTGTTCAACAAATGCTAAAAATGATGCTCGTAATATTGATTTTCGACCGTACCGTCCTCATATAATTTCAGGATTGCGTAGCCCGGCGCGGTTTCCTGATAATAGTAGGGCCCGGCCGAATGCTCGTCGCCCTTGCCCCACCAGTAACCACTCATGGCACCGTTGCAGTAGTAATGCACATTGTTGAACACATTCCTGCGCTGTGAGCCCAACCGTGCCAAGATTGATCTCAAAGCGTTGGGAAGGTGATATCCCGGTTGCTTCCAATTGACGGATCATTTGCTCAATTAGATCAAGCTTCGACAACGACTCATTGCCATCTGCACTTGCCAATTTTAACAACTGATCGTATTCTTGTCGACTGTCACGGATTGAGCGCCGGATAAATAAAACCGTTATGACAATGAAGCCTACGTTTGTAAGAAGTGCTTCCGGGACTTGATGGATTCTGAAAAATGCGAAGAACGGAAGCGATGCCCAGGGAACAACTGCAAGATATACGGCAGTGACCTCAAAGAACCTTCGATCTTGAATGTCTTTTTGATATTTCGCCTGGATTGATTGTTGGTAACATTTTACTTCGTCATCGCGCCCACATCCCGGAAGAAGAAAACCAGTTCTTTGAAACTCACGAACCTGTTGTGTCCACGAGGATCATAGCCCGCTTCTTGGCTGAAATGTGTGAAGCCGGCCGACGCGGCGCGGTGTACATATCCCAAAGATCTTCGATCCAGTCTTCTGCATCGCTTTGAGATAGTAAATCCTTCACTTTTAGTCCATAAGCGTAATAGAGCGCGTCTTTTGTTTGCGCGTCATCGGAGTGGAGATTTGCGGACTGTTTGTCTTCGGTTCCGCTGTTTTGGCTAGTATGCATCATATTCATTTTAACGTTAAAATATTGATTTAGAAAACCTTGTATTTGTATTTTCTGCAAAGCACATACTCCGGAAAAACATGCCCAACAATCTGCGACCGGTAACTTACATTGCCTGACCTGTAAAATATACCTGAACTTCCCGAAGGATTTATATAAATTGCCTTTTTAACAAAAACCGTCTCTGTATGACACATACTACCTCCAATCCAAAGATCCACGAAGGCCGCAACCTCAAAAGATTTCGAGAAATGCTCGGTATCAAACAAGATTTCCTTGCGTTCGAGTTAGGCGAAGAATGGAACCAGCAAAAAATTTCATTGTTGGAACAGAGAGAGAAGATCGATTCAGACATTTTGGAGCAGGTTTCGGCTATTTTGAAAATTCCGGCTGAGGCGATTCGGAATTTTGATGAGGAGAAGGCTATGACTTTCATTTCAAATACATTTAATGAAAGTACGATCGGCAATTCTTTCATTTACGGCACCATTAATTCGCAACCAGTTGAGAAAATTATGCAGCTTCATGAAGAAAAAATTGCATTGTATGAGCGGATGTTGAAGGAGAAGGATGAAATGATGGCGCGGTTGGAGCGAATGATGAAAGACAAATAACCTTGACAAAATCTGCTTCACAAATTGTCTTTTACTACTTGTTTCATTTGGGCTAATTTTTAAGCGCTACCGATGGACTCAATCGATTATTTTTATTTTAGGTCTCTTGACGAAATCCGTAAACCGTTTTATGATTGGGAAAGACAGGTTATAAATGTCGGATGTAGTAGCCAAGATATTGGGATTGATGATGAGCAAGTAAATCTAACAATAAAGGGAAAAGAAAACATTGCCAAGCTAATTCACGAGTATATCCATTTTTTGCAAAATTTTGCTACCAACTGGGGAGGACCAATTTTTGTCGATCTTGCAGTTTCCTTGCTTAAAATTGGAGCTTCATCGAATGAATCCGAAGAAATACTAAAATTACCACTCAATAAAGAAAATATAAATAACGATCTTCTTATTAGCGGTTTAGAACTTCGAGAGTCGGTTATAGAAAGAATTAATCGATCTAGTCGTTCATTTACACATGATAAGTCGCGTGACGCGATTTCGGTATCGGGCCCAACTGACGGTGAATTTGTAATAACAAACGGATTGACCTCGATAGATGTCGGTTTGAAGCTAATACGTGAGCATATGGCATATTTAGGCACGCAACTTTATCTAAATCATAATGATGACGAAATTCATTCGCGCAACTTAGTAACATTTAAAAGAAATGAGCATATGCTTGCTCGAAATCCTGAATACTGGATTTTGTTTGAATACTTTTATGCCTCAAAATGTTTTGAAAATGTGGGGAGAGGAGTTTTCTTCTTGACGCAATACTCGTTGGCGGGATTAGCACCGAACTATTCTATAATTCGATTCATCAAATGGATTCATGATATTGACCTTCTTGCACAGCGAATTCGCCCTTTGATAGATTATGTGCAGGAATGGACAAACCTTCATAGCGAAAAATCCGAGAATAAAAAAGCGAATGACAAGGCAATTGCACATTGCGAGAGTATAATCAAGCTTTCAAAAAAATATGAAAGTGAAAATCATCTGTTTGAATTTACAAGGATCGTAACTGAATATACCTTAGCGAATATCTTAAAGTCTGAGGGAGGAATGAACCTGTTTTGTATAGAAGATAATTTTTCTGATTTAACCTATTGGAAAAAAAAGATTGATGAGTTTGGTACCGGTATAGTATTGTACACAGATGGCGTTTTTGCACATGGACTTTCAGCAGAAAATCCTGATCTCCTAGAAAGTTTCAAACATTTTTTGGCTGGAAATCTTATAGTAAAAAAGTTGCTGACAAATCAAATATCAACCTGTCCTTTTCTATATGATATTCCAATTTGTCAAGCAGAATATCGAGATTCGCAAAATTGCGTTAAAAACCCATTTTTAATGTTGGACGAAAAAAGTGTTGATGCTTGCCTATTCGTTAATGGAGTTCTTATGTTAGGTCTGAGTAAACGCCTAGAACTCTACAATAGTCCAAGCTAATCGTCGAAAGGTATGACTGAAAGTGAATACTTAGACCAACTAGGCGATTTGTCAGGCAGCAAGGACTTTATAAATGTAATTGTTTTACTGATAATAAGAGATTTTATTGGGCCTTTAAGGAAACTTTCAGAAGAACGCAAGGAGTCTGACCTTAACTACAATGAGATTGCATTAGTAATAGGTCTTTGGCTTAAAAACTACAACAAGAAGCTTGATAATGAAGAAAATCCTTTCGATACCATGGAGAGGGTTACACTTCTATTGCAGAATGTTCACAAATCGATACTTGATGAATTTTCAAAGGAAAATGTATTCCTGCCTGTTAACGGCTTGGCATTTCGAGAGGCAATTTTCTATGCTTCCACCGTCGCATATGATTTTCAATATATTGAACTTCTTAAGAAGGTGTTTGGGAATTGCAAGGAATGGAGATCGTACCATCTTTGCAGTGACGAAACATTAAAGCATTGATTAAACAGTTTACTAGACTGACCGATCTCCAATGGGCGGCAATATCACCATTTTTGAATCTAAAAAGAAAGAGAAAACTGAATTTGAGGGAGGTGATGGATGCACTTCTCTACATACTTCGTACAGGCTGCCAATGGCGAAATTTGCCTTCCTGTTTTCCTCATTGGCAAGCAGTATATTGGTATTTCAGCCAGTGGAAAAAGCAAAATGTAATTGAGCAAATAAATCGGGCAGTTAACCAGATGGACCGGATAAATGCTCATAGGGATAAAAATCCGTCGATTCTTTGTATTGACAGCCAGAGCGTTAAGTTGTCCCCTATGATTTGTGAATTACGTGGCACGGATGCCAATAAAAAAGTAAACGGACGTAAAAGGCAGGTGCTAGTTGACAGCGAAGGTCGGATCTGGTTTGCACATATTCATGCCGCAAATCAGGGCGACGGTCCCGCATCCCTTGCTTTCATGGCTGACCTTATCTGCCAAGATGAACGTCTAATAAAGATTTACGGAGACCAAGCATATAACGGCGTTTTCGCGGATGAAATCAGGAAAAATGGTATCGATTTTGAGAAAGCTTCAAAGCCAGAATCTGCAAGTGGATTTATACCAGTCGCTAAAAGATGGGTCGTCGAAAGGACATTCGCATGGACTAATTTCTTTCGTAGAATCGTGAAAGATTATGAATATACCGTATCATCTTCTGTTTCTTGGCTCTTTCTGGCCAATATTCAGTTGATGTTACAACGAATAAAGCCGATTAGTAAAACTTAATTCCCAAACACCCTCTAAACAAAAATTTAGTCTAGACAAAAGTTGGATAAAAGAAAATAAGAAATTTTCGATAGCCTCGTTAGAAGCATATTTTAAAAGGGTTAGAGCATTAATCAATCTTAGAATACAAAACTATAAAGGACGAAAACGCACGAAGGAATTTATAGATTTGACAGAACTAACATCGATATTCATATTTCAGAAAAATGAACTTGAAAATCAAAATGATGAATATTCTAACATCACGAAAGAATTTACTTGTAAAGTTGGGCTCAACATAAACACAGACTTTAATAAAGTAGGAGATATTAACGAATATCAAATAAAACCGATAATTAGGTTGGAGGATGACTCCTATTTTATTCCAATGCCTTATTTCTTGGCGGAAAGTTTCTATAACACACCTTACTATTGGATGATAGAAGACAAATCATACAAGAATATTAGTCTTACAAATAGGGGGATTGTTGCAGAAGATATTGGATACAATATACTATCAAAAAAGTTTGGAGATAAAAATATTTTCAAGCGGGTAAAAATCCAACGAAACAAGACACATACGCAATCAGATATTGATATACTCCTGCTGGTAGATAATACTGCAATCGTCTTTCAAGTTAAGACTAAGAGAATAACTAACTTATCAAGAGAGGGAAATCTAGATAAAATCCATAATGATTTTGCATTAGCTATTGAAAGCGCCTATTTGCAAGGGGTTGAGGCGGAAAAATGTATCAAGGATTATACAAATTACACATTTATTGATGAATCTCGGACATCAATAAACGGCCATTTTGAGAAAGTTAGAATGGTTTTAGTTGTGTGCTTAGTGCTGGATGGATTTCCCTCATTGTCTTTTGCGACTCATCAATTACTTTATGAAAAATGTAACAAGCCAGTGCTTTGTATCGATATTTTTGATTTACAAGTACTGGTCGAAACAATACCGACCGCGACTATGTTTCGAAATTACCTTCTATTTCGGGCTGGGCAATTTTAGGCGACTTATTGCCGAAACGGAATTGGTAGTGTTTGGATATTTTCTTAACGGAGAGTTACTCCAACCGGAATCAATTTTAACGATAAGCCAGGATTTTGGTGGGACAATTGATGAGCATTATTACGCAAGATTATTACGACGAAATGAACAATTGGACTTAAAGCCAACCAAAAGAAATCAAATTTGTAATTGCGGGAGCGGGTTGAAATACAAGAAATGCCACGGAAGGAGTAAGTCTTAGGGTAGTTTCCTGCCATAATACATTCCGCAACACCCTCTTTCAACTTGTTCTCATTATAGTAAAAAGTGCTGCGGATCGACGCTCCCGTCTTTATGATTGCAACCATATTTTCGAGGCTTTGCTGATGTAAATATTGATCTCATTTACTTGCTCAATCAAGCGATTTTTATCACCCTCGTAGGTTTCCAACCAGCTGCGGAAGTCAGCAATTTGAGATAGCGCATGTAGCCGTTTGACGGCTTGATTGAGGTTATTCCCCGCCGTACTCAGATCGTGGCGAAGGCGCGTAAGTTCAACCATCACCTCGTCAAATGACTGGTTCCGGTGATTGACTGTAACAGGTTCAGAAAGCAAAACTTTCCTTGCGTATTCGCTTGTCCTCCGGCAAGTTGTTCTTTGTACTTTCCGAAGAAGCTGCTGAAACTCCTCAGGCGTTAAGCGAACATTCAGCATCTTGATTCGATTGTTGTTGTCTTTCTTCATCACACGATTGATATGTGAGCAGGCCGCTCATGACGGCTTATGAATTTGATACAATTCCAGAATATTTGTGCAAATTACCTGTTTATCCGGAAACCCGAATCTATCCATCAAGGAACGGGGCGGACACATAATTGGGAAATCAGCAGACAAATTCGGTAATCGATCCGAATTCCGCTACTTCTGGCTGGCGGGTTGAACAAAGACAATGTAAACCAGGCCATTAAGACAGTCAAACCTTTCGGCCTTGACTTTTGTAGCGGCGTTCGGACTGACAGAAAGCTAGATGCGCAAAAGCTGAAAGATCTTTTTAAAGCAATTGAGAGCTGAAAAGGGTTCAATACATTTCATAACCAAACCACCTTTTGCTCTGAAACATGCGGCTGACCGATGATGTCCCTGTACAAGGCCGGTTTGCGCGCGTTGATGTATCTGGTACCTCCGGCTGCTGTGAGCTTTTCCGGCGTCAGGGTGGCGATTGCGATGTCATTGTCCAGCTTGCGGCATTCGGCAATAATATCACCAAACGGATCCAGGATCATTGAACAGCCGTTTTTGAGCTGATCGTCGTCCATACCGATCGGGTTCGAAAAGACCGAATAAACCGCATTGTCATAGGCGCGGGCGGACAGCCATTTCAAGAGCCAGCTTCGTCCTTTGAGACCATCGAATTCGTGTCGCAATGTAGTTGGATCTGTTTCTCTGTTAAACCACAATGCCGGGTCAACGAAACCAGCGCCCGGCCGCGATGATGGCGTACACATGGTTACGTGCGGCATAAAAATGATGTCAGCGCCGAGCAATTTCGTCGCTCGTACATTTTCAATGATATTGTTATCATAACAGATCAACATCCCGCATTTCCATCCAAACAAGTCAAAAACCACATATTCGTTCCCCGGCGTCAGGTGCGGGTTGATGAAAGGATGGAGTTTTCTGAATTTGGCCACGAGTCCGTCCTCATTGACGCACACATAGGCTTTGTACATATTGTCATCAGCATCTTTTTCAAATAAACCTGCCAGGATTGTAATGTTGTTTGCGCGGGAAATCTCAGTCAGTTTGTGGATACTGGGTCCTTCGGGGATCAGTTCCGAAATTTCCAGCAGCTGCTCTCTTGACAAATTTCGCGCAAAAGTATAACCCGTCACCGAGCATTCGTGAAAAGCGATGACTTTGGCACCTTCCTTTGCAGCCTGGCCGGAAAGCGCATTGATCATTCCAAGGTTGTAGGTTTTGTCCCCGCTGCGGTTTTCAAATTGTGCAGTGGCAACTTTCAGATTTTCCATGGTTTTTTGAATTTTTATGAATGGCCCAAAGCTACGCGCATTCAAATTCCCCGGATTGTACAAATCCGACAAACGCCGGAGATCACAGGGAAATTTCCAGAAAGTTAGCGGCGAGCAAGTTGGGCTGGTCTAAATATTCGCCGGGCGTTATTCCGGAAATGCTTTTCATAGTCCTGATCAAATGTGCCTGATCGTAAAAACCGGCATCGTATACCAGGCCCGTGTAGTTTGCAGGCCGGTCTCGGCGAAGCAGTTTGAGGAAATACTGAACCCTGGTTATGCCCGCAAACCGTTTGGGAGAATATCCTACATTATCCTGAAAAACACGCTCCAGCTTCCGTTCACTTATTTGGAGAGACGACAAAAGCGCATTGACCGGCACATTGCCGTTATGCTCCTGAATCAACCGCACTGCATGAAAAGCGTCGCTGCTTGGCGGCTTGAGATCAGACAGCCTTTTCAGAAAGAAATCTTCTACAACCGCAATCTTGGCAAAGCTATCGGAAGCATAACTTATCTGTTCCAAAATGTCCCGGCCCTGCTGGTGATAGATTGCGTCCAGATCCACAACCTGATCGATCAGATCATTAGCCGGTATTTTCACCGTGGGAGTAATGGCAAAAGGATGAAAAACCGCAACCAACACCCCGATCCGACCGGTGGCCGTCAGATCCTGAAAATGATGAAATGGCCCATATAAAAAGCTGGATGGAAGCAAGGCAGCGGGCTTGTCATGTGGCCGGAAAAGAATAGGATCTTTGTAATTAAAAACAATCCCGGTGTTGCCATCTGAAAACATCCTCAGGCTTCGGTTGGGCAGGTTGTCGATGTCAATGATCAGGAAATGTTTGATCAGATGTGCCAGCGCCGGTGTTGGAGGAAGTTGCATGGTGTCAGTTCGTCTCGGTTCATCAATTCGGAAGTCAATACATACAATTCATCGTCCTATCCGTGCATTTGGAATAGCTTATCATTCTTATGCCTCTGCCCTTCCGCCACCTTTGTACCATTGCAAACGCAATTGCAACTGAGAATTGCCCTGCTGCATTTTCAAATGCAATGTTACTCATAAACAAAATATTGTAAAAGGGTCTAAGGTAGCGGATCTGAGCCAGGACAGTGGCCAGGCTGATACTAAGCTGGTTGAAGACTGCATATTACGACTCCGTATGTCAAAAAGTTTTACCCAACGGAAGCGCCCGCTTCTGCGCATGAGCAAATGGAAGGCGGTCACCCGACGGGCAAATCATTATCCGCATAATTAATTAAAACTATGAAATACAATTTTTTCTGGCTCGCGCTTGTACTTGCAGCCCCCAATGCCCTCACTGCCCAATCGCTGCGCCTCGCATACTTTGGCGAAACGGTCACGCATTATGGCCTTCGCGGCGCTTATGAAATGCCAATCGGAACGTCCGTCTCTGCCGGCAATGCAAAACGGATGCTCTACGGTTCGCTCGGCATTGCCGGATACAGACATCCTCAAAATCACATCGGTGTGATCGTCTCGCCGGAAATCGGTTTTCGACGGATCGGAAAAAGAGGCGCGCTCTTTGAATTTGCGCTTTCTCCGGCATACTTCCGCTATTTTCTGGAAGGTAAAACTTTTGAAGCTACCGCCGATGGCGATTTTAACCGGCTTCGTTTTGCGGGCGGAAATGCATTTTTGCCTACGTTATCATTGGGTGTCGGCCACGATTTATCAATCCGCAAAAACCTCCCGCTAGCCTGGTATGTAAGACTGAATGTCATGCAGCAGCGGCCCTACAATACTTCCAATCTGATGCGCTTCGCACTTGAAGCCGGTACTTTAATTCCACTAAAAAAACGATGAGACTATTTACAAAGCTATTCATGATATGCTCGATTGTCGGCCTGATCAGCTGCAAAGAAAAGGATGCGCTGCCGCATGAAGACGCCACGCTTTTCCTGCGCCACAAGGGCGCTGATATGCCGATTTGGATCAAAGGAAACAGTCAGCCCAATAAAATCGTACTCTTCGTACAAGGCGGCCCGGGCGACTGCGCGATGTGTTACCGCTATTATCTGAAAGGACTGGAAGAAGACGTCATGATGGCTTATTGGGACCAGCGCGTAGCGGGCGCATCTTCGGGCAAAGTCGATCCTGCAACTTTGCGATATGCGCAGTTTGGAGAAGATATAGAACTGATTGTCAAGTTATTGAAAAAACAATATCCGAATGCACAGGTCTATTTACTTGCACATAGCTTCGGCGTGGAGCTGGCATGGCAATATTTGACAACGGGCAATAACCAGCAGCAGGTTGCCGGGGCGATGATGGTCAATGGCATGTTTTCCTACTACCGCTGGATTTATCAGGTGCGTGAGTGGGCATTGAAACAGGCCAAAGAAAAAGGCAACAAGGAAGCCGAAGGTTTTCTGACAGCCAATCCGGTGACGCCGCAAAATACGGGAACTGTGGACTGGGAAGGCATTTACCGCTGGATGCACAAGCTGGACGGCAACCCGGTTTCGTTGTATTCGGACAAGAAATATGTTATTCATTACGCATTTGGTTCGCCTAACACTGCGCTCGCGCAATTCACCCATAGCAAAGCCTACGGATACTATGGCGATATTGAAAGCCGGACATTTGAAAAGGGAAAGCTGTTACAAAATGTGAGAATTCCGGTCGGCCTATTCTGGGGTGTAAAAGACGGTATTGTGCCATTTGAAATCGGGTTGGAGAGTAAGGAATTACTGAAAAATACGCAGGTAACCCAGGTCACATTTGACCAATCCTGGCATGAACCGTTTATTACTGAAACGACAGCGTTTGTTAATGCGGTGCGGGCATTTGTCGGGAAGTAACGGATTTTAGAATGGTAAACAAAGAAGGAACCGATGAAAACGACCGGATTATCGGGTGGAATGAGCTGGTCATGAAGATGAAACTGAGCTTGCGCCGCTTATACATCACAAATCCTCATAAATAACTGTCGGATTTAATGCGGCAAGCCCATACCAGTTTCTTATGTTCAGATAATTACCTATTTTATTCACATGCAATTACAGATTATACCACTTTCCGAAAATGATTTTACCGAAGTGACTTCCGTTTGGGAGGCATCAGTTCGGGCCAGCCATCATTTTCTTTCCGAGGCTGACATACAATTTTACAAACCATTGATTTTCAGCAACTACTTACCTATGCTTGATCTATACGGGATTCATCACGAATCCGGCATACTTGCCGGGTTTATAGGGACCGTGGCAGGTAAGATCGAAATGCTTTTTGTGCAACCATCTGATTTTGGAAAAGGCATTGGCCAGGCACTCTGCCGGTTTGCGATGAAAGAGCTCCGGGCCTCAAAGGTTGATGTCAATGAAGATAATCAGGGAGCTTTTCAGTTTTATCTAAAAATGGGCTTTCAGGTAGTTGGTCGCTCTCCACTGGATCCCAGTGGAAAGCCTTTTCCCATACTGCATTTAGACGCAGGCGACTAATTATTGATTGATTTCAAATGACTAAAAAAGCACAAAGGCACTTGGATCTGGGACGCCTGTTCGGAGATGTTCGCAGTGGTATCTGACCTCACAAAACAGTATCCTCGTTAGCGAGAAACACCCGGGTACTTTCGGTGTAGATGGCTCCTGCTTTGTTTTTATATTTCAAATCAACATAAATGGCCTTGAACCCGGTTTTAGGAAGAGGTTCGGTGACCTGTATGCTGGATTTATTTTTAATTCCAAGACTTCTGCCTGTCCAGGTGTCGTTTCTCAGGTCCTGGTCCGGTGAGTTGGCCGACCATAAAATCACGTCTATAAGCGCATCCGACGTTGCCGTGATATCGAGCTTGATATTCTTTTCACTCACAGACTGTTTCCATTCACAAACGGTAAAAGGTGTTTTGTTTAATGCAGCGCCATAAAATGCACTCAATGCCTCCATAGCCTGCTTGCCCCCACCAAGATCATGCCCTGCATTGGGTACGTAATGAAGACTATTAATGCCAGGAATGTTTTTAAGGTAGTTTTTAATATTATCGGTTACCCAATACTCATCATTCGTTCCCATAAAAATCAATTTCGGCATTGTCAGTTTTGCGCGGTAGGAGTACGGGTCGATCATCGTCGTAATCGCTTTGCCATCCTCGGTTCCGGTAGATTGCGGAATACCCAGTTTTACGTAATCTTCAATCTGCACACTGTAATCACCCCAGGATTCGACCTGGTAGTCCAGGCTGACCGGCATATTCAAAATGTCGATTACCATAGGGGCTATCGCTGCAACACGCTTGTCACTCGCACCGGTAAGCCAGGTAGTCCAGCCCCGTTTGGAGGCCCCTGAAACCACAAATTTTTTAACCTCATGGTCGAGTTTCTGTTTTGAAAACTCCTGGACCACGTCCATCGCCCTCACTGCACTTTTCACCATAGGGAACAACAGCGGCCAGGTATAGTCTTTGTCTTTTTTGAAATTATGGAGCGTATACGATATCAAGGCATCTTCTGTAAGATCATCAAAAAACGGCTGATTGGGGGTCTGCTTCAATTGCACCACCATAGAATTGTTAGCGGCAGCAACGCCAGCAAGTGATTCAATGAGTTTATCGTCCTTTTTGCTGTCCCAGTTGGGAAGCTCATTTTTATTGGAACCTCCTGTAATAAAAAGCAACGCGCCATCGTGCTTGTTTTCTTTCGGAACAATCACTGTGAGCTGATGTGTCCAGGTGAACTCACGCCATTTCTGAGAGGTAAGTAATATGTTGTAAATGGTTTGATCATTCTTTGTGTATTGGTCTTTCAGCTCCCACTTTAAGGACTTATCTCCATTATTGAGATAGCTTTCAAGAGCGGTTTCAGGAGTGATCCGAGTTTGAGCCTTCGCGGTAAGAATTGCTGCTTGCACACACAGCAGGACAATTGCAATACTTTTTTTCATTCTAATCATTGGTTCAATATTGATGTTTAACATTTAATATAGCCGGTCGGCCCCCCGACCGGTCGAAATAAGTAATTCTTAGTATTTACGCAAACCGGGTATGCTGATCAGGTCTGATCGACTACCAGGGTTTGGTTGTCCCCTGCAACAACCAGGGCTTCGACCATGCGCTGTTCTTACCATCCGCTTCTGAATATTTGGTTACCTCCAGTTTGCTAATGGCATTATCAGCATTGGCTTTATTGAGGTTCCTTTCATCAAGCATATAATAAAAACGCAGGGGTAAAGCGGCTCTTTTGCTTTGCGGCCCGGTTTTCAGTTCCGGAAAGCCGGTCCTCCTGTAATCAAACCATGCTTCTGTGGCAGCTGTCCAGCTCGCTATCCACTTTTGCTCGATAATTTGTCTCAAGGTCCCGTTGTAGGCAACCAACGGCTGCGCCAGATACGCAGGAAGTGCGCCGGCTACCCCCCATGTTGTGAAAGACGCCTGAATAGCAGCCTCATAATTGGTTTTCGCATCGCCCGCTGCCCAGCCTTTCTGTGCTGCTTCCGCCAGAATAAAATTCACCTCCGCAGCAGACATCAGTCTTGATTTGAGCAAGGCGCCTGTTGGCTGCATATACATACTGTTGAGCCAGGATACATGCGGATTTCTGGCGCCCTGTGCCGCCGTAGGGCTCATGTTGTAAGATGCACCTCCAAGCAATGAAACCGGCAGACCAACATACTCCTGATCGGTATCAATTGCGCCGGTAACTTTATCGGGAGACAGGTAGCGTTTTCCATTTGTGATCCGGTCGGTCCCCTTTGGCAATGAGGAATCAACCACCAGAGGGATCTGAACTTTATTTGCAAAAACACCCAGACGTGGATCATTACCAGCTTGCAGATACTCAACAAAAGTGGCGCACATTTTAATGCGGCGGTAATTAGTGGAATCCGGATCAAAACGCACTGCGCCCGGCCAGGAATCCGCCGAACTATTGCCCGCATAGGCCATAGTGGCATCGTCTGCCGCTGCTGTAATGATTGGATATTGGGTTGGGTTCGCAACAATTGTCTCTATTCCGGCTTTCGCGAAATCTGCTTTTTTCACCGACATCCGCATGTAGTAGCGCAGCTTCAAAGAATTGGCAAGCTTCCGCCACTTAGCCGGATTTCCCTGATAATATACATCTGAATTACCCACAGCAGCATACTCAGCGGCGTTTTTGGAAAGCAACACGTTTGCTTTCTCAAGATCATCCAGGATTCCCATATAAATACTTTCCTGAGAGTCGAAAGCAGGAAATGTGTTTTCTGTGCCACCCTGGGCTGCTTTCAATGCATTGGTATAGGGTGCGTCTCCCCAAAGATCCGCTATCAGTCCAAAAATCATGGATTTGATGACCAACGCAATTCCCTGGTGAAGTTCATATTTGAGCTCAACAGAGCGTTCGTATACATACTGGTTATTCCGCAAAATGTCATAGTAACCCGACCAGCTGTTTTCTTGCCCCCAATCATAGTCGTTATGCCCTCCGCTCCATCCATCCTTCTGGGTATGCTGCACAATACCGGCAACATCCTGATATCCAAGGTTCACAAAAGCCCGTCCTGTCTCTGTAAGCACAGTCGATAATACCAGACTTGGATTTGCCGTGAGCGGGTTCACGCCATTGGGATTGTCATTCAGCTCTGTAATATCCTTGCACGACGACACCATGAAAATCCCCATGATGGCCAGAACGATTGATTTTATACGTAAATGCTTCATAAGTATTGATTTTTAATTTCTTTTAAAACGTTAGCCCAACCTTGAACCCAATAGGCATGACCCATGGAGTTACGTTATATCGCTCAATTCCCTGCTTAAACTGAATACCATTGCCCTGCGTCCCGGCTTCCAGCTGGAAAGCGGTTTCAGGGTCAATACCGATTTTGGCCGCAGTCCATAGCATGATGTTACGGCTGTAAACAGATACGTTTGCGCTTTGCAGGCCAATCCTTCTGACCATTTTAGCAGGCAGCTCATACCCTACCGCAACTTCACGCAGTTTGATAAAAGATGCGTCGTATGTAAAGGGTTTCGTAAATGACCACGTTGTAAGACCCGCTATCGGCTGGTATACGGTAGAACTTCCACCCAGATTTCTGGTATAACCTGTCAGATTTCCGTCAGCATCGTAGTTGGCAATTACACCTGGTACGAAAGCACCACCATGTGGAAGCGGTATACCGCTATACTTCACCGGGAAACTTCCAAAGTCGGGAGTGGGGCCGCCCACAACAGGAAAAGTATTTCCATTTACCTTGATCATCTGGTCCTGGTTGGCAATGAGGTAATTTTCCAGCTCATCCCCGCTCATTCCGTTGGGATTGATCAGCTTGTCCAAAAACAACTGGGATCGCATGTGCTCCTCGCCATAACGGTAAGTTTGAGATACAAAATCGCCCCCGTTGCGCCAATCAAACGACAAACTCAAACTGACTCCTTTGTATGAAACGGAGGTCTGCATTCCCATGATGAAGCGTGGGTTGAAATTCCCAATCTTGTTCTTGGACTGTATGGCGTCTATTGCCTGCCATTTTCCATTTTTGTCCAGTAAAGGATAGTCATAGTACGGCGAACTTTTGTCAGTAACCGTTACCAGTTTTGCATCGTAAATGTCCCCGATTTCGTCCCCCACATAAGTCCACGCACCACCTTTCGCATCAGACCATAATGTGAAGTAAGGTATGTCGTCAGCGAGTTCTTTGATGCGTGTGCGGTTTCTGGATATGTTGGCATTGATATCCCAGCGGAAGTTTTCACCTTGTATGGGCGTACCTCCCAGAGAAAATTCCAGCCCTTTACTCACAAGGAGCCCGGCATTAATATTTTTCCCGACATAGCCTGACGAAGGAGGCAGCTTGGTACTTAGTATCTGGTTCCTGTTTTCGACAACATAATAGGTTCCTGACATCCTCAGCCTGTTCTGGAACAAATTAAGATCCACACCGGCTTCATAAGATGTGGCAATTTCAGGCTTCAAATTGTTGATAAGCAAATTATTCGGCACCGACAACCTTGGGATCGCCCCCCAGGTTCCGGCGTTGGCCAATGTTGTCTCAAGCTGGTAGGGAGAGGCATCGTTACCAACCTGCGCCACTCCTCCCCTGAGTTTGAACAGACTCAATGCATTGATATCAGGCAGCATTTCATTGACGAGCACACTCAGAGAGGCAGACGGATAGAAATAAGAATTGTTTCCCTTCGGCAGTGTACTCGACCAGTCATTCCGGGCGGTTACGTCAAGAAAAACCATGTCTTTGAAACCAATGTTAGCTAGTCCGTACACACTGTAAATACCACGTTTGGATAAGCTGCTTGCATAAAACAAGTTGTCAGGCAAGATGTTTTGCAAAGTGTAAACACCTGGCACAATCAGGCCGGTACCACTCTTGGTGGTGTTTGTAACATTCGATCCGGTCTGGTAACGGTAGTTACCTCCTGCGGAAACCGAAAAACTAAAATTCTTTAACTCTTCTCTGAATGTCGCCAGGAAATCCGTGTTCGTCTCGAGGCCCTTGATACTAATCAAACCATAAGCACCACGAGGATCGCTCACGTAACTATTCGCAATCTTGGATTCGCGTTGCTCATTATAGGTGTCGAGAGCCACTCGTCCCATGATACTGAGTTCAGGCGTGATTTGATAGTCCGCCTTTAAATTTCCGAAAATACGATCACGCACAAAGCTGTTTTTGATTTCCTTCGAAAGGAAATATGGATTGTTGAATACGCCATTGAACGGTGTGCGCTGTTGCAATCCCTCCTGGCCCGGCATCCAGTATTGTTCCAAATCCCGCACATCAATGTGAGGGGAAAGTTCGTACACACCTTCCAGCGGATTACTTCCCGTATTACCCGAGGGCCTGTTGTTCGAGTTATTTCTGCTCACATCCAGATTAGTGCTCAGCCGTATCTTTTCACTGATTTTTACGGATGTGTTCAGGTTTAAAGTATTGCGGAATAAATCAGAATTGGGTATTATGCCTTTGTTTCGCATGTTGTTATACGAAATCCTGTAAGTTACCAGATCGGTATTGTTGGAGATCGCAACACTGTTGGTTGTCGTCACACCGGTTTGAAGGAAATTTTTGGCGTTGTTGGGATGCGATATCAGTTCCAAAGGTACTTTTTTGCCGTCAGGACCAATCGGACTGTTCCACTGAATTTCTTTGTAACCTTTGTCCAATGCACCGCCGCCAGTCCCTCCTACGCTTTCGTCTATTATTTTCCCAAACGGATTGCTGTACGGATTGCCGGAAATATCAGCCGGGATACCCGAAAACTGCCCTGAACCAAGCTGAGTCTGCCATTTTAAAAATCGGTAAGGCTTGTCAAAAACTGTGCTGGAATTAACCGAAACGGTCATTTTTTTATTCTTGCTTCCACTTTTGGTTGTAATCAAAACGACTCCGTTTCCTGCTCGGGAACCGTACAATGCGGCTGCACTCGGGCCTTTCAGGACAGATATATTTTCAATATCCTCAGGGTTCAAGCCGGATATCGCGTTACCGTAATCTACCCGGTTGTTGGTCCCGATCTGGCTGACATTGTTCAGCGTATTGGCGATGGGAACCCCATCGATCACGAACAATGGCTGATTGTCACTGTTTAGCGAAGTGGCGCCACGGATTACCATACTCACCGAAGACCCTGTTCCCCCAGTTGCATTGATCGTCACGCCGGCAACCTTGCCAGAAATCGAATTCAATACATTCTCCTGAACTACCTTCGTAAGTTCCTTTCCATCCACTTTTCCCACATTGTAGCCTAGCGACTTTTCTTCTCTTTTTATCCCGAGGGCAGTCACCACCACTTCCTGGAGACTTTCTGAACTTGCCGCAAGAGCTATGTCTACCACGCTACGATTGCCCACTTCAGTTTCCGAAGCTTCGTATCCTACAAAAGAAAAAATCAGAACCGGGTTCTCACCTGAAACTTCGATGGAATACTTTCCGTCTGCATCAGTACTGGTCCCTTTTTGTGTGCCTTTCAACACTACGTTCACTCCTGGCATTCCGCTGTTGTCAGCCCTGGAAGTTACTCTACCCGTGACGGTGCGGTCCTGGACTGTGATTTTTTTTACATCGTTTCCATTGGAAATACTTGCATAAAGCAGTCCTGGCGAAAGAAGCAGAAACAGTGCTGAAATTCGCAGGTAGCACGTCATTTGCCTGATGAATTTTGTAGCCGGTGATTTCATAAAGTAAAGTTTGATGCGAATAATTTGACAGGGTTGTTAAGGTGATCGTAATGGTTAGAGACAATAGGGATTTCAGTTAAGGCGCGTCTTTCATATTATCATTATGTTATGCATGCATACTATTTCAAAACAAAAAATTTACATTCCCCAGGGAGATCCGCAGGGGCGACCGAAACTTCTTTACTTACTTTTAATTCGCAGATTAGTACTATCACATACAAGAAAAACTGGTACGCCGATAAATTTCAGCATGCCAGTTTTTGAGTACGCATTACCTCTTAAATCCAAACTATTGCCAAAGCGAGTCCGGGACTATTTCAGAGTAAAATTGGATTCAGGACGTCAATGTCGAATCCGTAAAAACGATTCCATCAATCGCAATCCCCTTCGGTGTTGGTCAAAAGCAGTGTAGAGCGCATATCCGTTTGCTCAATAAATTTGCCGGCTACACAATGCTTTTTTCACGTTTCATATTTTCTCCTAGTTTTGGGCAAACCTAAAATAACTGAAAATGAAGCACTTAAAGTTTTTCGTCTTACTGTCATTCACTTTTCTTACGTGTTCGTCTTTTGCTCAGGAAAAGCTCTGGACAGAGACAGACCGGCAATTTACGATTGACCAATTCAACAGGACGCGGGATGAGCTGGTAAAGGAAACCGAAAATCTGACGCCCGCCCAGTGGGCATTTCATGAGTCGGCGGAACGGTGGTCTATCGGCCAAATTGTGGAACACCTCGCTCTATGGGAGATCATCTGGGCACGCGAAATCAGTATGGGGTCGCGTAGTAAGCCACAGCCTGAACTGAACAAATCGAGCAGGCCCGACAGCTACTACTCGGATTTTATCATGGAAACAAACCCACACGTAGCGGCGGACATCGCCATTCCGACCGGTTTTATTAAGGGAAAGGATAACCTTGCCTTCTTCCTAAGCCGCCGGGAGCAAAACCTGGCTTTTTTGAAAAAGACCGAGGCAGATATGAGGGCACACTTTGAGCTGACTGCGACCCCTAACCCAAGAAATATGCACCAGGTGTACATTTATCAATGGGGACATGTCGACAGGCATTTAAGGCAGATCCGGAAAGTAAAAGCAGACCCGAATTTCCCTAAATAAATCTGCCGTGCAATCGATGGGATCCATTCCGGAGTGCAGCTGCGGCGATAGTTCAACCCCGGCCCCGACCCGTTGTAGCCTTCATAAGGCTGCGACGGGCACCTTCAAGATCATATTACCATTGATCCACTCAAATAGTATCGTTCCGAGTAAACCGAAGCAGGTACGTAAAGTGTAATATGCAGGTCAACAGCCGAGTTACCGTCGGCATCAAACCAATCCAAATAAACCATTGATTTACTTTGTTTTACAGTTTGTTTTGCATTGATTTGATGCTACGAATGTAACCTCTATTATCTAATCAATTCGCACATGCTTAAAACACTACTTGTCTCAAAAACCAACTATGTATTCTTCTCCGTGAATGGACTCCTTCGTTTAGCGGTGTTGTTGTGCATCATCATTTTAGCGGCGACTACCTCCTATGCGCAGCAACCCTTCATCACGACCTGGAAAACCGATAATACCGGGACTTCGAACAGCACCTCCATTACCATTCCGACAACAGGTGCGGGCTACAATTATGAGGTGGACTGGAACAATGACGGCGTCTATGACCAGTCAGGCATTACAGGCAATGTCACCCATAATTTTGGGGTAGCGGGCATCTATACCGTCCGCATCAGAGGGTCTTTCCCAAGGATACTTTTGGGCGATTATCCGACGGATAGACTAAAACTGCTTGATGTCGCGCAATGGGGTGATATAGCCTGGACAAGTATGAACCTTGCCTTTGGGGGTTGCGCCAATCTGAACATCAGCGCAACCGACTTGCCCGATCTGTCCGGTGTAACAGATATGACAAGCATGTTTCAGAACTGCACTGTTCTGAATGGACCGGCCAACATAGGGAACTGGAACACGGCCAATGTGACCCACATGGAACGCATGTTCGCCGGAACCAAGGCGTTTAACCAGCCAATCGGAAATTGGAACACTGGGAACGTGTCCGACATGGGCTTTATGTTTGAGGAAGCCTCCGCCTTTAACCAACCTATCGATAACTGGAACACCGCCAGTCTGATCATTATGGAACACATGTTTTTCGGGGCCACCTCCTTTAATCAGCCTATTGGTAGCTGGAATACAGCCAATGTTACTACCATGGGCTCCTTATTCTGTGAGGCCACTAACTTCAACCAGCCCATCGGTAACTGGAATACCGCGAAAGTGATCAATATGGAAGGCATGTTTTTCAAGGCCACTGCCTTTAATCAACCCATCGGTAACTGGAACACAGCCAGTGCTGTCACTTTTGACTATATGTTCTGTGAGGCCGCCGCTTTTAACCAGCCCATAGGTAACTGGAACACGGTGAAAGTGACCCGTATGGTCAACATGTTCCAGGCAGCCTCCGCCTTCAATCAACCTATCGGAAACTGGAACACCTCCGTTGTGAATCATTTTGAAGGCATGTTTGCTGACGCCACGGCTTTTAATCAATCCTTAGCTGGGTGGTTAGTACGCCCGTTTTTTGAAATGACCGATATGCTGAATAATTGTGGTATGGATTGCGAAAATTACAGCGCCACCCTCAACGGCTGGAACTCCAACCCCGGCACGCGCAGCAATCTCTCGCTCGGTGCCGCAGGCCGGTTATACGGAACCAATGCCGTAGCTGCCCGCACCAACCTCATGACCACAAAAGGCTGGATTTTCACCGGTGACGCCGCCTCGGGCACCTTCTGCCCCTCACCCTTCATTACCACCTGGAAAACCGACAACATCGGAGATTCCAACGGCACATCCATTACTATCCCGACAACAGGCGTCGGCTACAATTACGAGGTGGATTGGAATAATGACGGCATTTATGACCAGGCCGGCATCACTGGCGATGTCACGCATGATTTTGGAGTGGCTGGCACCTACACCATTCGAATCCGTGGTACTTTTCCCCAGATATATTTTCGTGGTTTCGGAGACAAAGAAAAACTACTTGATGTAGCGCAATGGGGAGACATAGCCTGGGCCTCCATGGGTGGCGCATTTTCGGGTTGTTCTAATCTGAATATCAGCGCCACCGACGTGCCTAACCTGTCCGGCGTGACTGATATGGCCGCCATGTTTCAGGGATGCACTACACTGGATGGCCCGGCTAACATAGGCGATTGGAACACCTCCAATGTGCAATATATGGACGTGCTGTTCAGCGGCGCCACCGCTTTCAACCGACCCATTGGTAACTGGAACATATCCAATGTGCGTAGCATGTTCTCCATGTTTGAACAAACCGAAGCCTTCAACCAACCAATAGGTAGCTGGAATACGGCAAATGTGACCGATATGGCAGGCATGTTTTTCGAAGCTGCTGGTTTTAATCAGCCCATCGGTGGCTGGAACACCGCTAATGTGCGGGATATGGGAAACATGTTTAATGATGCTACTACTTTTAACCAGTACCTGGGCGCATGGTCACTTGAATCATTAGTTTCGCTGGAAGGGATGTTGACCAATTCCGGTTTGGATTGCGACCATTACAGTGCTACACTGATCGGCTGGAACGCGAATCCCAACACGCCTAACAACCTCATATTAGATGCCAGTGGCCGACTATTTGGGACCAATGCCATAGCCGCGCGCGACCACCTGGATGTGGCAAAAGGCTGGATATTCACTGGCGACGGCTTTTCTGGAACAGAATGCTCCGCGCTGCCGGTAACACTGATCTCATTCACCGGCAAATCGCAGGGAAACGGCGTGCTGCTAACCTGGGAAACTACCTCTGAAACAAATAATGCAGGATTCGAAATCGAAAAGAGTGCCGATGCGAGGACATTCGAAAAAATTGGTTTTGTAGATGGAGCCGGAGATTCCCAGGCTAGGAAGACATATAATTTCAGGGATATTAACCCCCTACCCACTGCTTACTACCGGCTCAAACAACTCGATTATGCGGCGGACGGTTCGGACGGTAAATTTGAATATTCAAGAATCATTTCGGTAAAACAACCGCGAGAAGAAATTGTGATTTATCCAAATCCGGCCACTCACAACCTGTATGTAAAGGGTCTGAATAGTGAGCAGAAGTTGATCATTCGGAATACAAAAGGCCAGGTCGTCCACAAGCAGCGATGGTCGGTTGGCAACGCCGTAAAAGTGGATCATTTGCCCAGCGGCCCGTATTTCCTGTCGGTTGGCGATCAGACAAAAAAGGTTATTGTGGGTAAGCAAAACCCGTAACAGACCGCTCAGGAAATAAACAAGGGGTGTTCACTGATCCAGACCAGTAAGCACCCCTTGCTTCAAATATGCACAAAACCAGAACGGGCAAACTTCAAATCACTTCTTAGCCTGCCTGACTGCCATAATCGGAAAATCTCCGTATTGAGATCCGATCATGCCGGTGAGCGTGTCGCCTTTTTGCATGAAACTATATTTAAACACGCCATTCTGGTTTTCTGTCGTAAAAGTGACTTTCCCCTGATCGACAGCCAATTCCTTCATTTCATTCTTTTCAGCGGCCTCCACGTACCCGACCGTTTTATTTTCCTTTTGCTCAAAAACTAAAAATCCTGATTCATATTCAGGCGGCACATCACTGATCAGGTACTTCCACGTGCCCGCCAGGTCGTCGGCGGTTAATGCTTTTCGCGCCGCTATCGAGAACGCACCGATGACGATCACCATTAATAGGATGTAGCGTTTTGTTTTCATGTGTATTGAAATGTTTGCGTTTGAAATATCAGATACTAGTCGGAAATTAAAAATAAATATTGGATTTGTGATATTTGAAAAAAAAAGTACATAAAAGATCGCAGCCCGGGTCTTTTGGTTCATACCTGGAAGGAAGCACCTGGGGCGTAGACAACAAGAAAATACTTGAAAGCTAACTTTGATTATTGTAAAATTGAGTGTTCAACAAGCAACACTAAAAGTTATGACGACAACGCCCGAACACGATGAGCGAATCGCGAAAATGACCTTCTCATCGGTGTATCCGCACTATGTTACCAAAGTCGAGCGCAAAGGCAGGACAACAGCAGAATTGCATCAGGTAATCGAATGGCTGACCGGCTTCGACAGCAAAAAACTGGAACACCTGATTGATGAGAAGGTCACTTTTGAAACATTTTTTAAAAGAGCAAATCTGAACCCCAATGCAAACCTGATCACCGGGCTCATTTGCGGCTATCGTATCGAGGACATTGAGAACGAACTAACCAGGCAGGCAAGGTACCTGGACAAACTGGTCGACGAATTAGCAAAAGGCAGGAAGATGGAAAAGATCCTGCGGAAGGGTTGATGTGAGGGATCAAAGTCTTCGCGGGAATTAAGACTGGCAATAATTTCCTATCTTCGAATGTAAAATTTTCTGGCAATGGACGCAATCAAAATAAGGGTAAATAAGCAAATGGACGGATACTCATTCAGTATCTCGCCGTCCATTCGTGACTTCATCAGGAAACTTTTTCCTAATGCCCATCCCGCTAATAATATTTTTGTAGGGTATGACACACAAAGCGATTTTGAAGTTTATGCCGGGAAACTCGAGAGTCACATATATCCAGCTTTACTAGGTGTTGAAAATAAAAGTGATCTTGATCAATTCGACGAAATTCAGTTTGTTGATACGCAGACAGGGAACATACTACACAAAGTAAACCCGCGTGACAAAAAAATTTAATCAATATCTTGGAAAGGCCGGGCACCTGGCAATTATGTCTGAGTTTTTGATGCTCGGATGGAATGTCGCTATTCCCGAGGTTGATATCGGAGATGACATATTCGTGGTTCAGGACGACAATGGTACATTAAGGCGAGTACAGGTCAAAACGTCAACTTCTACCTCACGAAAAGATAGTTTCAGCGGCCAGTTCAATGTGTCTCTCAAAAATCTTCAGAACGTTTCTAATATTCCGGTCCATTATGTTTTCATTGTCAGGCATAATGATGAATGGTCGAAGCCAGTGATCATTAGACAGGACTATTTACTCAACCATTTTGAAAACGATAAAGTAGGTTCCGAAGCAAAGGGAAACATTACGTTTTATTTTTCTTTCACAAAAGGGAAGGCGGAATGCTCAGGTCATGATTTCAGTAAGTATATAAAGGATTATACGGATTTTCCTAGAATAGAGCATTGAATTGGGCTAATTATATGAAATATATTCAACCACAAGTTTTCATTAAGTCATTTACCTGCCCCCATTGCGGTGCAATTGCCAAACAAGATTGGTGGTGGAGATGGTGGAATAGTACCCAAACCGCACATCCCAAAGAAAGTCATCCTCTAAGGGTCGGTACATGCCAACATTGCGATAATGTAACACTCTGGGTTGAAGATAAAATGTATTTCCCAGATTTCGGGCATGCCCCGATTCCCAACCCTGACATGCCTGAATCAGTTTTAAAACTTTATATAGAAGCATCATCCATTAGCTCGAAATCACCAAGAGGATCTGCCGCCCTACTTCGACTTTCAATCCAAGTTTTGTGTAAGGAACTTGGTGAAGAGGGTAAAAATATTAATACTGATGTTGGCAACCTCGTAAAGAAAGGACTTCCTCTTATTGTGCAACAATCTTTGGACATTGTCAGGGTAACAGGAAATGATGCAGTTCATCCTGGCCAGATTGATACAGATAATCCAGAAACAGTTGGGCAGTTGTTTGATCTGGTAAATATTATAGTTGAATATATGATCGCCCTTCCCAAAAAAGTAAGCGGAATTTACAATAGTTTACCCGCAGACAAAGTAAAAGGAATAAATGACAGGGATGCAAAATCAAGGATTTGAGTCGAATCCATTAGTCAACAACGTAACCTCCCCACACACATGAAAACCACCCTCTCCCACCTCCCCGAAGACAAGCAGGAAGAATTAAAAACCATCACCCAAATCATCCTATCCAAAGTCCCTGCCGAAATGATCATCCTTTTCGGCAGTCATGCGCGTGGTGATTGGGTAGAAGATTACCAGGAAACGTATGAATATGTGAGTGATTTTGATATTCTGGTTATCACCAAAGACAGAAGGGCCGCAAAAGGACAAAAGAAATGGCGGGATTTAGATAAGGAATTGGCGGCTAACGAAGACAGTACCAAAGCCAATATTATCCAACACAGCGTTTGGTTCGTGAACGATAAGATCGAGCGGAATTACTACTTTTTTGTAGATATCTTCAAGGAAGGAATTATGCTTTTTGATTCCGGAAATTTCAGCTTATCAGAGCCGAAAGATTTGAGTCCAGAAGAAAGACAGAAAAAAGCTAGTAATGCATTTAAGCATTGGTTTGAATCTGCAAATCTTTTTTTGGACAGTGGGATATTTTTTATAAAAGGCGAAAGTTTAGCACATTACAACAAATCTGCATTCGAACTTCATCAAGCCACAGAAAGATATTATTCTGCCATTCTCCTCGTTTTTACTGATTACAAACCCCGAACACACGATATTGAGGAATTAGGAAAACAAGTCGAAAAACTTCATCCTAACTTCGCAACTGTTTTTCCAAAAAATACAGCAGAAGAAGCGCGGCTGTTTAAACTTCTCAAAAAAGCCTACATCGATGCGCGATATGAAATAAATTACAAGATCGAAAAAGTAGAATTGGAATATTTATCCGAGCGTGTAAAACTGCTGAGAGACCTGACTGAACGGATTTGTAACGAGCGGATTGCGGAATTTATCAAAATTTGAAGACTGGAAGAGGGACTTCCATTCGCGACCTTAAAAACATAATGGCTGGTATTCTCTAACATTTACCCCCCTCTACTTCACCCTCAGCTTCCCCAACCAGGCTGCCACCTCCCCACGGACTTTAACCTCCCTGCCTCCTTCCATTACAAACAAAACACCATCCCGCTCAATCCCGCCACGCGTCGAGAAACCTTCCAGCACCACACTCCTGGAGGCCAGGGTTTTGACCTGTTCGAATGTGCTTCCAATCCCGTAGCCGGCGTTGGTATTGAATGGGGCGATGGTTTTTCCGGCGAGATTGTATTGCGCGAGAAAACTTTTGATCGGGGGTGGGAGCTGCATGCCCCAGGTCGGGAAACCGAGGAAAATAAGGTCGTACTGATCGATACTGTCAATTTTGGTGGCTAGCGGGGGCAGGAAACCGGATGCATTTTCCTGGGCGACCTGATCGACGGTCGTCCTGTAATCGGCCGGGTATGGGTTCGCAAGTTCCAGGGCCACCAGCTTGCCTCCCATTTGTGCCTGGATCATTTCGGCGACTGCCTTGGTATTGTTGGTGCGCGACAAATAGACGATCAGTATCTTTTTGGACGCGCCGTCGGAAGGCAATTCGTCCCCGACGCGCGGCTGCTCACCGGAAGTGCAGCTCATTCCAACAATCAGTATTAAGGAAGATATCCAGGCTATGTATTTGACTTTCATTTCCCTACCCTGTTTTGCAGTGCCTCGGGGTAACGGGCTCCTTCAACCGTGATTTGCGAAGCTGCTTCCTTAATCTCTGCTAAATCCTGCGGATTTAATTCAATTGCCGCGACACTCAGATTTTCTTCCAGCCGGTGCAGTTTGGTTGTTCCGGGAATAGGCACGATCCAGGGCTTTTGAGCCAGCAGCCAGGCGAGGGCAATCTGTGCGGGTGTACCCTCTTTTTCACTGGCAATTCTGCCTAACAAATTTACCATGGCCTGGTTTGCCTTTCGCGCTTCGGCAGTAAACCGGGGGACGATGTTCCTGAAATCGTTTTTGTCAAATGTCGTGTTTTCGTCGATCTTACCCGTCAGAAAACCTTTACCCAGTGGACTGAATGGTACAAAGCCAATGCCGAGCTCTTCCAAAGTAGGGATAATCTCATCTTCCGTTTCGCGAAACCAGAGTGAATATTCACTTTGCAATGCCGCCACAGGTTGCACGGCATGCGCCCTGCGGATCGTCTGTACCCCTGCCTCCGAAAGGCCGAAATACTTTACTTTTCCGCTCCGGATCAGGTCTTTCACGGTTCCTGCAACATCCTCGATCGGTACTTCGGGATCGACGCGGTGCTGGTATAAGAGGTCGATGCGATCGGTTCTCAGGCGTTTGAGCGAAGCTTCCACGAACGCTCGGATGTTTTCCGGCTTGCTGTTCAGGCCAGCCTTCGAGTCACCGCCCTCAAAGCCAAATTTGGTAGCGATCACCACTTCGTTCCGAAAAGGCGCCAGCGCTTCGCCCAGTAATTCTTCATTTGTAAATGGTCCGTAAGCTTCGGCCGTGTCAAAAAAAGTGACGCCCCGTTCGAAGGCCGCCCTGATCAATGCAATGCCGTCTTTGGTATCTGTTGCCGGACCGTAACCGAAGCTTAATCCCATGCAACCCAAGCCAAGAGCCGAAACTTCAAGACCGCTATTTCCTAATTGTCTTTTTTTCATTTTGTTTTTTGTCACAAAGTGACTCTAAATACTAATTAAACACCCGCCAAATTAAACGGCAGCCGTCTGATCCTTTTCCCTGTCAAATCAAAAATTGCATTGGTTAGCGCGGGGGTGAAAGGTGGCAGGCCGGGTTCACCGACGCCGCCGGCATCTTCTTCGTTGTCCATAATGTGTATGTCGATTGGCGGAATGTCGGTAATCCGCGGCATCTGATAGGTGCTGAAATTGTTATCCACCGCCTTACCGTCTTTGAATCTGACCTCGTGCATCGTAGCGGCACCCAGCGCCATTACCACCGAACCTTCAATTTGCGCCTTGATCGTATCCGGATTTACATACCAGCCACAATCCATCACTGCCCAAACCTGATCTATCTTCACACCGCCATTCACCGCCTTCGATACTTTGACGACCTGGGCAACTGTGCTGGCAAAACACTCAGTAATCGCCACACCAAAACCATCACCCTTTTTCCGGCTTTTCCAGCCTGATACTTCTTCTATTTTGTCGATCAGCTTGTGCAAACGCGCTTCTTTCAGGTATGCACGACGAAAATCAAGCGGGTCTTTTCCGGCCTCCACGGCGAGTTCGTCCAGAAAACTTTCGTAGGCAAAACCATTTGTCGAAGCGTACACCGACCGCCACCACATCGTCGGGATCGGCGTTTCGAATACCACATCCATGATCGCCAGGTTTTTAATCGAATCCATATAAGGCTTCAAAAAACCTTCCGAGGTGCTGCGGTTGGGCGTATCCTTCTTGCCTCCGCGCCAGTGATCGTTATTTTGTCCGGCCATCTTCACCTTGAATGCGTGGATTTCACCATTGGTGATCACGCCTTCACAGCGATAAGTAATGCCCGGACGGAATGGTCCTTGTGTGGCATCATCCTCCCGCGTCCAGACTACCTGCACCGGCGCTTTCATTTCTTTCGAGATCACGGCGGCTTCGTGCGGATAATCCATGAAGGCTTTCCGACCAAAGCCTCCGCCCAAAAAGGTCATATTCACAATCACCTTTTCTTTGGGAATCGACATTTCCTTGCTTATATAGTCCTGCACCCATTCCGGCGCCTGTATCGGCCCCCATATTTCGAGCTGATCGTCCTGGTAATGCGCAATACAGTTCAGAGGCTCCATGGCAGCGTGGTATTGGTAGGGTGTTTCGTAGGTAACGTCAATTTTCTTCGCCGCCTTGGCGATGATTTCGTTCGGTTCACCCTGCTTTTTGAATGTTAACCCTTCCTGCGTCTGCAATGCCTCAGCCTGCCTTTTGTAAATTTCTTCGGTATTCAAATGCTCAAAACCGGTATCGTCCCACTCCACTTTCAAAGCCTTCTTACCCTGAATCGCAGCCCAGGTAGAATCCGCCACCACGGCAACGCCTTCACGATAGGTGTTAAAAACGCCCATTTTAACCTTCATAACCTGCTTCACACCGGGTATTTTCCGGGTAGCCGTGTCATCAAAGCGCTTCACTTTGCCACGCAGCCTCGGATTTCTTTCCACCGCCGCGTACAGCATTCCGGGAATCTGTTTATCCAATCCAAAAACCGCGGCTCCATTGGTTTTCAAAGGCGTATCCAGCCGGCGCAATGGCTTGCCGATCAGCTTATATTCCGAACGTTTTTTAAGCACGACATCCTTCGGCGCTTCCAATTTAGACGCTGCTTCCACCAGCTCACCATAATGCATCCGCTTGCCCGATGGTTTGTGAATGACGTTCCCGCCCTCGGCATGGCATTCAATTTTGGGTACGCCCCATTTCGTTGCGGCTGCCTGAATAAGCATTTCACGCGCAGTAGCGCTTAGTTTCAATAAGTTCTTATACGAACCGCGAACGGTAGAGCTTCCGCCGGTTACCTGGTTGCCGTATTTTTTATTATCGCCCGGGGCAAAGACGACATTGATTTCATTCAGATTCACTTCCAGCTCCTCGGCGACGATCTGCGGAACGGCCTGGTAAGAGCCCTGCCCCATTTCGGCGCGGTGGTCGAAAATGGTGACCTTGCCCGATGCATCTATATGTACCCAGGAATTCATTTCCACACCGAAATTGTCTGCTTCGGCCGCCTTGACGATCTTCGCGGTTTTCGCATGGGTTGGCCAGTAAAAGCCCAGCGAAAGCACGGCCCCAGTCATCCCGGTAGCCTTTATAAAATTCCTTCTGGATACGGTCTGGTTGTCCATGGTGTTGTTGATTTCAGTGAAATGGCGTTACTTTTTCGGAGCGTAAGCGCCTTTTTTGAGCCAGGTTAACCAGGCTTTTTTGAATTCTGCGTGCGATACGGGCGGCAATGTCCTGCCTTCGGCAGGGTTCCAGCCAGCCAGTACGAGGCCATCGTCGGCGTGTTCGATAAGCTTTTTCATATCCTTATGCCCATTTTTATTGGGGTCAACCAATTGTTTGGCCAGCTCATGAGGGCTTTTTCCCTGAAAAACCATTTTCATATCTGCCGGCGGCAAATGCCACTCCGGGTTACCCGGAGGCGTGTGCAGCCCCGGCGTGTTGGCTTCCTGGTGACAGTTGGAGCATTTCATGGCGTAAACACCTTTCCCGTCGACGCCGCGTTTCGGCCCCATCACATGCAAATGGCTATCGTCACCTTGCAACGGTACGTCGCCCGCAGGGTGACAGTTCATGCAGCGCGGACTCATCAGAACTTTATAAACCGTCGCAAACGCCTTCACGGACTCGACGCTATCCCGGTTAATAGCCTTAAATTCAATCTCTTTTTTTGGCAAATCGTCTTTCCTGAATGCGGACGCGCCGACAGCGACAATGAATATGAGTACAGAAAGCATCGTGGCAGTCTGCACGGAGAAGAAATATTTTCCCTCCTTTCTAGGATATTGCTTCATAACATCGGATTGAAGTGAACAGAATTAACCATTTGCAGTTTTCTTCTGCATTTCAGCGGCCAGGTGGATCGCTTTGCGAATGCGGAGATAAGTCCCGCAGCGGCAAATGTTCCCCGCCATCGCATCGTCGATGTCCTCGTCGGTCGGGTCGGGTTTTTCGCGGAGCAAAACGGCAGCCGACATAATCTGCCCGGAGTGACAATACCCGCATTGCGGCACGTCGATCTCCTGCCAGGCTTTTTGCACCGGATGCGAGTTCGTCTCGGATAAGCCTTCAATCGTTACCACTTTCTTATCCACCGCCCGGCTGACCTTCGTCACGCAGGAGCGAACCGCCTCGCCGTTCAGGTGTACCACGCAAGCGCCGCATTGCGCCACGCCGCAGCCATATTTGGTGCCTTTTAGCCCTGCCAGATCGCGGATCGCCCACAGCAGGGGCATTTGCGGATCCGCTTCCAGCGGATAGTCTTTGTTGTTGATATTCAGTGTGATTTTCGCCATGGTGAGTTTAGTTTTCTTATTTTTTTGTTTCCAATAAACGTGCCAATACCTGCTTCCGGCATCGGCTTCCCTTTTGCCGATTTCGGGTTCAATTGTTGCGATTACTTCTTCCAGCTGTGCCTTTGTAAATCCTAAATTCAGACAAATCCCAAAATGTCCCCGCAATTGCGCATCAACGCCTCCCAGGCTCATGAGTGCGGCGATTGTCGTAAGCTCTCTTTCTTCATTTGAAATCACACCGCGGGTAAAAATGTCATTGAAAAGATGCTCTTTCAAAAGCGTATCAATAGCCGGAACAAAAGCCGCATAACCGCTTTGTTTTGGATATACTTCCGGCTGTCCGGTGAGCGATTCGAGCACTTTTTTACCGGTTTCAAATTTGTTTGAATCGGCAGGCTTTATCGGAGCTTTACCCGCCCGGTCGGTGATTCCACTCGCTTTCCGCGCATCGAGGACGGTATTGAAAGTCATAATGCCATTCAGGCTCCTGGGAAAGCCACAATACGCAGATAGGTGGACCAGTTCTTCCTTAATCTCATTGATCGTCATACCCGCTGTAAGTCCATCGCTCAATGCCGTCTTTAATTTTGGCAAATCACCCTTTGCGGTCAAAGCTGATATTGTCACAATACTTTTCTGTTTGGAACTTAAATTGCCGGTATCGCCAACATTAGTCTGGGCGGGAGATTGGTGATAGATGAAAAGGAAAGTTACAAGTAATAATATCAGTGGTTTGCTCATCAGTATCTTCTGTTTTGCCTCGAATGAATCAATCTGCTTTTGGTGAAATGCGCATCATCACTTCATTTTAACCGGCCGCAGCAGACGAGAAAACGTGAGTGATCCCATTTTCCATTTCCCATTTTCCATAATGTAGACCTCGGTTACCATAAATGGATTAGTGACTTCATTGGCTCCCACCACTGCTAGTAAATCGATATCATTTAAGACAATCGCCGTATTGCCAATGATATTGACAGTCACATTATAAACCTCTGCTTTTTTATACCAGATTTCTCCGCTTTTGATCACATCCAGCTCTCTGTTTTTCCCCCAGCTTCCGCCCATGTGAACGAACATGGCTTTTTCATCGAAGAGCGCTGCCAGAGAGTCGACTTTCTTGTCAGCCATCCAGCGCCATTTGTCTTTGGAGAGCGTCGTGATTCGTTGCTCGGCTTGATCGGAAGAGTTTGCGTTGGGAGCTTGCGAAAAAGCTCCTTCTAAACTGATTAACAGCAGTCCCATGATGAGAACAGCCAGACGTTTGTTTAGAATTTCGGGATTGACAGTTGCTTTCATTGCTGCATTGTTAGTGGTTGGTTTTTAGAATGAAGACCGATAACACCTAGTGTTTAATGACATGCGTATCCCGTACACTGCTAAATGTCAGGGCTAACAACTTCCAATCATTTGCTACTTTCTTATAAACTTCCGTAACCGTAAACTCAGTGTTTGCCTCATTGCCGCGAACCATCGCCGACAGCGTAATGCGGCTCCAGATGATCGCTGCGTCATCTACAAGCTCAACAGCAACATCGTGAACATCTGCCTTTTTGTACCAGATACTCCCGGTTTTGATGATTTCGAGTTCTTCATCCTTTTTCCAGGTGCCGCTCATATGGACAAATTTTGCCTTGTCGTGAAACAGTGAAGCCAGTTTGTCCACATCCTTGTCGGCCATCCATTGCCATTTATCTTTGGAAAGCTTTATAATTTGTTGTTCCGCGTCGGCAGCGGCTTGTGCCCGTAAAGGTTCGCTAGTGAACAATAGAAAGCACAGTCCTATAATGGAAGTTGTCAGCAATGATTTTACTAATGTTTGTGGTTGCATAAATTTGTTGTTTAGCACCGCATATACCGAAATGGTGCGGTTGTTTAGTGAAATTTTCAGAATACAAAGTTCTCGCCAGGTCAGCGTTCCTTTTGTACATGGATTACTGTATTACTTACCAATATTACTGATCGCACGCACGCTATGACACGATTACGTCGGGAAGCGATAAATTTGGTATAAGTATTTAAATTTCAACCCAATGGAAAGGATCCTTCGCTTCAACAGCATTCGTGAATACAATGCATTCAACAACCATGAAACGCACCATCCGCTGGTCAGCATCGTCGATCTTTCGAAAGCAGATCCCAGGGAGTCGCGACGGATGGCTTATGAATTTTATGTGGTGTTTTTGAAAAAAATATACTGCGGAGACCTGCGCTACGGACTTGACAACTACGATTACGAAGAAGGTACGCTGGTTTTCCTGGCGCCCGGTCAGGCCATTGGCGAAAACAACCCGGAAAACGTTTACCAACCTATGGGAACCGCGCTGATCTTTCACCCCGACCTGTTGAATGGAACAGTCCTTGGGCGTCACATGAGCGACTACACATTTTTTTCCTATGAAGTAAACGAGGCCCTGCACCTCTCCGAAAAAGAGCGCCAGATCGTGCAGGATTGTTTTGCGAAAATCGAGTATGAAACAACGCAACGGATCGACAAGCATAGTAAAAAGCTGATTAGCGCCAATATCGAACTGTTTCTCGACTATTGTGTACGGTTCTACGACCGCCAGTTTTTAACCCGCGACGTGGTGAACAAAGGCATTCTCGAAAAATTTGAAGCATTGCTCAACGAATACTTCCACTCTGAAAAGCCCCAGAGCCTCGGACTTCCCAGCGTAAGCTATTGCGCTGACCAGCTTCATCTGTCGGCTAATTATTTCGGCGATATGATCAAAAAAGAGACAGGTAAATCCGCCCAGGAATATATTCAGATGAAGATCATTAATATGGCGAAAGAGCGGATTTTTGATCTGGACAAATCGGTCAGTGAGATCGCTTATGAGCTTGGTTTCCGTTACCCGCAGCATTTTAGCCGGCTTTTTAAACAGCGCGTCGGCCAGACACCGAATGAATACCGGATTTTGAAAGACCTTAATTGAATATCTGCAACATGATGCATACGCTCAAATTCAGACGCACATTTGTTACGGCAATCCTATTGGTCCTGACTACCCTGTCTGGACAGGCACAGGATAATTCTGACCAGCTATACGCCATATTCCCCAAAGGCCAGAAGGCCCCGGCGGCCAACTTCACCGGCACTGCATGGGTATCCCAGCTGATACAGGCTGACAGCGCGTTCAATATACCGGTCGGAAATGTGACTTTTGAACCGGGCGCACGTACTCACTGGCATTCTCATCCGGGTGGACAGGCCCTGCTTGCGATCAGCGGCATTGGTTACTATCAGGAAAAAGGCAAGCCGATCCGGATCCTTCGTAAAGGCGACGCCGTAAAATGTCCACCCGATACGCCTCACTGGCATGGCGCCTCTCCTGAGGTCGGTTTTATCCAGGTTGCAGTTACGCCGAATACCCCGCAGGGAAGAGTTACCTGGCTGGAAGCTGTGACGGATCAGGAATACGGGAATCTGAAGAAATAATCGTTTTCCTAGTAAGCGATAAAAGGTAAATCCCGGGGCTTTGCAACTATTTATTAGAAAGTGTTTTCTTCACGAAAACCTTTAAACCAGATCGTATGAAAGCCGTTATATTGCTGACCATCTGTTGCCTGATGCTGGCCTGTACCCATGAGGAACCAAGAAGCGAATGGAAAACATTTGATTTCGATATATTCACACTTCAGGCACCTTCAAAATGGAAAGAATTCAGCGCCCAGGGCTATGATTCCGTAGTGGGAGGCGTTACGGATGGCAAGGATACTTTGTACTACGATTATGGTATGTATTCGTATCGGTTTACCTCCGAAACTTCACAAACACATATCATTACAGAAACTAACCGGGACGGTTATCCAACTAAAATGGTGAAGCCCAAAAAACCGGGTCAGGGCGTGATCGGGATCTACTATAATCTCGGAAACTCGCTCAGGTTGACACTTTACGGAAGGAGCCGCGATGAAAATATTTTCGTACAAATGATAGAATCGATAAAGATTAAATAACGCAACATATTGACTGATTACCAGGCATATGCATCACTATCGACTCCATTTTTGCAAAAGGCCTGGTGTTTAGCCGATTCGGCAAGAAGTCTTTTCGATGTCGGGAAAATATCAAAGATCCTCTGTAAAATGTCGCCTGGATTTCTCCTGCATGAATTTCCTGGCATTATAATCACTGGATTTATTTCGCCCGATCGACAGGCTTTCCCACTTTTCGTTCGCGACCATTTTAGCAATAAAAATAATCTGACCGACGTGAGAAGCATAATGTGTCAGCTGCCGGTTAATCGCCTCCACGACGGTATGCCCTTCGTTCCGGATATATACAATATCTCCAAGTTGCGGTTCCGTCAGATCACCCAGCGTTTTCAGCAGACAATCCCAGCCTTTATTCCAGTAGGAGATCAGTTCCTGTCGGTCTGAAAAAGTATTTTCAAATTCCAGATCCCGGTCCCGCCAGGGCTTTTCTCCGTCGGTGGTTAAAAAATCGGTAAATCGCGACAGCATATTCCCTGCCATATGATTGACGATCACGGCAATACTATTGCTTTCTTCGTTGTATTGCCAAAAAAGCGCCTCGTCAGACAGTTGTGCCATCGCCTTTTCACCCAGCAATTTGTAGTACTCGAATTGCTTGATAACGCTCGATAAATAGCTTTTTTCCATAGCCAAATATCCTGCATTAAATTTTATTTAGCCACCGGTTTTGTCAATAATATTTTCCCGTAAACGCCGGTTCGCAGCGATTGGCCAAAAGATCGGCTCAGGCTGAAATTTCACGCGGCACGCTCATTCGGGAGAAACAACCGGACCTTCCCGGTTTGGCAAACCGGGATCTTTAGTAAAATAGATGGTTTGAGAAGGAAGCGTCAGACTGGTACCACTGCCGGCGATTACGTCCATCATTTTTAAAAGCAACTCCTCCTGGATCTCAAGAAATACGTTTGCGTCGCCGGTATCCACGTAAGCAAAAACCTCAATTTTGACGCCCATCAGACCTACTTCAATAAACCTCACCCTGGCCGGATCGGGATTCACCCGTGGGTGTGTGAGCAATACGCGTCGCAAATCCTGGATAAGCTGGCGGATCTGGTCCGGAGTGGTTTCGACGCGGAAATAGAAGATCGGGTGAAACCAGAACCGTTCGCGGTGCGCATAATTTTCGATCTTTAATGATGAAAGTTCCCCATTAGGAATTGTGACAACCGTGCGATCGTTGGTCCTTACTTGTGTAGCCCGCATGCCAATACGTTCAATTGTCCCTGTGATCTCACCGATTTTGCAAAAATCCCCCACACGCACGGGCTGATCGGCAATGATTGTGACGCTGCCGACAAAGTTCTCAACCGTTTTTTGCGTACCAAGTGCCAGGGCAATACCGCCAATCCCCAGGGCGGCGATTCCGGTCGTCACATCAAAACCGAGCGTGTCCAGGATCAGGATCACCCCTATTATTACTAATGCTATTTTAAATGCCCGTCGCACGAAAAGTATCGCCGAAACGGCCGACTGGTTGCGGTACCGCTTCATCCGCTTCTCGGTCACAATGCCAATCACGTCAAGCAACTGCCAGATCAGCAATATGACCGCCACTACGCCCACAATAAGGGTGAGGTTGCTGAAACGCTGCCGCACTACCAGCGAAATGCCTGCTTCGCGACCCCAGTACATGAAAAACCAGATAGCAAGATATAGCTGCGCAGGCAGTGAAAATGCTTTGATCACACCGAAATAAGGTTCCTCACCTCCTCTCTTATAGATTTTAGGGATCAGATAAACCACAAGCCTTGCGATTCCCATCGCCAGCAGGTAGGAAACGACCAGCAGGAATATAGTCGCGATCCAGTGCGCAATGGGCACGCCGCTCCATTTGTTTTTCAGCAGGAATTGCGGGGAAATGTCGCTGATTACAGTACTGGTTTCGGGTTCTTCTACATTCAGCGGAATGCGGCCTACCGTTTGTGTGGAAAACAGCCAGATCGGGTTGCCCTGTTTGTCCTGAAAGCTTTCCAGAATCAGATCAAAAGATTCATTATCAATGGTTACAGCACCGATCCGGTCGAGATTGGGGCCTAGATTATCGTCTGTTTTCCCCTCGGGCTCGTTGCTGATCCAGGAATAAGGATAGATTCGTCCATTAACTTCGAGCAGCGCCTGCAATGCTTTTGCCTGCGCCACTGTGCTCTGTCGTTTCCTGAGCCCAGGGTCCCACCGGATGTATAGGGCTGCTTTTTTGTAATCGTTCTGATAGCTTGCCTTCAGAAATCCATCGACCGTTCCCCGGGGCGTACGCCGGCCCAGTGAATCGGGCGGGTATACCGGGCGGGCCGGACGGGCAGTATCCCCGGCCATAAATGGCAACTGCGCCAGAGCGGAAAATTGGAGAAATATCAGCAATAGACAACCCGACAGCAGGCGTAGAATTTTGGTGTTCGTGATTTTTATATCAGACATCGTTGAAGACAGGATTGATACGCGGAGCTTGTAAATTTTATGCCAAAAAAGCATTTACCGCCTATCATTTTGAGAATGTTGTTTCAAAATGATAACTGCCATTCGCCAGTCCTGCCATTACATAAAGGATAACTGGTTACCGGTCACCGGATTATTTTAAATAGCTCCATCAGGAACAAAACTTTTGATAAAAAGCTGCTAACTAGCGCTAGGTTAAAGGCAGGACCATTAAATTGACATTTGTGAAAACAGTTTTGATTATTGACGACGAGGATAAGCTTCGCTCACTTTTAGCAAGGATTATCAGAGCAGAAGGCTTCGACGTTGTAGAAGCCGCTGACTGTAAGTCGGGCCTCATCGCTGCTGATAACCCCGTTATCGATGCCGTACTTTGTGATGTCAGGCTGCCGGACGGGAATGGTGTGGCGCTGGTACCCTTGCTGAAAAGCAGGAATCCAGAGGCTGAGATTATCCTGCTGACCGCCAATGGAAATATTGCCGACGGGGTGCAAGCCATGAAAAACGGGGCGATGGATTACATCGTCAAAGGCGATGATAATGATCGGATCCTGCCACTGCTGGAAAAGGCAATCGAGAAAGCACAGTTGCAAAAAAAGGTAAAAAGGCTTGAATCGATTGTCAGCAACAAGTTTTCGTTCGATGCCGTTATCGGCAACTCGCAGGTGATTATGGATGCGATCAATCTGTCCAGGAAAGTCGCTCCCACTGATGCCACCGTGCTGCTCACCGGTGAAACCGGCACGGGAAAAGAGGTTTTCGCGCAGGCTATTCACTATGCAAGCCTCCGCGCCGACAAAAATTTCGTCGCCCTGAATTGCAGCGCATTGGGAAGGGATATGATTGAAAGCGAACTTTTTGGATACAAACAAGGCGCTTTTACCGGCGCTCAAAAAGACAAACGGGGACTTTTGGAAGAAGCGCATAACGGTACCCTGTTCCTCGATGAGATCGGCGAGCTGCCGTTGGAATTACAGGCCAAGTTGCTGCGCGTGCTGGAAACCCACGAATTTATCAAGTTGGGGGATGTTAAGCCGATCAAGTCAAATTTCAGGCTCATCGCCGCCACTAACAGAGATTTGAAAGCAGAATCAGAATCGCATAAATTCAGGTCCGACTTGTATTTCCGTCTAAATGTCTTTCAGATCCAGCTGCCTTCTTTACGGGAAAGAAGGCAGGATATCCCGCTTTTGCTCAATTTCTTTCTCGACTATTTTTCAAAACAGACCAACAAGCCGAACCCGGGATACTCCGGGGATTTTCTGAAACGACTCGAAACACACGAATGGAGCGGAAACATCAGGGAGCTTAAAAATGTGGTCGAACGGGCGGTAATCATCAGTGACGGCGAGCTGCAAACGGATAGTCTGCCTTTCAATATGCACCAATCCATTTCCACGCACAGTCCGCACCTTTCAGCCTTCTCGATGGCCAGTGCCGAGAAATTGCATATCCAGAAGGTTTTGAATTACTGTAAAGGAAACAAGACGGAAACCGCCCGTCTGCTGGAAATCGGCATTGCCACGCTTTACCGGAAAATCGAGGAATACGGTCTTCAAAAATCAGTTCCATAAATCCAGCGCCGGTTCGAAACATGCAACAGATTCAGTATATCACAAGCCCGAATATGACCACACCACTGTTCGCTTCCGAACATCAGCACTTTCCCAATTCCAACATAAACACCTCTCTATAAGAAGCTTACGATTTCAGAATTGACTGGTATATTATTTTGCCCTGGACACCAGGCGCATTGTACACCAACCCCTGTCGGCCATGATCCGTAACTACTTCAAAATTGCATGCAGGAACCTGACGAAAAACCCGGGCTATTCGGCGATCAATATCGGCGGCCTGGCTGCCGGAATGGCCATCGCAGTGCTGATCGGATTGTGGATCTATGATGAATTCTCATTTAACAAATACCATCAGAATTACGGCAGCATAGCGAAAGTAATGCAAACCGTTACCGTGGAAGGAAAAACTTACCACGGAGAATACATGCCCGGGCCGCTCGGCAACGAACTTCGTACGCAATACGCGGGCGACTTCAAACATGTGGTCATGTCGTCTTTCTTCGGCGATCATATCGTGGCATATGGAGACAAAAAATTCACAAAAAAAGGAATTTACCTGGGTGCAGAAGCGCCTGAAATGTTTTCGCTGAAAATGATCCGCGGAACCCGGGCCGGGTTGCAGGACCCGTATTCGATTATGTTGTCCGAGGAAATCGCAGGAGTCCTCTTCGGAACAGAAAATCCGGTCGGCAAAATCGTGAAGCTCGATAATACGATGAACCTGAAAGTGACGGGAATTTATGAAAACCTGCCTTACAATACAGAATTCCGCGACATGAAATTTATCGCCCCCTGGGATCTGTATGTTGCCACTCAGGATTGGGTCAAAACGGCTTTGGCCAATGCAGAATGGGACAATAACTCCTGGCAGATCCTCGTGCAGCTTAATCCGAACGCAAACCTGGAAACAGTTTCGGGAAAGATCAGGGACGTTAAACTGAAACATGCGCAGGAAACAGCTCATCTGAAGCCTACCGTTTACCTGCACCCCATGGAAAAATGGCACCTGTATTCCGGTTGGGATTCCACCGGGAACACTACCGAGCGAATCCAGTATGTGTGGCTATTTGGCGTAATCGGCTTGTTCGTCCTGCTGTTGGCCGCTATTAATTTCATGAATCTGAGCACTGCCCGGTCTGAAAAGCGGGCGAAAGAGGTAGGGATACGAAAAGCCGTCGGTTCACTGCGCAGCCAGCTGATCGGCCAGTTTCTGAGCGAGTCGCTGCTCGTGGTGGCTTGTGCATTTGTCCTTTCTGTCCTGTTGGTAGTGGTACTGCTACCGGCATTTAATGCCCTTGCCGACAAACAGATCGCATTTTTGTGGACAAACCCGGTATTCTGGCTTGCGGGGGGCCTGTTTTGCCTTATTACCGGCATTGTTTCTGGAAGTTACCCTGCGCTTTATCTATCATCTTTTCAGCCGGTTAAAGTATTAAAAGGGACATTTTCCACTGGCCGGTTTGCGGCAGTTCCGCGGAAAGCCCTTGTTGTTTTGCAATTCACGGTATCTGTGACGCTGATCATCGGTACCATCATCGTTTACCGGCAGATCCGGCATGCGAAAAACCGCCCGGTCGGATACGATAAAAACGGGCTGATCACCGTCAATATAAATACGCCGGAGCTCTACAACCAGTACAATGTACTCAGGAGGAGCCTGCTGGAAACGGGAGCCGCGGTTGAAATGTCAACTTCCTCTACGCCGCCTACCCAGACGAGTTCCAACAACGGCGGATTCGAATGGGAAGGTAAAGACCCCAATTTCAAGGACAACTTTTCTACCATTGCCGTCACCCACGATTTCGGCAAAACCGTCGGCTGGCAGTTTGTCGAGGGAAGGGATTTTTCACGGTCATTTTCGACGGACTCGACAGGTATGGTCATGAATGAAGCCGCTCTGAAATACATGGGTTTCCGCAAACCGTCGGATATCATCGGGAAGCCGGTAAAATGGAATGGTGTAACCTTTACGGTGGTTGGCGTGATCAAAAATATGCTGATGGATTCTCCATTCAAGCCAGTTCGGCCGGCCCTTTTTATGGTCAATTACGGCTGGGCAAATGTGATCAATGTGAAGCTCAATCCGGCTTTGTCAGCTCATGAATCCCTGGAAAAGATAGGAACTGTTTTTCGCAAGCTGAACCCGGGAAGTCCATTCGACTTCAAATTCGCCGACCAGGAATTTGCTGTAAAATTTGCAACTGAAGAACGCATTGCCAGGCTGGCTTCCGTTTTTGCAGCGCTGGCGGTCATGATCAGCTGCCTGGGACTATTCGGCCTCGCTTCCTTCACCGCCGAGCAACGCACGAAGGAGATCGGGATCAGGAAGGTCCTGGGCGCATCGGTTCCCAATCTGCTGGCACTTCTGTCCAAAGATTTCGTACTGCTGGTGATCATTTCCTGCCTGATTTCTGTCCCGGTTGCCTGGTACCTGCTGCGTAACTGGTTGCTTACATACGAATACCGCACAGAGATTTCATGGTGGATATTTGCAATCTCCACACTGGGCGCCTTGGTGATTACTTTGCTGACAGTCAGCTACCAGGCTATCCGCGCTGCCATGCTCGATCCCGTTAAATCGTTAAAAACAGAATAATCTGACTGGTAAGTAATTATATTGGGGGATGAAATTAAAACGACATTTACTGACCGCAGTTTTCGCTCTCTCCGCATTGATTACGCTTGCCTACGATCACCCGGGCGGAATGCATCCGAAAAGCCAGCTTGACTATGTTAAAAAGCAGATCAAAACAAGGCAACAGCCACATTGGGATGCATATCAGCAGCTGATCGTCTACGCTGACTCCGCCTTGCAAAAACCCGCCGAGGCACTCGCCGATTTCAGTGTACCAGGTTATTACGTGAATGCGCTGATGCACCGGAAAAACTCAAAAAGCCTGATGTCCAATGCATTCGGCGCCTATGCCTGTGCGCTTGCGTGGCAGCTAAGCGGTGAGCAGAAATATGCGGACAAATCGCTGGAAATCCTGAATGCCTGGGGTTCAACCAACACGAAATACTCGGATGCCGACGGAAGTCTTGTCATGTCTTATGCCGGCTCGGGGATGCTGATGGCCGCCGAGCTGCTGTACCATTATGAAGGTTGGGAAAAAGCCGACAAAAAGCAGTTCGGTACCTGGGTTGAAAATGTGTACAAGAAAGCATGCAACGAAATCCGGAACCGATCAAATAACTGGGCCGACTGGGGCAGATTAGGCTCCGCTTTGTGTGCACAATTTCTGGATGATGAAAAAGAAATGGCGGAAAATGCGAAACTGATCAAGAGCGACCTGTTTCATAAGATTGCGGCCGATGGAAGCATGCCGGAGGAAACAAAGCGTAAGGCGAATGGCATCTGGTACACCTACTTTTCACTGGCCCCGATCACGGCCGCATCGTGGGTGATTTTTAATGCGACGGGCGAGAATCTTTTCACCTATTCCCAGGAAGGCCGGTCAATGAAAACTGCCCTGGATTATCTGCATTATTATGCCATGAACCCGTCGGAATGGAAGTGGTTTGAAAATCCTAACAAAGGATCTGCCGGAAGCTGGCCGGGCAATTTGCTGGAAGCGATGTCAGGCATTTATAAAGAAAACGAATATGTGAAATACGTTCAGGCCAAACGCCCGCTCATTTATCCCACGCACCATTTTGCGTGGACTTTCCCTACGTTAATGACTGTCACGCTCGATCAGTCCAAACAGGAGAAACCTTAAACTTGATTAACGATTTTTCTTAATTCAAATCATTGGTATTGCCGGCTCAAAATGATCAATTTTGTCAGATCACTTAAATTAACAGAAACATGAAACTGAAATGTTTACTTACACTTTGCCTCATGGCTGGTTTAGTTCAGTTTGCCTCCGCTCAAAACTCCGCCGAAGAAATGGTGAAAGAGTGGGAAAGGGCGAAAGCCTACACGAAAGAGTATCTTGACGCAATGCCGGAGAAGGGTTATGCATTGAAGCCCACGCCCGAAATCCGCTCTTTTGCGGATCAGATGCTCCACCTTACCGATGCAAATTACGGTTTTGCTTCTGCTGCAACTGGCGAGAAAAGTCCTTACGGAATGGGAGAACTGGAAAAATCCACGACCGATAAGTCAAAGGCAAATATTACCAAGATCGTGCTGGAAGGATATGATTTCGTAATCAATGGTATTAGGAAAATGACGCCCGCGCAAATGGCTGAATCTGTAAAGCTTTTTGGTCGTTTTGAAATGACAAGGGCAATGGCATTAGCCAAAAACTTTGAGCATCAGACCCACCACAGAGGACAAACAACGGTATACATCCGCATGGCCGGCGCTACTCCTCCGAATGAAAAATTGCTTTAAGCGACACTTGATCTGACGTGGCAGCCGGTAAAACCGGCTGCTACGCTTCAGTATCCCGCTTGCGCTTCCGGCGAAACTTCATCCGCAGTGGTCAATGACCGATTTCAGGATATGGCTATTGTTACTTCAATGCTTCGCCAACTATCTTGCCGATAGATCCGCTGGGTGGTAAAATGTGTAACAAAGCCGCGATCGTAGGCGCAATATCACTGATATGTGTCCTGTTGAATGTCTCACCCGGCTTCACTCCCCAACCGAAAAGCACGAAAGGCACGTGCGTGTCGTAGTTATAAGGCGTACCATGAGTAGTGCCATGATTCCCCCTGCCTATCCAGCCCGGCTGAAAAATGAGCAGCAGATCGCCGCTCCGTTTCGGATTAAAATCGTTGAGATATAACTGTTTCTGATACTCAGTAAGTGTTTCCTGATGCAGGTTGCGCAAATTGACAACATTCGCAACTTCCGGTAAATCGGCGATGACCTCCCGGATCACTTCCTGCACCGCCGTAACGGACACATTCTTTTCTATCATCCGTTTTTTATCCAGATAAATCTGCCAGGACGAGATCGCTTTGATGAAATGTTCGCCGCCAAATTCCGCCGCCAGCCGTTCTTTTATTTTTCGCTGAATATCCCCGGACTGATAACGCGAACCGGGCATTTTATTCGCAGCAAGAAACTCAGGCACGTCCATAACACCATGGTCAGCCGTAAGGAACACGGTGTAATTTCCCTTTCCTGTCCAGTTATCCAGAAATTCAAACAGCCCGGCCAGCTCGGCATCCAGCCTCAGGTAAAGATCCTGCTGCTCAACGGAATTGGGACCGAACTTATGCCCTACTCCGTCAGGTGCGGAGAAGCTCAGGGCGAGGAAGTCGGTAAATGCTCCTTTGCCAAGCTTCTCCGCCTGTACCGCGGCCATTGCCATTTCCCTGGTGAGCGTATTTCCCCAGGGCGTTGAGCCCACCAGATCAGGTTCGGATGTTGATAGCTTGTAAGGAAATACGGGTTTATTATTGCCTTCCAATCCTTCCTCATACCGCTGATCGTCCGTGGTGCTCTCGGTATATTCGCTCAGCGGCAACATCGGCTGCCAGCCTTTTGAAAGATAAGTGGCCGGAAGCTTCCGCGCATTGAATGCCGTTACCCAGTCAGGCACTTTCTCCATGTAGAAAGTGCTTGTTACCCAATTCCCCGTATCCCCGTCATACCAGTAACTTCCATTCGAAGTATGACCGCCGGGTAATACCGCCGAACGGTCTTTCAGTGCAATACTGATTGTTTTTGACCTGAAATTATTGGCGATCCGCAGCTGGTCGGTGATAGTGGTAACCAGCAGATTGCGGGGCGAACCTTTCCCGGCTTTTGTTGTCCCAACACCCGATACGATACTATCGGCGACACAATTGATATTTTTGTTTAAAGCAGGCACATACCAATCATTCGCCAGGATACCGTGTATCGCAGGAGCGGAACCTGTGTAAACAGACGCATGCCCCGGGCCGGTGGAGGTGTTGGCATAATGGTAATGGTGGTCGCGGCAATTGAATCCTTCCCGCAGCATCCGTCTGAAACCGCCTTCCTTGTACTTATCATAATAGCGGTAGAGGTAATCATAGCGCATCTGATCTACCACAATGCCGACGACCAGTTTCGGGCGTGGCAGTTTGGCAGGCTGCGGCTGCGCATTTACCAAAACAACAGATGCAGGCAAGAATAGCAGCCCGGCGAGAAAATGCGAAAATTTCATTGATAACTTATTTATTCAAAAAAAACCAGCTTCTTATACTACGCCGAATAAACAGGAGGTGACTATTGGCTACGTTACTGACATTTTTTTTTGCATTCGGAACCTGTTGAAAACGAAGGGTTCACTTGTGGATTAATATTGACTTTTACTAAATTAGCAAACCCAAAGTTCCTCTAAAAACCCTACTCTTTCCGTTCTGTATGAAGATACTACCTCTACTATCCCGTATTTCTATTCTTGCCCTCGCCGTAATGCTCGCAGGTTGTCCGTTTGGTTCAAAAGAAGATGGACCAACGCCTGATCCGGGTTCTGGTAACGGCAAGCAAAAAGTGGAAGTTTTGAAACTGGACTGGGACTCTGCGAGTGTCAGCATGGAGCAAACGAGCCGTACCGTCGATAACGAAGCGAATGTCATTGTCGTGGGGTCGTCTGATGGCTGCTGGGGCTGTAAGGATTGGTTTTTATTCGCCATTGTAGAGCAGTCTCAATGTGGCAGGAACGGCTGGCAATGCACTGCCAGGGGTAATATTGATGTCAAATTCGAAGGTCTTCAAATCGGTAAGGAATCGTCGCTGGGCTGGCAGGTAAACACCGGCGGGAAGCTGACGATCAGGTCTATCGACGGGTCTCCCTTTATTTCCGGCACGACAGCGACAAAGAACTATCAGATACAAAAAATCGAGATCGAGTCTCACAACGACGAAACTTCCCGTAACAATGGGGATCTGCGCATCGGCACGCCCGAATGTCCGGCTGTAAACCAAAACCGGCTCTGGCAGAAAAGCGACGAGGGCGACCCGCGCAAACTGCTTGTCGACGTTGCCGCTAAAATGGCGGGAAGGAAATACGCGCTCGCTATCAAAGTCACCGACCTGAACCGGTGGTGCGCCAGTACCAGCTACGCGCCGCTGTTTACTTCGCTCAAAGGTGAGAAGTTTAGTTTTGAACAAAAATCGGTGGTAACAGGCACAGGCGAGTTCATCGGCCAGGACCTGGCAGACCTGCTGATCGAAGACCACGAAAACCTGTACGATTACAGCCAGGGCAGCACCTATTTCTGGATGAATGATGAGGTAAATATTATCACGGCTTCTGATACGATCCAATATTACAAACGCGGCGTTTCCAACACCTCGGGTAATATGAAGTTCTACGTCGCCGATCTGATGTTCCATTTTGAAAGCAACGACAGCATGATGGTCATGGTCGAAGGTTACCAGTCATTTGAAGGAACCTGGAAATTTGCGGATAAGACGAAGTACGACCGGATCATTATCAATGGTCACGACAACGGCCTCGGTTTCGGGTATGACAACGTAGAGTTAAAAATCGACAAGCTGCAAAAGAACGTTTTCAACTATACCCGGGAAATCGACCTGACAAAATTCGACCCTTACGGAACCACCAATTCCGCCTATATCATAGAACAAGTCGGCTGGCTCTCGATACTGGAAGAGCTCAGGAAACCGCCTTTGTCCAAATTCAAACTGCAATGTAAAATGGTGCCTTACCGGTAAGCCGCCGGCACTGCATCACTCGCTTTGCAAGCTTTTCACGGGGTTCATCAATGCAGCTTTGATACTTTGGAAACTTACTGTAAGCAAGGCTATTGCGGCAGCTGTCAGGCCCGCTAAGGCAAATATCCACCAGTCGATCGTAGTTTGATATGCAAAATCCGCAAGCCACCTGTCCATGGCGTACCAGGCGATAGGCGAAGCGAGCACAATGGCTATTGCGATTAATTTCAAGAAATCGCGGGAAAGCAATGTTACGACGCCTGCCACGGTCGCGCCCAGCACCTTTCGCACACCTATCTCTTTTTTACGCTGCTCGGCCATGAATGCTGACAAACCGTAAAGCCCGAGGCAGGATATAAAAATGGCCAAACCAGCGAAGAGGTTAAAGATATTCCCCATTTGCTGCTCGCTCCGGTACAGGTTATCCAGGTCTTTATCAAGAAAACCGTATGTAAATGGATAAGCAGGATTAAGCTGGCGGTTGATCTCTCCCAGCTTGGTAATGGTGGCTTCGTTGGTACCGCCCTGCGTCCGCACGATCACCACGCCTCCCCACCTGTTGAGCCGTAGTATGAGCGGCTCAACCGCATATTGAAGTGATTTGAAGTGAAAATTTTTCACCACCCCTACGATAGTCCCACGGCTTTCACTGAAAGTAATGCTTTTCCCAACTGCGTTGTTGACATTCATTCCCATGATCTGCATGGCTTTTTCGTTGATCACGTAGCTGGAGCTGTCGCCTGAAAATTCACGGGAAAAGCCGCGCCCTGCGAGCAAGGTTGTTTTGAAAACGCTGACAAAATTCTCGTCCACATCCATGGAAGGCACGACCACTTCGTTTTTGGTCACCTGCCCGTCCCACTCGAGATCAACAGTACCGGATGTCAATGCCGTGGGCAGGTCCGAAATGATCGAGAAATTTTCCGTGAGCGGACTTTGCGCCAATGCCGTTTTGAGCGCCTGCTTTTTTCCCCACAGTTCGCCTGTCATGGGAAGATACAGCAGGTTGGATTTGTCGAAACCGAGGTTTCGGTCTTTGATGAAATTCAGTTGTTTGTAAACGATCGCAGTACCAACGAGTAAAACAATAGCGACGACAAACTGCGTGACAACCAGCCCGTTCCTGAAATAGAGGTTTGCCCCTGCCATCCTCAGTTTCCCTTTCAATACTTTCACAGGAGCGAATCCCGAAAGAAATAATGCAGGATAACTGCCTGATATCAGGCCGGTAAGCACCGCAATGCCAGCCAGGCTCAACAGCAATCTTCCATCAAGCAACTGAATATTCAGCGCTTTTTCCGTTAACATTTCGAAGACCGGCAGCAGCAGGTACACAATCCCGACCGCGATGAAAAGGGACAGGAAAGAAAAGATCAATGATTCTCCAAGAAACTGCGCAATAAGCTGGTAGCGACCGGCGCCTACCACTTTGCGCAGCCCTACTTCCTTCGCCCGCCGCTCCGACCGGGCTGTGGCGAGGTTCATAAAGTTGATACACGCAACTGCCAGGATGAAGATGGCGACCACGAAAAAGATATTGACATACTGCATGTTGCCGTGTCCGGGCACATCGATCTGTAAATCGGAATGCAAATGAATGGCTGTCAACGGTTGCAGGTGAAAGTCAACTTTCATGACCTGCCCGTGCGCTTTGTAAAGTTTATAGATCTGCTCGCCCAGTGCATTTAAACCGGCGGTAGTTGTGTTCGTATTTTTATTGATTTTGAAATAGGTGTAAAAGTTAAAGTTCCCCCACGTTCCTGTCTTCAAATCGTTATCGTAACGCGCCAGCGTCGACATAGGGATAAGGAAATCGAACTGCAGGTGCGAATTGGAAGGCGTGTTCGCCAGAACGCCGGCTATAGTAAAGTTTTCCTGATTATTTCTGCGGATCACCTTACCGATCGGGTCCTGGGTTCCATAATATTTCTTGGCCATTTCCTCCGTAATCAACAGCTTGCCCGGGTTGCTCAGCGCAGTGCGTATCTCGCCTTTTAAAAGCGGGAAGGAAAATATCTGCAGAAAATTGGAGTCAACGAACAACACGCGTTTCTCCTCAAACTTCTTTTCGCCTGCTTCAAAAAGGCTGGTAACGGATTTACTGGTCCTGACCGAAGCTTCGATCTGGGGCATTTGCGCCTGCAATCCGCTGGCCATTCCCGCCGGGGTTACGGCCGCCCGGAAATCACCGGCGTTGCAGGTGAGCCTGAAAAGCTGATCGGCGTTCGCGTGGAATCTGTCATAGCTCAGTTCATTCCGCACCCAAAGCAAAATCAGAATGCTGCATGCCATCCCGATAGACAGCCCCGCGATATTGAGCGCTGAATAAGCTTTTTGACGGACAATATTACGCCACGCGATTTTGATGTAGTTCTTGATCATATCGGGATTTAAGAAAAAAGGTTGGTGGTATGTTGTCTTGCTTTGCCTGCGTTTGACGAAAGGCGGCAGCACTGAAATCACATTATGGATATAGCGGAGGGTTGCCTGCGTTTTGCCGGCGCGCCTGTACCAGTGTTCAAATAATTCGTCCAGATCACCTTCCACTTCCTCGATCGTATTGTCGGGATGCAGCTGCCGGAGCAGTAACCTGGCCCACCTCGGAGGTTTTGGAGTGCTCATATCCCGCTCATATTTAGCGCATGGTCCGGCATCATTTGCCAGAGTTTGTTGCGGAGCTGCTGAATATCTCTGAGTGCATTGCTTCCCAGGTTAGTTACCTTGAAAAGTCGCTTCCGCCGCCCGCCGCGTTCAGTAGTGGCCCCGCCCAGCTCAGAGCTTACAAAACCCTTCTCTTCCAGCCGGATCAATGTATTATGCACGGCGCCAAATGTGACTGCCCTGCCAGTGTGCTGCTCAATTTCCTGACTGACGGTTACCCCATAAGCCTGCCCGTCGAGAATGGCGATCATCATTAAAACCAGTTCTTCAAATTCCCCCAGATAGGTTCGGCGCATTGGCAATGCTTATTAGTTTATATTTTCTAGTACAAATGCATGCCAATTTCTTAAAACGGGCTAACTGAGCCCTTATGCACTCTTTTCAACTATTTTCTGTAAAGAAATTTGTCCGCAAGAGAACGGATACTGTCCGGTAACGGACAATGTAAATGACCGGGTTGAGAAGTTTCGGTGAACGGATAATCAGGATGAAAATGTATCAGAATTTCAATTTCATTCCTTCGTGGCTACCCACAAACCCCAGTTGCTGATAAAATTTCAAAGCTTCCGGCCGCTGTTTATCGGTTGTCAGTTGTACCATATAGCAACCCTTTTCCCTCGCCCGGCGGATCGCGTAGCTTAACATTTCTCTGCCGATTCCTTCGCCGCGGCATTTTGATGCAACTCGCACTGCTTCGATCTGCGCGCGCAAACCACCCTGGTGGGTGAGATACTGTATAAATGTAAGATGATAAGTTCCCACTATTTCCCCGTCACGTTCCACGACCGTCAGCTCATGGTTTTGATCATTTCTAATCTGCTTGAAAGCATCACCGTACGGTTGAAAAAAATCTGCCGCCCCTTTTTCACGTTTGGCACCAAGGGGATCGTCCAGCAGCATTTCGACGATATTCGCTAAATCTGATTCTGTGGCCAGGCGGAATTGAAGAGGGATTTCCATTCGTTTGTAAAATGTGAATAGACGAAGATATTAATTTCTTCAACCTAAAAAATGACCTGCCGCGATGAAAATCTCCGCCGGATCCGGATAGGGAATGTGCGTTGCATACAGCTGATCCGACACATAACGTATGATGGAATTGGTGCTTTTCAGATGCTCCGGGACCGAAAACGGAAGGATCAGGTGCGGCGATTTCCAAGGGGTATGCTGTGGGTTTGTCTGCGCATACAGTACCACCACGGGCGTCTGTGTCGCTGCTGCGATGTGAATGGTAGCGGTATTGACGGAAACCACACAACGCGCGCCTTCGATGAGGCTTATAAATTCGCCCAGTGAAAGCATTCCCGCTACCGAAACCGCCGGCTCCCCAATGCCTTCTGCAATGGTATCCGCCAGCCTTTTCTCTCCACCCGACCCACTTACCAGGATCGGCAGCCCATAATACTCCCTCGCCAGTAACCGCCCCGCTCCTATCCAATACTCGACCGGGTATTCCCTTTTCTGTTCGGAAACACCTGGATGAAACAGCAGGTAAGGCTGTGCCGTATCCATTCCGATCTCACCTAGTTTTTGTCTGAATGAATGCTTTTCTGCATCATTTACCCGAAGCAACAGATGGTCGTCGGCTGTACCCGCACCCAGCTTAGCGACCAGTGAGAGGTCACGCTCCACCTGATGAGTGATCTCCTCAAAAGGTTCAGGATCGGGAACCCAATGCGTAAGGAGCTGGTAGGGGTTTTCACGGGCATAGGCTACCCGCACGGGGATACCGGCCATAAATGCCAGCATAGCGGCGGGAAAGGAAGTCTGACTATAAACAGTGAAAATCACTGCCGCATCGAAATTTCTTTGTCTGAGTTCTCCTGTTAATGCCACCAATTCGCTGCCGTCACAACCGTCACTCCGCACCCAGGGCAGATCGGTCACAATCGTATCGTCCAAACAGTCAAGATTCTTACATATGAGCGAGCCTGCCCTGGAAGTGAGCAAAGTAATGTGGCTGCCAAAAGTTTCCTTGAGTGCGCGGATAGCCGGAGAAGCCATGATCACATCTCCCATATTATCCGCACGTATGCAGAGTATTTTCTCAAATTTCGGTTGAGGCATCGGCAGTTACTGTTTTCGAAGCAATGTAATCCGCCGCTTCCCGGAAGTCGCTTGCAATATATTCGGCATCGCGGAAAGGGCCGGCGACCCACTCCGTTTCATTTCCATTGTTGATCAATACCGTCCTGCATCCTGCCCGGTTACCTGCCTCGACATCGTTTAAAATGTCGCCAACCATCCACGATCGTTTCAGGTCAACGTTCAATTCTCTTGCAGCCCGGATCAGCAGACCCGGCTCCGGCTTTCTGCATTCACAGGAAACGCCCTGTCCGCCAGGTGCGTGCGGACAATAATAAAAGCCTGCAAGTTCCAGCCCCTTTTCCCGGAATGCCGCGTGAAAGCTTGCAATCAATGCATCGAGCTGCTCCTGATTAAACTTTCGCAGTTCCAGTCCCGGCTGATTGGATATAATGGCCAGCTTGTATCCACTGGCCTGAAAATTTTCCAATTCTTCAAAAACATAGGGTTCAAAAACGACCAGTGCAGGATCCGCATTGTAGGGGATATCCTTAATCAGCGTACCATCTTTATCGAGGAATATCGCTTTTGCAGATAGATTTTCAGAAATATTGATCATAGGTTCCGGCATTTTGATTGCGCGGGAGTTGCGGTATCCGGCGCCTGGGAAGAGCGCTATTCCTACTTATATCCACACAGTCCGCTAGCAGGTTTTGTTTGACCGGCTACTCTGCCAAGGACGGCAGGCTGCCTTTTCTCAGAACTGCCTCCTTATGAATGTAGCGTTCAGAAAGCTCCCGCAGCAGCAAATCGGTCCCTGCATCGTCGATAATGTTACCTTCCAACACTTTCTCTACAGATTCCGCCGCCAGTATCTGCGATAGCGTTATCAAGTTTTCGTAGCATGCAATTTTATATCGCCCGGCTTTTTGCGCCGCGATCATGATCGTCAGATCAGCCGTATTTTCATTGGCAGCCTGATCGGCAACAACCTGTTCCATATCTTGCGCCCACCTTTCTATAGCGGCAGACTTAGCTCCTTCGGCAGGTTCTTCAAGTGATTCAAAAAGACCCCTTACCCGGTTGGTATGCTCAAAGGCGTGCGTACGGCCCTGACGTAGTATGCGTGCAAAATCCGGAGACTTAACCGCATCCTGGAACCTGCGAAGCACTGAACTGATTTTCTCTTCCACCCAGAACATTTCGCGGAGTTCAGAAAGGAATATTGGGTAAAATGCCGATTCTTTGTATGCTGGTGCCATAGTATTTCGTGTAATCTGCTGGTTAGTGCAGCGGTGCGCTTGGAATCGCCAGTCAATGTTTGTATGATGGCCTGCGGGTTTATCAAAAAACATGCCAGGCCAGCAATCAGCTCAGCATCATTCGCATTTGCCGGAGATGCTCTGCCTCCTCCTTCCGCTTTTGGAGCAGATTCGCGATCATTTCATCGAGCATATCGTTAAAATCCTGAAACTCATCTTTGAGCGCCCGGTGCGCTTGCTGCAAGGAAGAAATGCAAGCCTGATGCGCATTCACTACCTTTTTGGGATGCTTGTCATATTGGCTGTATTCCACATAAATTTCCTGATTAACCGGATCTGTATACCACTCTCCTACCAGCTCCTGGATAGGTACTGACGGTCGGCAGCCCAGCAGGTAAGTCGTTCCTGTCAAAGGATATTTGTACATCAGCACGCTTACACGCACATTTATGCCCCGTCTCATTCCGGGTTGATAGTCTGACAGAGGCAATATCCGGTCGACAATTACCTGCCGACCGTTCAGAAAATCGATATCAGGCACACTTAGCCGGAAAGTATCTTTCAGCGACGAAATATGTTGTCCGATCTCCATTGAACGGAAGTATTCCTCAGGCCATTGGCCCACCTGATCTTCCAGTTCCTTTTTGGTTTTAAGGAAGAGCGCAGCGGCATCATACTGTGAGAATAATCTAATTTTTTGCATGGGTAAAGGATAAAAAACGCCTGACTTTTTATTGCAAACCTGCTACTAAAAACAGGCCAGGCGTGACTAAAATCAACCGCCTCCCGAAAAAAAATATTTCGCCGACCTTGCGCCTCCTCAAACTACATATCAATTGAAAATTACGAGGAAGCGCATCACTATCTCAGGCAGCTTAACGACCATCCGTACCAGGCGGTGATTTTGCCGGAAACGGAAAGGATGCCAAACTGATTCTGCTATCCACAAACATTATTTTTTTCCGTACACACTGGAATGGTTTTTTACAAACCCGGCCAATTCAAATTCTCGAACAGGCACTTAACAGTTCAACTATGTTAGCAATGAATTATCGCGGCCCGTATCGGGTCAGGGCTGACCGCAACAAGCCAATGCCCAGGATTGAGCATTCCGGCGATGCGATCGTCCGCGTCACACGATCCTGCATTTGCGGATCTGATTTACACCTTTATCATGGACTGGTGCCGGATACCAGGGTTGGTACCACTTTTGGTCACGAGTTCATAGGCGTTGTCGAGGAGATCGGCGAAGCGGTTCAGAACCTCAAAGTTGGTGACAATGTGCTGGTACCATTTAATATCGCTTGCGGAAAATGTGTGTTTTGTGAACAGCAGCTATATGGTAACTGTCACGAATCCAATCCTGAGGCTACGGCGGTAGGCGGCATATTCGGATATTCCCACACGGCCGGGGGATTTGATGGCGGTCAGGCTGAATATGTCCGCGTACCTTATGCCGACGTGGGCCCGATGATCATTCCCGAAGATATGGACCACGACAATGCGGTATTGCTGACCGACGTTTTCCCGACCGGATACCAGGCCGCAGAAATGGGCGGGATCAAGCCTGGCGATACGGTCGTTGTTTTTGGAGCGGGTCCGGTAGGGATTATGGCCGCCAAATCGGCCTGGCTTTTCGGTGCGGGAAGGGTGATCGTCATCGACCATCTTGAATACCGGCTGGAATTCGTCAAAAACTACGCGCAATGCGAAGCCTACAATTTCAGGTCACTGGAAGATCCCGTATTGTTTATCAAAAAAACGACCGACTGGTTGGGCGCCGATGTTTGCATTGATGCCGTAGGTTGCGAAGCTGCCGGCGATGCCATGCAAACCATCACCGGAAGGAAGCTGATGTTACAGGCCGGATCGGCTACTGCCCTGCATTGGGCGATCAATTCCGTTAAGAAAGGCGGGATCGTATCGATCGTGGGTGTGTATGGCCCTACCGGTAACCTGATACCAATCGGGAACGTGGTCAACAAAGGCATTACGATCCGGGCCAACCAGGCTTCTGTTAAAAGGTTGTTACCCCGGCTGATCGAGCATATCCAGTCAGGGCGCATTGATCCCAAACAGATCATTACGCACAGGATCCCTCTGGAAGAAGTATCCGATGCGTACCATATATTTTCTGCAAAGCTCGACAACTGCATTAAGCCAATACTGATTCCGCCATCTGCACGTAAATAACAAAATGATGAAAAATACAGAACAAGATTACAGCCACATCAAAGGCTGGGGATTCGACGCCGATCCGTTGGATGTGCCGTCATACCCGATGAAAAAGAGAACTGAAAATGATAACAAAGGAATGATTTGGGAGAGGCCCCCGCAACAGCCGGAACTGGTAGAGGTGCTGCATTCGAATGAGCGTCCGGGCCTTACTGCTGTTTTCGGCACACCTAACCCACCCGCAGGCCTGAGCGGTAAAATCCGGCGCTTTGCATTCCGGTATAGCGAATCCATGATCAGGCACTGGCTATTGCTATTGCTCGCCGACCGTGTCAATGTGATGGAAGGTGTCCACCAGGATATCCGGAGCGGCCACATACCTGACTTTTTCGGAGAACTCGGCGGTAAAGCCGAACTCAAATACAATAAGGCGGGTCTGATCCGGAAAGTGGCGCTGGGAGTGCTGGTGGGGGTTGTGGCGGTGGCTTGCTTGCGGAGGAAAAACGAATGACGGATGATCAGCCGTGGAACGGGGAATGAGCAAATGACCTAATGACTTATTGAACTGCAAACTCAAATGACCCTGACTAGGATCACCGGGGTTTGCAGTTTTGCTTGGGGCCGATCCGGCTTTGGGCGAGCTTTTCACAAAATCAGGTCAAAAACAGGTGTGACCCTGCATGATAATCGAAAGCGCCCCCGATCCATTTACGGGCGTGACTGCGTTTTCTGATTATGCTTAATTTCCTGGTTTTGGTAGTTGCCAGTTTTGCCGGTTAAGTTTTTCGAATTCTTCGGCGCAGACCCACTGCCTTTTTTAACGGTTGTGTCTGCCTCTGTAAGATTTTTCCTACGCGCTGCGAGCGCCTTTTTTGAATGCGTCATCGACTTCTCATTTTCCTCCTCAGAATAGCGTCCGACGTCGTTTGCATTCTCGTGTGACCTGCCACCGGGACGCGTACTGCCATCTCCCGCCGTACTTTTTTGAGCCTGCTTTGAACGGGTATCTACCTGGCCGGCATTGCCTGTTTGCGGCGTATTACCCTGCTTGTTCTGCCCGTCAGTACTACTTTCCTGTACCTGCTTGTCAGACTGCCCGTTGGAACCGGAACCGGATGTAGATGTTGACGTACTCTGTGAATATGAGACCGTGATAGCAAAAAATAGTGCTGCTGCGACGATCATAATGGACTTTTTCATAATACTATTTTTAGATGTGATGAATTGTTCAAACTGAAAGCTGGGTACTTTTCTAAAATTATGCCAGCAATGATGGCAAGCCCCCTGCGGGAATTACGCTCATGCGTGCCTCGCTTGCTTTCAACGCACTTGCGATAAGCTGCTGGCCCAGTAATACTGCGGCTATGGAAGCCGAGTGCGGTAGCCGGGCAAGCTTATCCGGGTAATTTGTGTCCCAGAGGCCCGACTGGTGCCACACCTCCGTATTGTCCCAGTCAGGCCTGTCTATCACGGGATAAATGCAAACGCCCAGGAGCGGCGCGCCCCGGTTGATCAGTTCCGCACACTGCGCCGAGATCATACGGATCCATAAGGGCCTGTCTTCCTTCGGGTGACTGGTTTCGGAAATAAGGAACGGCTTTTTGTAGCGAAGCCAGGCGGTTTCCAGCAGGTCGGCGAGGGGTTTCCACCTGGGATCGGCTACCGGGTCGTTCCAACCCAGAAATTCATATGTCCCAATGATCCACTGATTGTTATAATAGTAATTGAAGCCGAGCACGTCGACCAGGTCGGTACTTCCGCCCAGTTCAGGGCAGATAGTACCGCAAAGCATATCTACGGATTGAAACTGCTGCTCATTTTCAAGCGACGCGGCCAGCATATCGTCCAGCGTTGGGTCAAGGGGAGGGACCATATTCACGAGTGGTTCGGTGGTCAGTATCCGCACATTTTCACTTGCCTGCTTCATTGCTTTTGCCGCTGCGATGTACGCCTTCATCAATGCATACTTCACATGCCAGCCGTTTTTCTGACAATAAGGAACAGTCCCTCCTACCTCGCCGCCGAGCCAGGATATGAAGCTCACTTCGTTAATCGGCGTAATGTAGAAGATTTCGTCCGGGAAATGTTCAGTATAAAAGGCAACAAAAGCTTTGCAAAGCGACACAAAGCGCGGCGTAAAATGCGGATGTAAAGGAGAAAGATCATCGGGAAAACCGAAGTGACAGATATCCCAGATCTGCTGCACATTACACGCTTTGCCTGCATTCAGCATCCGCAAAACGTCAGTAAAATCATAATGATACGGCTTGAATTCAACCACACTCCACCTGATTCCTTCACGTACCGTTTTGATGCCAAGCGAACCGATACGGGCATAGTCTGCATCGATCAGTTCCAAATGCCCGGTCAAAGCAAGCAAATCCACGCGATCTCCGCTTGCATTGAGCTGGTCGCTGCACTCGAAGCCAGCCATCCAAAATGAATTGAACGGAGTCTTCATAGTTTCCGACAGGACAGCCTGCCCCGCGCTGTCAGCTGGCATTTTTCAATTCGATAGTTAATGCCACAGCCTTATCATGCCTTGCGGCTGCATGCATCAGGGCCAGCATGGACGAATAAGTATCCTCCCAGGATTTGTCGGATAAGAATGTGTCGACAGCTTGCAGCCAGTCGGTATTCCCGAGATTGCCCAACTCATATTCGATAGCCGAAATAAAAGTATCCGCATCTTTACCGATACTCACGAGCCCTGACTTTCCATATGGAAATACTACGTCCCGGATCGGAGTTGAAACGACCGGTCTGCCGGCAGCCAGGTATTCGGGCGTTTTGGTCGGGCTGATAAATTGCGTGGATTCGTTGATCAGGAACGGTATCAAAGCTACATTCCACCCGGAAAGGTATGCGGGCAGCTCTATATAGTTTTTGCATCCGAGATAGTGAATGTTACCCGCCGCCGGAAGCTCTGCCGGATCGATTTTTACAATCGGACCGATTAAGATAATCTGCCACTCCGGCCGTTTCGCAGCAATAACCCTGATCAGCTCCTGGTCGAAACGCTCATCTATAACTCCGTAGAACCCCAACTTTACTCCGGAAATAGCAGCCTGATCCTGCGGCTCTGCCAGTGCTTCACGAGCCGACTGGAAATGCGTTTTGTCAATGCTGCTGGGGAACGGGTGTATGTTGGGGTGACTGGACTTTTTGGCTTCATAAAGCGTGAAACCACCCGTAAAAACGACGTCTGCCTTTGCCAGCAGCTGTTGTTCCAGTGCCCGGATCCCGGCCGGGGCGAATTTGAAAGCCGACAATTCGTCCATGCAGTCGTAAACGATCAGTTCGGGCTGAAAGGTTTTTGAAAATTCAAAAGCCATCGGTGTGTAATACCAGAAAATAAAGTTGGTACTGCCCCGCTCCTCAAAAAACGATCGGAGCAATCCTTCCATGAGCCCGGCCGCATTGGAGCCTGTGCAGCCAGGCGGCAAATGAGGCACGCAGACCGAAAGCCCCGGAAGCTTCTTCTCAAATTGAATGTAGGGATTTTCCGAAGCGTCGAAAAGCGGCTCTTCCAGGAAAAACACGTTCCCGTTCTGGGCAAAACGTGTCATTAAATGTTGCGGTCGTTGAAACACAAAATCCCATCGGAGGTGGGAGAAGCAAATCAAATCCTTCTGTAAGTTGATACCCATATCACGTTGTGCCAAAATAAAAAACTGACCGGTGTAGATAAGAAGTATGCCAGCGGTTAGATCGCATTTACTGACCTGCTCAGGTTTACATTGGGGAACCGTTTTCCACTTGCGGGATCAGCTTTCGGAAATACGATTGGGAATTTCGACCCATTTACAACAAAATCGTCAAAACCCAGGGGCACGACCAGGAGGGATCGCACAAGGTTTCAAACTGCGTAAAAAAGCTAAGGGAGGCGCTAAACAGGCGCCTTTAATTTGTTCATAAAAAGGATGGTTTGCCCCGATAATGCCAGTAGAAACAATGTGAAATACCGCTTTGTTTTTGTATGATCATTATCGCGTTGGTTCTCTCCCTTATTTTTTTCGCGTTGGGTTTTATTGTTACTAAAAACAACGCCAGGTATATCCTGTCAGGCTACAATACCATGTCCGAACAGGATCGGCAGCAGTTTGATATTGTTTCCTACATCAAACTGTTTAAGCAGTTCCATCTGATTCTTGCGGCAACCCTTTTTGGTGGGGTATGCCTGCTGAGCCTTGTCAACAATAATTGGGCAAGCCTGTTCATGACCGTTTATCCACTGGTTGCCTATCTGTATTTTCTGATCAGATCGGCGAAGTATCATAAGGGAAAATTCGGCCGGAAAGCAGGCGCATACATGGCGGGCGGCGTGCTGGTTGTCGTTATCGCGGTACTGCTGATCAGCAGCCTCACCGACTATAAAAGCAGCGAATTAAGCCTGGGTTCAGAGCGGCTTGAGATAAAGGGCTCCTACGGACTTACCCTTGGTAAAAGCGAGATACTTGAGCAAAAAGTTGTGGACCAACTTCCGCCTATCAGCTACAAATCAAACGGTTTTGCCGCCGGTGATTATGCAAAAGGCCGTTTTAAAACCAGCGACGGTAAATCCGTCTGGCTTTTCGTAAATAAAAAGGCGGGGCACTTCCTGCTGATACGCAGCTCGAAAGGGGATATCTATTACAGCCACGATGAAATGGATATACAGCAACTGAGCCGGAATGTAGCGCAGTGGCTCGCGCGTAAATTGTGAAATCCAGCCTAGGATTTATCGCTGGTACTTTTTAGTGCCCACCAGATCAATACCGGCTGAAAGAATAACCGTACAAACCGCTTTTTGTCAGTATCCAGCCCGAAGGCATCGCGGCGATTCACCAGCTGGGCAATATTTCCGGGAAACACGGCCGTAAAAAAAGCACCTGCAACCTTCCCTACCGTTTCGCGGTATCGCTTCGGTGCGGCAATGAGCGCACTTCCCATCGCTATCTCCGCAATACCAGAATAAACTACGGTATCGTCCTTTATGAGTGGCACAAAATCCGGTACCTGCGCCTGAAATTCCCTTCTGGCAAAAGTAAGATGACTAATCCCTGCATATATCAGCCCGGCGCCCAGCAAGATCCGCGCCGCTGTTTTCATATCCCGTTCTTTCATGATCTCTGTTTTAAAAGGCAGCTACACAAATATTGTTCCCTGATTACGATTTGGTGATTGACGTGGCTGCTATTTGAAAAGCAGGAAAATGATGGTTTCCAGGTCCGGGCAGGCCGGTTATCAGGGTTTCAAAAAGTCACATTTGGTGACATTGAGATCTAATTTCATCTTGATCACAATAGCCTTTGTCTTAAAAATAGGGGCGTTCGTCCCTTTTTTCTGGACTCAGGTGCAAGGATGCCGAAATTTGTAGCCTTCACCATCACCAATCCGAGCACAAATGCCTGCATTACTAACCATTCGTCAGAATTTACTAAACCCCGCGAAATATCTCCTGGCAACATTGCTATTCACAACCACATTATCAGACACGCTGGCGCAAACGATATCCGATACAACAAAGCATAAGGATATTGCTCCCGATACAACGATCAACCCCGCAGCGCGGTGGTATGCAAAAGAAACGATCTACCTGGTTGGTGGTAATACGTACATCAAAGACGGCAAACAACTGGGCAGAAAAACGCTGCTGAACGAGTTTTCTGTTTCTCCCGCAGGAATGCAGCTATATGTACGGTCCAGGCGCATACGGAACTTCACAATGACATTGTCCCTGGCCGGAGCCGTCGGAACAATTATTTCAACTACATCAAAAAACCGGGATAATTTAAGAGGCTTGATGTGGACATCGATCGGCGTTGGTGTCGTATCATCCTGGGGAACCGCGTATGCAAACAGCCTGCGTGACAAGGCTTTCTGGACCAGAAATTATGATGTGATGCGTAAAATGAATGAAATGAATGAATAGCTTTTAACACGATTATCTCAATGAATCGATAACCTTAGCTGAGAGCCAAAAGATATCTCCGTCGCGGGAAAAGAATATATATTTGCCGTCGCTGGTAACAAAAGGGCAAAACTCGTAGCCTTCACTATTAACCACGCCGCCCATATTTTTTGCTTTTTCCCACTCGCCGCTTTTGTTCCTGAAACTAATATAAAGGTCTCCTTTTCCCAGGCCGCCCGGACGCTCGGAGCAAAAAATGACATACTGCTCGTCAGGCGAAACAAAAACGTCGGCTTCATAATGCCCGGTATTAACAGCATCTGCCAATTTTACCGAAGGTGAAAACGCACCCTTTGAAAAACGGGATGAGCGTATATCATAGTTTTTGTCGGTTGACTGATCGGTGCCACCGTTAGAGGAGAAATACATCGTGCCACTTTGTGTAAATGACATATAATATTCATTTTTCCCGGTATTGATCGCCGGGCCGGCATTGACGGGCATCTGCGACCAACCGCCCTTTTTTCGTTCCAAATACCAGATATCAAAATCCTTTTTGTCACCCTTTCCGTTTTTTGCCTGATCAGAAATAAAATACAATCGATTTTGATCCGGTGAGAGGAAGGGATCATTGTATTCGTATTTATCGCTGCCAATAACCGTTTCAGGCATGGTCCAGGAACTATCTGCAAGCCGGCTGTACCGGATCTGAGGCTTACCATTGATAATCACCGCGTAATAGAATTCCTTGCCATCTTTTGAAAATACCGATCCATATTCATAGTGGTCCTTTAAAGAAATCAAGTCCGGCGCGAACACAGTTGGTGTTAAACCGGGGAGCTTCTGATTCATATACAGAACGCTTTCCGGCGCAACAATCTGCCCGGACAATATATTCGGCAAAATGAGTAATACTGCAAATAGGATTCGTAACTGGTTCATGGCGAAGGATATGGTTAAAAGCGAATACAGCCTGCAAGATACATGCTATAATATTATACCAACAATTAACCAACTGCAAAACAGAGAGTTGCAAGCTGAACCACATGAAATTAATGTGCGCTGTCGCTCAACTTGTTCGATATCGAACGGAGGTGTTATAGAAAAAGCAAAAAGCCTGGCAGTGCCAGATTTTCAAAGATAAAGCTTCACCATTTCCCGCCAGTAACGCGGCCGGTGGGCTTCCTCATTCCAGATGTAAAGGTTGTGTGGCACGCCGATCGCGTGAAGAGAGGCGCTTAACTGCTCGTTATCAGACAAAAAAGGATCCTCCTGGCCGATTACCAGCGTGATATCCAGCGTTTTCAACTGGCGAAGTAAATCGGCATCGCTGATCCCGGGCACGAAGCGGTTGGGCATATTGAAATAAATATTCTCATCGAAATAACCGTCGAAAAGGTCGGCGAAAAACGGCAGTGCTCTGGTAAGGTCGTACCTGGCGCTCATTCCTACGATCTTGCTGAATATGGTAGGATGCCGGAGGCCGATATTAACCGCGTGAAATCCGCCGAGACTGCATCCTGCTACGGTCAGCGGGGCATTTTTATCGCTCTTTCTTACAAAGTGGACTACTTCATCCAGGATATACTTCTCATACTGCAAATGCCTGAGTACGCGCTGCTGAGGCGGAATATCCGAGTAGAAACTCTCCTGGTCAATACTATCTACACAAAAAACCTGCACCTCGCCAGCTGCTATTTTGCCACGCATAGCGTCGACTATTTTCCAGTTTTCCAGGTCATAAAAGCGGGCTGACCTGGTAGGAAAGAAAATAACCGGCAGTCCGCTTTTCCCGAAAACCAGCATTTCCATCTGCCTGTTCAGGGCGGGACTGAACCATTTCTGATATTCCCGTTCCATCAAAGAAATTGGTGCGCTTACCATCAGTTAAGGATTAAGTGGCAGGTTGAGGGATTTTCTTATCCGTGTTTTCCAAAGCTCATAACCTGCGGGGCTCAGGTGCAGCCCGTCCTGTTCGAACAAGACGCGGGAAGGTGTTCCCTGCTCATCCAGCATGGCAGGAAAAACGTCAATATAATGCTGGTCGGGATCGCCGTTGATGACGTCGAGAATCAGTCTGTTGGCAGCCCTGATCTGTGAGATGATCTCCCAGCGCTGCAGGCTCGGCTTGATACTGATATAATAGCACGGTATACTGCCAAACTTCTGCCTTACCTGCCCGATTAACTGACGGTAATGCAGGCACACTTCCATCGGGTTGCGGCCGTCACCCAGATCGTTATCCCCCGCGTAAATAACCATCGCCTTCGCCGGGCCAATCTGCGTCATGATCCTGTCAAAAAACCAGGTGCAGGCAGCCATCGTTGATCCTCCAAAACCGAGGTTTACTGGCTTTGCATCTTCAAAATCTGCATATAAGGTTCTCCACAAATTAATGCTGGAACTGCCGTAAAAGACCGTTTCAGGCTGGTAGGCCAGCTTTACGGCTTCTTTTTCAACCCTCAAAACTTCGTCCTCGTACCAATCCATAAAGTTGCATTTCGCTTCGTTAAATCACTAAACCTGGCTTTCAATCCAATATCATTTAAAATTAGGCTTCAAATATGACCTGCGTGTTAATTTCATCCGCAGGAATTTTATCAAATATTGAATATTGAAACTGATGCCGAATATAAAAATCGCACCAGACGCATTCATGCGAACTGCGATTACAGGACCGTGATGCCGTTTTCTTTAATATACATGGAACTACAATCATGCTTTTTAACAGTCACCGACTGGCAGTTTTGTCAGCTGCGCGAAAGGGCATGGAATTTGTGCCTTAACTCTTTTACATTAAAATCAACAATATGAATACTGAAAAAGCCATTCTGGCAGGCGGCTGCTTTTGGGGAGTAGAAGAGCTGTTCAGACATTACCCAGGTGTTATTTCGACGGTTGTTGGCTATACGGGCGGCGATGTTCCCAATGCGACGTACCGGAACCATGGAACACATGCCGAAGGAATTGAGATCGTTTTTGATCCCGCAAAACTGACCTACCGCGCACTCCTGGAATATTTCTTCCAGATCCACGATCCGACGACCAGGAACAGACAGGGAAACGACATTGGAACGTCCTATCGCTCTGCTATTTTTTATCTGGATGAAGATCAGCGCGACGTCGCAAATGCACTGATCGCGGAAATGGATGCATCAGGAGTATGGCCAGGCAAGATTGTCACAGAAGTGGTACCGGCCGGCGATTTCTGGAATGCAGAGGTAGAACACCAGGACTATCTGCAAAAACATCCCGGCGGCTACACCTGCCATTTCGAAAGGCCCGACTGGAAATTGAATTGAGGAGAGAATGCCAAAACGAGCCAGACAAATTATTAATTGTCTGGCTCGTTTTGTTTCGGAGGTACGGCTGTCCCCCCATTTCCTCTTTTTAGTATTTCAGTTCTTTCAGTTTGGCGATCACGCGGTTGGCTACTATTTCGTAGCCTTTGTCGTTGATATGGATCTCGTCCGCATTGCCTGGCCTCATACCACGCGGGAAGTTTCCTTTTTCAATGTCCGAAATGTCTTCCGCCGATGGTGTATAGCTGATGGCCTCCATTTCTTCTTCGGTCGGCGGTTCCATTGAAACAAATGCATCACCATACCGGGCTGAAAGGCTGTTGTTAATATCCCTCACTTCATTGTAACGGTCTGTCCCTTTGTTTTCGGGAATGGCCGTCAACACCCCGAGCACCAGAAATCTTTTAGGTTCTGAGAGGTAATCAATCGAATTGTCGAGTGCAGCCAGGATATCCTCTTTGGCATTCGGCCGGCCGATATTGTTGCGGCCGTACCACAGGACTTGCGTGGCTGTACGCAGCTTGGCCGGTTCTTCCAGCACAAATTCGGAATCGTCGGCAATATCCGCAGTACTCTCGGTATCAGCCTTAATGGTGTAAATCTCGCCTGTTTCCTCGTTTGCTTCGCGGGTAACCGTGCATTTTACGCCAGCTACGGTGCCGGTTCTGCTGTACGTGTTGTAGTTGATGGGCGTTGATAAAAATTCGTTGCTCAACTTTTTGATTCTAACCGGATTTACCCCGTCAAGCTTCCCACCTTCCACCGATAGTTTGACCGTTTCGCCACCCTGCCTGATCGCTATCGAACGGGCGATCTGGCCGCCGATGCCGTCACTTACGATGCGTCGCCCGGGAAGTCCGGTACCGACCATCGTACCATAAGGGACATTCGCCCCTGCGCCGATGGTCAGGCTGTCGCCAAAAAACGCGAGTGTCTGGTCCAATTGTGGCTTGTCTCCTCCCGTACCTTCGGGATTGTTCTTTTTCGGGAAGACTTCATCGATCAGTCCTTCACAGGAAGTAAGGAACGTCGTGGAAATGATCGCCGCCCCAGTTTGGCGAAAAAATCGCCTGCGGCTTAATGAGGTATCAGTGTTCGTGGCGCCGGATTTGCGCCAATTGGATTTATTCATTCGGTTTGGATGAACGTTTGAGTGTGTTTTCATAACTACCCTTCAATAATCATTCCATGTTTTAAGGGCCTGTTTTGTGGTAGAATATGCGCCTGGGATACTGCCTGAGCATTTAGGAGATTCAATGTTGTCAATCCCCTGTCGATTTTTAACTTTACAGCATATAACCCTGCTTGCCCGAAAACCAACAGCCTGTTACTGAATACCGACAGGCAAGTCTTGAAATGGCCGTAAAAACCATTTTCGTAAAAAATCAGCCCCGAATCATCAGTGTTCTGACACTCTATGAATTTGATAAACCGCTACCTCTCGCTTGTTGCGCCGTTATTATTGGCTCTAAATGTGTCAGCGCAAAATGCAAAGCCTTACCAGTTATCGCTAAAAAGCGGTGTGATATTTCCCCGCGAAAACCTGCATGAAATTCTCGCAAACGATGCAGGGACTTCCAGGTCGGCCGCACTGGATGAAGAATTCTATATCATTCAGTTTTGGCAAAACCCTGACGAAACTGTCCGGACGAAACTGAAAGACGCCGGGATCAACCTGCTTGAATACATCCCTGATCATGCTTTTACAGCTGTGGTAACCGGCAAATTCGACGGAGAGACTATGAAGTCGGCAGGTGTGCGGTCGGTTATCAGCCTGTCTGCGGAACAAAAAGTCCACCCCGAACTTTTATCCGGCAGTCTGCCGCAACACGCTGTGAAAGAACCCGGAACGGTAGATTTGTACCTTAGCTACCCCAAATCTTTTGACTTTGAAGAGGTGGCTAAAAATCTGGAAGAGCACAAAATCCAGCTTGTCTCTGATCTGCTGAGGCCTTATGAGATCGTACAGATCCGGATAAAACAGGATGGTATACTTGCGCTGGCCGGGATGCCCTGGGTACAGTACGTTGAAGCAATTCCTGCCCCCTCCGAGCCGCTGAACGATAAAAGCGCAGCAAGTACGAAAGCGAATGTACTGACTTCATCCAGGCTCCTCGGGTACAATCTGACGGGAAAGGGAGTGGTCGTAGGAATCGGCGACTACGGCAGTCCGTTCACGCACAGGGACGTAAGCTACCGCATTATCAGTCATGACCCTACGGCAACTTTCTGGCACGGGGTTCATGTAACAGGTACTGTTGCGGGAGCAGGGCATGTCAACGAACGTTACCAGGGATACGCACCGGAAGCCAGCATTCTTTTCAGGATTAATTCGTCGATACTGGAAGGGGCGCCAGCGTCGGTCCGTGACTTCGGCATGGTGATCACCAGCAACTCGCATTCACCGTCGGGCGGGGCGGGATGCGGCAACTTCGGCGCCTATGCATCAGAATCGTATGTGCTGGACCGGCAGGCATTCCAGCTACCGAGCCTCGAACATGTATTTGCCGCAGGTAACAGCGGGCTGGAACCACCTTGTGAAGGTTTCCCGGCGGGTTTCGGCAACGTGCTGGGGAAGTATTCACCTTCCAAGAACGTAATCAGTGTCGGTCGTACTTTCAATGACGGAACAGTCGCCGGGCCTTCCAGCAAAGGCCCGGTTCGGGACGGAAGGATAAAACCGGAGCTGATAGCACCCGGTACTGCGATATTTTCCACAACTCCCACAGACATTTACCAGGCAGCTTCCGGCACCAGCATGGCAGCACCCGGCGTGGCAGGCGGCCTTGCGTTGCTATATGAACGTTACCGGCAGCTGAACGGCGGAAATGACCCGAAAAATGCGTTGATAAAAGCACTGACCCTGAACGGCGCATCCGATCAGGGACTGGCCGGCCCCGATTTCAGCTACGGATTCGGTAGTCTGAATCTGCTTCGTTCGGTAACCATGCTGGATAAAGGACATTATTTTAGTGGTCACGTTTTTCACCAGGAAGCCAAGTCGCACGGCATCGTTGTTCCGCCCAATACTGCCTTGCTGAAAGTAATGCTGTACTGGAATGATCCCGCCCCTTCCATCCTCAGCGCAGGCAAAACGCTCGTCAACGACCTTGACCTGAATGTAACCATCGCCGGCTCACCAGTACTTCTTCCCATTTTCCCAAGAGCGGCTGACCCCACCATCGCAGCGGCGGCCGGAATTGATTCGGTCAACAATGTGGAGCAGATCGTTATATCCAATCCCACAGCAGGTAACTATGCGCTGAATGTAAAGGCCAGAAAGATACCCCAGGAGCATCAGGAGTATTTTGTAGTATATGATATCATTGAAGCCAATACCTATTTAACATACCCTATCGGATCTGAGCGACTTTCAAAAGGCGATGCGATTAATATTTGCTGGGAATCCTATGGACATAATTCAGGCACTTTCAGCTTGTCTTACTCGCTCAATAACGGCGACTCCTGGGTCCTGATTAATTCCGCGGTGCCAGCCAATAACAGATTGTTTACCTGGACTGTACCCGACGCCACAACCGGCTCGGCGAAAATCAAAATAGTTCATAATGAAAGTGGCACCCAACATGTAAGCGGCGCTTTCACGATCCTTGGGGTGCCTGTTGTTTCATTCGCACCGGTGCAATGTCCGGGTTACGCTGCCATTCGGTGGACGGCCGTAGCAGGCGCTACCGATTACGAGGTAATGGTGCTGGAAGGCGAAAAAATGAAATCCATTACAACTATTAATGCATTGAACTACACTTTAACCGGCCTTTCCAGCGATTCAACTTATTATATCACCGTCAGGGCGCGCAAGGATGGTATTCCCGGAAGAAGAGCCGTTGCGGGCAAACGTAAACCGGACTCAGGTACCTGCTCAGGTTCAATCTCGGATAACGATCTTAAACTTGAACGCATCATTGCACCGGTACATTCTGGCAGGGAACTCACTTCTACCAGCCTTTCTTCATCACAAAAGATCAGTATAACAGTTAGAAATCTCGATGACCAGCCTGTAAACCAACCACTTAAGATTGGTTTCGCGGTGGGCGATGACGGTGCACAAATATATTGGGAAACGGTCCAGACCACTATAGCAGCCCAGGGATCGCTTGATTTGACATTTAACCAAACCGTCAACTTTGCGCCGCCCGGCAATTACCGGTTGCGGGTGCTTGTGCAAAATCCGGGTGATATAGTCGAGAGTAACAATGTAGTAATCAAAACATTCAGACAAATACCAAACCAGCCGGTTGCCCTGCCGGTGACAGAGCTGGTAGAAGCCTCCCCCGGGCAGCAAATTACCTCGCACACGATCGGCATTGCAGGCATTGAAAATTTTGATTTTTCCACACCCGATAACTACGCCCGGCTGCGTACACAAACGAAACAGGTTGCTACCTATTCCGGTGAAAAAGGTTTCACATTGGATTCGGATTCCTGGGGTGTTTACGAAAGCAGGAGTAACCTGGACGCGACTTATAATCTGGCAAATTTTGATACGCAAAACGACGAGATCAGGTTAAGTTTCAGGTACAGGCAGCACAATACTTATTACCACAGCGGGCAACAGGGAGTATTGATCCGTGGCAGGGATACCGATCCATGGGTGTACGCTTACGAATATGGTGCCTCCCAGTTTGAGGAAGTAGAAAATGGTTACCGGCTGGGCGTGATCGAAATCAGTGACCTGTTGAAAAAAAATGGCCAGACGTTTTCTTCCAGCTTTCAGATAAGATGGTCGCAAACCGCCTATTACCCTGCCATGACAGATGGATTTACGATCGACAATATCCGTATCTACAAAACTACCAGCGACATCGGACTTGTGAAGGTAGTACCTCCGGTAACAAGCCCCTGTGGCCCCTACCACCAGCCGGATTTCAGTATAGTTTTAAAAAACAATTCCGCTGAAACCTGTTATAACGTCCCAGTTAGTATTTCGGTCGATGCCGGGACTGCGGAATATATCACGGTCCCGGTTGTACGCGGCAATAGTGATACGACTTTTACCTTTCAGTTCCTGTCGACGCTTCACACCGAAGGTATGCACTCGCTCAAAATACAGGTAGAAAAAGCGTTTGACCAGAATAAAGAGAATGACCTGGTCCAGATTGCGATTAATACACCAGCCGCTGTAACTTCCTTTCCTTATCTGGAAGATTTTGAGCATGGTGCGGGTGGATGGCAGAGTTCCGGCACCAACAGTTCCTGGCAATTCGGACATCCCAATTCGACTAAGGTAAAAAAGGCAGCCAGTGGGCAAAATGCCTGGAAAACCAACCTGACCGGCCCCTATCATACTAACGAGACGTCGTACTTGTATTCTCCCTGTTTCAGACTCAATGCGATGTCCGCCCCTGCGCTCAGTTTCAGCATGTCGGCAGACCTCGAAAATTGCGCGGGTACCAATTGTGACCAGGTGTATATTGAATATAGTGTCGGGGCGATGTGGATCAGGCTCGGTGATGTCGGTTCTGGAACAAACTGGTACAACGCACAAGACAATAACTTCGGGATCTGGAATATAGAAAACTATACCCGCTGGCACGTTGCTACGATCCCGCTCCCGTTTGCTTACCAGAATGAATTCGTTCAATTCCGTTTTGTTTTTAAAACTAATGCAGCCAATAACAGGGAAGGCATTGCAATCGACGATATACATATCTATGACCTGAACCAGGATATCTACAACATTGAAAATGAATCGGATATTGCTAATGCAGGGCAATCGGACGGGAATGGCTGGATTCCTCTAATGAAAAACGGAATGATCCTGGTAGCGGTAAATCCGCACGGCCAGAATATGGGCAACACGTCCGCCGTAACGTACCTGCACCAGGGAAATGTGAGAGATAATGCAAAGCAATATTACCTGGATCGCAGTTTTATCTTCAACTCTTCAAAAAAGACATTCCCAAATCCCGTGGGCCTTCGCCTCTATCTCACCGATCGCGAAATTGAAAAGCTTATTGCTGCCCCGGAAAAGGCTAATATAGACCGTCCTGGCTCTGCCTATGAGCTGGCCGTCACTAAGTATTCAGGAGTTAACGAAGATGGTACGATCTCAAATAATGCGCAGTCCGCGTGGACTTTCTATCCTGTTTCAAATGTCAGAAAAGTGCCATATGGACGGGGATATTATGTTGAATTTAATACCAAAAGTTTTTCGGAATTCTGGCTCGCGAAGGATTACATCGGAACCGGAACGGCGCTGCCTGTGGAGCTGGTCAGCTTTTCAGCCAGAAAAAATACCAGTACGGACGGACGGGATCACGTATTATTGGAATGGTCAACGGCAGCTGAAACCGATTTCAGTCACTTTGAAGTCCAGCTGGCTGTCGGAGACGAGGCTGTGCGGACGAATGCCTTTCAGCCAATCGGGCAGTTGGCTGGTGCGGGTGGTAGTCAGATAACCAGCGGGTATTCGTTCCCTGATTACAACATTAGCCCGGGAGACAAACGGTATTACCGACTAAAAATGGTTGACAAGGACAGTAGTGAACGTTTTTCAGCGATCCGGTTTGTTCATTTTTCCCCCGTTACGGAATGGCGGATATTCCCCAACCCTTCTTCGGGAAAGTTTTACCTCGATACCCGATCCGGTGCGCAGGAAAAGGTAACTGTCAATACATTTGACCTGAATGGGAAAAAGATATTGAATAATACTTTTCGGCCCGGCACGCATGAAATAGATCTTTCGTCCCGCGACATTCAGCCGGGATTATATTTTCTGAAAGTGAATTCTCCTCACAAAGAGCAGGTTTTCAAAGTATTGAAGGAATAGGACAAACTGCACTTCGACAACTTTACCCCGCAGCCAAAAGTGCTTTCCTGACTTTATGGGGTGAATTTCCGTACCATTTTTTGAAAGAATGTATAAAAGAAGCCGGTTCGGAATAGCCCAGGATGTAGGACAAGCTGGCAATCGGATAAGGCTCGTGCAAGATCAGGAATGAGCAAATCTGCTTTTTCAGATCCTCTGTAATTTTCCGATAGGTAATTTCCTCTTTCAACAGCTTCCTCTGCAAAGTTCTGGCTGTCAGGCACATTACATCACAAACACTATCAATATCGGGTAACTCGGGATCAGACATCGAAAGCATTGTTATCCGCACTTTGTCTGAAAACTTGTCCGTAGTATCCAGCTGGCTGATCATTTTCAAATATTCAGGAATCAGAATATCCAGGCGCAACTGGTTCACATCTTTCAGAGACGCTTTCAAAATGATGGAATCGAAAGAAACGCTAAAACCCGTCCCTTGCTCCCAGCCGGAAGGATAATTCTCATCGACAAACGGGCTTGTTATTGTCAGGTTAGTGATTTTCCCCGCCATCATTTGTAGTTCCCGTGAGATAATCGTCAGGACATTTTCAAGGATAATACGGTCCAGGTCGGTGTTGCCTTCTTCGATAGTCAATATCACCGAAGCAGAATCCCCTGAAATAGCTGTTCGCGCGCGGATCATCGGAAATGTTGCCTCCATATAGGATTGCAGATAATGGAATGCTTCCTCAACGGTATTAGTCTGCAGGGAGATCTGGTAAATGGCGCCAAGCAGTTTGAGGGCCATAAAATTTCCGGCTTTAACACCCAGGTAAGGGTCGCCCACTGCCTGACGGAGTACTGCAAGTGCATCGCAAAATGCCGCTCTCTCGATCATGGTCTGTTCTGCGGCCCAGTCAGGCGGCAGTTTCGATTCAAAATATGCCTGATCAGATTTAGTCAAACCACGGAGGCGGGCATAGTCGAAAAAATTTTTCAGATGTAGTGAAAGCACTTTCATAATGTCGCAAAATGTCAATTTATTCCTTAACCGGCAAATTAATTTTGTCAGGTAATCAAAAACATTCAGACTATGAAAATGCTAAAAAACGTGTTGCTGATCAATGCATTAACCTCAGGTGCTACTGGTTTATTACTAACCATTTTTCCTTCTGCTATTGCGGATATTTTTGGTCACTCTCAGAGTATTCCGTTTACTGCCGTTGGTATTTTTCTGGCGATTTTCGCAGGGATTGTGTATCTGCAAAGCAGAAAAACACAGGTCAGCAAAAACTGGCTGAAACTGATCATTGCCCTGGATATGCTCTGGGTAATCGAAAGTGTGGTCATTATCGCCGCTCAAATGTTTGGCTTCACGATGATCGGTTATCTGCTCATCGCCGCCGTGGCAGCCTGGGTGGGGCTTATGGCCTTTCTTCAGATCCGTGGCTTGCGCACGATATCGCTCCATGTAGCGTGACCGTGTCTAAATGCAAAAGAAGGATGAGCTGGTGCCCATCCTTCTTTTGTTTATTATCAAATAGCAGATGCTTCTTATTTAACCAAAGGAATAGCCCAGAATAAACTTGCCTGGATTACGCTGTTTTTGAAGTCCGGGTCAATGCTGTGACCTGAAAAATCCCCCACTTTGGAAAGCCCGGCAACATATCTTACACCAACACCCAGTCCGATCGGTGACTGATACCCGATACCTGCGGCTGCCGCGAGATCGAGGTTTTTCGCAAAATTATTGATAGTCTGGTCAGGGATATTAGAAGAAGTCCTGAAACCTGCCTGCGGGCCAAATTCAAAATAAAACCCGCCGTTGGTCTTAAACTTAAGCATTACCGGCACCGTCACGTAACTGATCTTGAACTCGGACTTAGAGCCAGCATTGTCAACTTTCGCGCCCTGGGTAGAAAAAAGCACTTCGGGTTGTATCGAGAACACTTTTCCAAAACCATAATTTAGGATACCGCCAAGATGGTATCCCACCAGTGCATTCGACTCTATATTACCGCCGGTATAGTTACTGATGTTCAAACCCGCCTTGGGGCCGATACTGAATGATTGGGCAAAAGCTGACTGTACAGACACGAACAGTACAGCTGCAAATAGTAATTTTTTCATGTTTAAAAAATAATTTAATGTGACTTTGAAGTCCATTATCCGGTTGATGGCGGATAATTTATTCGGTACGCCCTGGCGATGTGCCCGACAAACGACACAATGAAAATGTCGTGCCAATATGCCCGGCAGCCAACATCAATTCCGTCCCAAAACGAACAAACCTGTTCGTTATCGAACAATAGCCAGACCTAGCAAATCAGCAAACAATTCATTATCAGAACATTATAACTGTTGGCAAGTTATTTGAGTTGAAGTTGGCAATTGCGTAAATGCAACTTAGAATTTTTGGGCTTATCTGTTCACAGAGCCCCGTTGTACCCAGCTATATTTAATTATGTTCAAAAACTATCTCAAAATCGCCGTTCGCAATCTGTTGCGGAACAAAGGATTTTCAGCAATCAATATATTGGGGCTGTCTGTCGGCATGGCCAGCGCACTGCTGATCCTGCTCTGGATGTACAATGAACTGAGCTACGACAGATTTCACAGCAAAGGCGACCGGCTCTATTCAGCCTGGAACCGTGGTGTTTTTGACGGAAAACTTCAATGCTGGAGTAGTACTCCCAAGATACTCTGCCCTACATTAAAGGAAGAATATCCGGAAATAGCGAACGTCTCGCGCAACTATTCGCGCTGGTATGTGACCAAGGTAGGCGAAACGAAAATATCCACAGAGGCGATGACGACAGACGCCGCGTTCCTGGAAATGTTCGATTTCGAACTGGTCCGGGGGAATGCGAAAACGGCGCTCAATAACATCAGCTCCATTGTCCTGACCCAGAAAATGGCGATTAAGATGTTTGGTACGGAGGAGGCAATGGGAAAGACACTGACGATCGACAAGGACAATTTCACTGTAACCGGTATTTTGAAAGATTTGCCGGTGAATACGGGATTCACCTTCGAATACCTTCTCCCATGGCAGTACATGAAAAAGACCGGGCAGGACGATGATCATTGGGGAAACAACTCCGTTAAAACCTACATTGAGCTGAAACCAGGCACAAACCCGGCTTCGTTTGCAGAAAAGATCAAGGATGTAACGATCAGGCATTCCAACAAAACCGAAGAGCATGAAGTGTTCATCCACCCCATCAGCAAGTGGCACTTGTATTCCAATTTCGAAAACGGGAAAGTGGCGGGAGGCCGTATCATCCTTGTACGACTCTTTGGTGTGATCGCGGCATTTATTTTGCTGATCGCCTGTATCAATTTCATGAACCTCAGTACCGCACGCAGCGAAAAGCGTGCAAAAGAAGTGGGTATCCGCAAAACGGCCGGGGCTAATAAAGGTCTGCTCGTCGGGCAATTTATAGGCGAATCGGTGATGATATCTCTGATTGCCGGCACCATGGCATTCGTGATGGTGATGGCTGCGCTACCCGCATTCAATTCATTGATCGGCAAAAACCTGGAACTTCCCTTTTCCAGCATTTATTTCTGGCTTGCCGTCCTGGCTTTTATTGTACTCACAGGCATCGTCGCCGGAAGTTACCCCGCGTTTTTCCTCTCTTCATTCAAGCCGATTGCAATACTGAAGGGGACTTTTAAACGAACTAATGCAGCTGTCAGCCCGCGAAAAGTGCTGGTGGTAGTGCAGTTCAGTTTCGCGATTGTCCTGATCATTTCGACGCTTATCGTGGGACAGCAGATCAAATATGCGCAGCGCCGCGACGCAGGCTATGACCGCGGGCAGGTCTTGTTTCACTGGATCACCGGTGATCTTGAAAAAAACTACCGTCAGATCAAAACCGAACTGCTTGCTTCGGGCATTGCTTCGGTCACCAAAACGGCGTCGCCACTGAGCAATGTCAACAGCGATACCTGGGGGATTGAATGGAGGGGTAAAAACCAGGGAGAAAAAATAGATTTTGACCGTTTCAGCGAAGACGAAGGACTGGTAAAAACAGCCGGCCTACAACTTATCGCAGGCCGCGATATGGATCTTTCAAAATTCCCTTCCGACTCCGCAGCAATGATCCTCAATGAATCGGCTGCCAAAATTATGCGTTTCAAGGATCCTATCGGCGAGATCGTGAAAGATGGCGACAAAGTTTACCGTGTAGTAGGTGTGGTAAAAGATTTTGTGATCGGTTCTCCCTACGAGCATGCGCGCCCGATGGTGATTGAAGGCGCCCAGAGCTATTTCAACGTAATCCACATCAAACTCGGTACTGAAAGATCTTCGGCAGATCAGCTTAAAACTGTCGAGGCTATTTTCAGAAGATATAATCCTGACTACCCTTTTGAGTATCACTTTGTGGACCAGGATTACGCCTTAAAATTTGAGGATACCCGGCGCATTGCAACACTAACAGGCCTTTTTGCAGGACTTACCATCTTTATTTCCTGCCTGGGACTCTTCGGCCTCGCTGCTTATATGGCTGAAAACCGGGTAAAGGAAATCGGGGTGCGAAAGGTGCTCGGCGCATCGGTAGCGAGTATAGCCACGCTACTTTCCAGAGAATTCATGGTTCTGGTAGGCATTTCCATCCTCATCGCAATCCCGGCGGCATGGTACATGATGAGTTTGTGGCTCAGCGATTTTTCCTACCGGGTCGGCATACAATGGTGGGTTTTCGCTCTTGCTGGTATCCTCGCCATTGTCGTTTCGCTCCTGACGGTCAGCTACCAGGCGATCAGAGCAGCTTTACTTGATCCCGTCAAAAGCCTTCGCAGCGAGTAAGGCTGGAATGGTTTTAGACGGTACAGGGCAATCACATTTGCCTTTTACCGATGGTTGAAAATCAAGCCGGAAAATTTTATGCTGGCACAAGCGGACTGGTATTGCCGGTTCCCAACAAGCAATTTTATCCCCCTGAATTTCAGGATAAAAGTCGCCTTACTTACTATGGATCGCTGTTCAACAGTATTGAGATCAACAGTTCATTTTACAAAATCCCGCAGGCCTCCACTGTCAGGAGCTGGGCAACGCAGGTTCCGGAAGATTTTACATTCACATTCAAGCTCTGGCGCGGGATCACGCACAACAAAAGCCTTGCATTCGATCGGGCGGATGTGCGGAAATTTATGGAAGTGATCGGCCAGGCTGACGCGAAGAAGGGCTGCCTGCTCGTACAGTTTCCGCCATCTTTAAAAGTAATGATGCGTCCTCAGCTGGAAAAACTACTGGGCACCATTTCCGAAGTGGATCCGGACAAAAGCTGGAAAGCTGCGCTCGAATTTCGCGACAGCTCCTGGTATACCGAAGATACCTTTGAATTGGCCGATTCATTAGGTTTTGAAATCGTCCGCCACGACAAGCCAGGTTCCGCACCCGGTTTACTGGAATCGGAGTTAGACTTTACATACCTGCGTTTCCATGGACCAAAGGGCGATTACCGGGGCCAGTACGAGGATGATGTATTAATTGAATATGCCGAAAGCATCCGGGATTGGCTGGACTCCGGAAAAACTGTCTTTGCCTATTTTAATAATACGATGGGCGAAGCGATGAAAAATTTGACCCTGTTAAATGCATGCGTAAACGGGGCGCAAGAGGATCAATGAAAAAGCCCTGCACGACTGGCAGGGCTCCGGGTATTACTTAATTGCTACCGGGACTTCCGTATTATCCCAGCGGAGCACAAATCCGTTGGCGGTTACCTCATAAGCGAGTTTTTCGGCCATAGAACCACTTTTCATAGGCTTTGCTTTGACCGTCAGCACGTCTTTTGCCGGGTCTTTGGACGTATCTCCTCCCCTCTTGATCCCCCACTGACCGGTTTCCGAGTTGAATATAAACGACCACTCGTTTGCTCCGGGAATCGCGTAAAGGCTGTATTTACCTGCTTTCAGTGCTTGCCCTTCTACCATGATATCTTTATCAGTCTGAAAGATAGTAGCTTCATTCGCGCCTGCCCGCCATACCTTGTCATAAGGAACGAGCTCGCCAAATATCTTGCGTCCCTTTACGGAAGGTGCGGAATAACTGATCGTAATAGTGGCGCCACCTGCTTTTCCGGTTGCAGTTTCGGCGGGGCTTGGCTTGGGTTTGTCCTGCGCCTGGCTCACATTGGCGGTCAAAGTGCCAGCCAGCAACAGTGCAAAACCTTTCAGAAGTGTTGTCGTTTTCATTTCAAGTGCTTTTTAGTTTTAGTTAATATTAAATATTTTACTAAATATCGCGAATTTGTGATATAAATGATACTGATAATAAAAGTTGTCCGACTTATCATTACTTGCCTAATAATCATCCTTTTACAACCATTTTTCGCCATTTGTTTTCTCTATCTCCAAATCACATTTGCTATCTTCAACCTGACTTCCTGCGCTATGAAAAACCTCGCCCTTTGCCTGCTGTCGCTGACTTTCTTCCTCTTTTCTGGTTGTGATCGCGATAATCACAGCAACCGCGTAAATATGATTATCGGCGACCTCAGTTTTGTCGAAACTTATGGTTTTGAGCCTGATGAAAATACGGACAATGATTTAAGGATCAGAACGCACCTTCAATATGTCGAGCGGCTTCTTCGGAGTAAGGATATTTCTTTTTTATCAAAAGAACTGAAAAACAAAAGGACTGAAATGCTGGACCTCCTGCACCAGTACGCTGGTAACGGTAAGTACCCAAGAAACTACGATTATCCGGAAGAAAGCAAACCTTGCTTCATAGATAAGGACGGAAATATCTGCGCAGTGGGCTATCTGATTGAGAAAACAGCGGGGCGGAAAGTGGCCGAAACGATTAATGCCAGCCACAAATATGAGGCGCTAATGGACATAAAGAATGCGGATATAGATCGCTGGATCGCTTCCAGCGGGCTCTCGAAGGAGGAATGTGCAATGATCCAGCCGACTTACGGCCCGAACGGTCCGGGACCAGGACCGTCTATGCCTGCCCCGAACTACCGCTACAGAATGAAATCGGGTTTCGTAATAAGTTCGGGAATCCTGATCGGCACGAACGTTGGGCTTAATGTGCTGAACGAAACCAATATCGCAAATGGCAGTACCAACAAGTCAGTTCCCATTGTAGGGCTCCTTACCGGTGCCGGTCAGATTGCCCTGGGTGCAATTGGATATCATCCGGATAACAGTAAGAGCGTAGACTACAACTATTCGGATCAACGCACACTTTCACTGATCAATATAGAGCTGGGTACTGCGTCCATGTTTTTCAGCGGGCGAAATCTCGTGCGGCAACAGAAAATGGCCAGACGGCGAACATCCTGGAATGTTTTCAGTTTCCCTGCGGGACGGAATCAAACAGGCGTCGGTTTGAGCCTCAGCAGGAAGATTTGAAATGTGAGGTCGGTATTCGCAACCTCACATTTCATACTAAGCAATCCTGATATCTACCATCCAGTCAATGCCGAATTTGTCCTGAAATGCTCCGTAAATATCACCCCACATTTGCCGGTCGATCGGGATTACAATAGTGCCCCCTTCGCTTAATGCATTATACTTTTCACGCAATATTGCCTCGTCGAAACCGCTGAGGGACAGGGCGATCTTTCCGGCTCCAAGCGACATTCCTTCGGGCGCGTCACCACCCATGAATTCGACGGAGCCGCCCATAAGCGTGCCGTGCATGATTTGATCGCGGACTCCGGCAGGACAGTTTCCGTCCATATCTCCATAAGTCATAAAATTCAGCTCCCCACCAAAAACGTTCTGATAAAACTCAAACGCCGCCCGGCAATTTCCATCAAACATTAAATACGGATGCAAATCTATTTTTTCCATCGTTTAAAAAATTTACGACCCTCAGGCCAGGTGAAAATGTGATATGCAAAGATAGAATAGCAGTTTGGCAGGCAGCAGGTGGATACACGACAATCTGAGGGGGACTTTGGGACAATATTTTTACAACTTTTTCCAACCATTTACTGTCATCCTGAAAAAACGTTCTACCCCTATGAAAAACGCAATTCTACTGCTCTTGTCCCTATTTTTTCTAGCCCGATCGCTTCACGCCCAGGAGGCACGTTCTTTCAGGAAATTTGGCCTGGGTATTTACGGCGGGCCACAGATTTTGGGGAAAATATATGACAATGATAAGCTCTCTAAAATTTCAGGCGCTGCTGTCGGGCTGGACTTCCGGTATGCATTCTCGAAGGAGCCGCAGGGATTCTCGTTGCATTTTCAACCCGCGTTCAATTCTTTCCGTGAGTTTTCGTCGGAAGGTGCCAATACGCAAGTCTATCGGGAAACGACATGGCGGTGGAAAGCTTTTCATCTGCCACTCCTGGCCAGGTACACGATTTCTTCCGGCAAAGTCCGTCCCTTCGCCGAGCTCGGCCCTATGCTCAGGTTCCGAACCGCACTGACTGTCAAGCAGGGAGGCACGATATGCGGCGTCGCAGGCTGCGGCCCAATAGGGTTAGCCGATAACATTCACCCGGAAACCAGCCGCGATCCGGTAGGTTTTATCGCGGGTGCTGGCGTGGAGGTTGATCTCTGGAAAATCACTGTTCCCGTTGCCGTCAGGATTCAGGAGGGCTTTGGTACCTACAAAATGGAAAGTGTCCGGTATGACGGACCCTATTATTATGAAAAGTTCAAAACCAGGACGATACAAGTTACCGTAGGAGTAGCCTGGCCATAATGCCAGCACACTTTTGATGCAAGAATGCCAGTCGCTGGCATAGGATTGTTGGGCTTGGTGGGTTCATCAAACTCAATAAACTATGTACATCATACTGGGAGCAACCGGACATGTCGGAACGGCAGTCGCTGAAACGTTACTCGCTCGGGGTGAGGAAGTGACCGTGATTACGCGTAATGCCGGCAAGTCGGACGATTGGCAACAGAAAGGCGCGAAGGTCGCAGTCGCTGATATCCGCGATGTGGAGGGATTTCGTCAAATTTTACAAAAAGGGAAAAGGTTATTCTTTTTAAATCCCCCGGCCCCTCCGACATCAGACACCATCGCAGAGGAACGGAAAAACATGCATGCGATTGTTTCTGCGTTGGAAGGTTCGGGTTTAGAAAAGATTGTGGCGCAGTCTACTTATGGCGCTCAGGATAAGGACGGTATCGGCGATCTGGGCGTGCTTTACGAAATGGAACAGGCGCTCGCCAAAACCAATATTCCCACCACTATTCTGCGCGGAGCCTATTATATGAGCAACTGGGACGTATTTCTCGAATCAGCCAGAGAGGAGCAGAAAATTTACACATTGTACCCTGCCGATTTTAAAATCGCGATGGTAGCCCCCGAAGATATTGGCCGTTTTGCCGCCCACTTGTTGACTGAGGCGGTTGAAAAAACAGGGCTGCATCACATTGAAGGACCTGCTGTGTACGCTCCGGCTGATGTGGCAGAAGCTTTTTCGCAGGTTTTGGGCAAAAAAGTAGACACGGTAGTCATACCGAGGAATGAATGGGTCTCTTATCTGACAAAAATGGGCTTCTCTCAAAAAGCCGCAGAATCCATGGCCGCGATGACCGCCGTTACACTGGATGAGAAATATGACTTAGGCAGTGCACCAGAGCGCGGCCAGACTACAATCCGGGCTTACATCAAAAAACTCGTCAAAGCCACCACATGATCACCTAATTGGGCGTGCACTGTTGCATGGTTTTCTAAACACCCTGCATACTATACGCTGCCAGAAGCCTGCAAATTAAGTATGCACGGATCATATCGCGTCCAAACTCAGGATTTGCGGCTTGTATGCTTCCGGCAAGATTAGATTGCGCAGCAAGTTCTGCAGCCTGATTTTTCGCAGTGCCTGATAAAGCGGCAAAATAATACCTATTACCGGTCCGCCGCCCAGAGCGAGCAGTTCATTCACTGTGGCGGGGGTAATCTGCGCCTGTACCTGTTTGAGCAGATGATAACGCCCCAGGCCCAGGTGCTTTTTGTATTGTTTATATAGATCGATCGAATAGTTACTTTTTGCCAGATTTTCGAGCAAATGCTCCCTGCGCATTACCTCCCATTCTTCAAAGGTGGCGGGTAAACCCCTAATGCCCATTCCGAGCCCGACCCGGTTAAAGACATCGAAAATCTCCGCTTTCTCGCCGGTACTCAGTTTCCTTTCCAGCAATTCAAAAGAGCGGATGGAATAATCGATAAGCATAAATAATACATCCCTGTAAGCCCAGTCCGGAATTTGTGCACCGCGTTTGTTTTCAACTTCCTTATGGATCGCCGCAATCTGGTTTATAGCCCGGACAGCGTCATCGTGTTGTGCAAAAACAATCTTGCGCGCGTAAGTTACTGTAGAAAATAACCGGCCCAGCGGGTCTGCCGGAAGCTTTCCGGTAAAGTACAGCCAGTCCACTGCTTTATTAACAGCAAATTCGGCGGAAGCCCCTGCAAAAATGAAAAGGATCGTGTCCGCCTTTCCCCAGATTTCCCGCACGATGGAACCTTCTTTTACAAACCATTTCATGCACAAATCTAACACACAAAAAGTACTTTGCAATGCAAAGTTGTACAAAATTTGCATGTTTGCTCAGGCTCATTCATTACACCGGTTAATTTTTCCCCAGGAACCTGTTGATAATCCCTTTTGCGATTTCGAGCAGGGCTGTGAAACTGTTAGGTTTTACAAAGAAGTCGTCGGCTCCCGCCGCCAGCGCTTTCTTTTTGAGTTCGGGATTGCTGGAAGTCGACAACATCACGGTAGGCAGGTCGACCAGCTCCGGATCAGCCCTGATTTCTTTAATTGCTTCTATGCCATTCATTTTCGGCATATTCATATCTACTACCACTACGGTTTCTGACAGGTCGTCCGAGTTTTTTACATTCTCGATCAGCTCCTGACCATCCTCCGCTTCTATGACGGTTACATTCGGGTTGGCTTCTTCCAACGCGTCTTTAATCAGCATTCTGTCGTCCTCGTCATCGTCCCCGAGATGCACTGTCTGCCCATTTTCCATAATACTTCAGCAAAAAGACAAATATATCAAATGATTGTGGTTTATAGAAGTGTGGAAAACATGCAAATTAAATCAAACGGCTATCCTTTTTCCGGCCCGAAACATGCCCAGATTGACTGAACAAGATCTTCAATTTTCTGACCGCGATACATTCTGATAAAAGACCGCTGTTTCACAAATCCACTCGCCTCCGCCCACGAAATTGACTGGACATTTGCTGATGGTATATCAATAAACACCCTTTCCGATTGGTATTGCGCACTCATTCTGGCAAGCAGTTCCAGGGCAGATTCGGGCATAGCGGATATTACAGGCCCAATCTGGAACGCATAAGTGCCCGGCCTTCCGGTTGCGTATGCTTCTACCTGGCCGTTTTTACGGTATTTACATAAAATGGGTGAACCTTGAATGCGCAATGCCGACAGCAACGCTTCCCTGCCAGTTTTAGTAGCTTGCCTGTCCAGCCCGGCAATATCCTCTATTAATTGCCTGGAAGAGGTCTCAGCTAACACATGGTTGTCGAGAAGCGCCTCGCGCCGGAACCTGATCACTTCATATTCATCCTCAAAACCCAGCTTTTCGTATAAACCCTGCCCCAGAGAAGTTGCATCTAGCCGGATCGTCGCTATTTTCCGGCTTTCCAGGTAAGCAATCGCATGTTCGAGTAATTGCCTGGCAATACCCTGATTGCGGAACCGCTTATCGACCAGCACCATCGCGATCCAGGCAATGGAGCCAAAGCAGCAGGTTGTGGTGGTTGCCACCGGTGTATGACCTTTTTCCGCTATGAAACAGCCTGTCGGTTCCAGCTCCATAGCCCGCGACCAGTCGGCATCGGTCTGGTTCCAGCCGGCTTCCGCAACCAGCCTGTGGCAGAAAGGCAAATCTCCGGGGTTCAGTTGCCTGATGTGGATCGATACTTCGGCCATGACTGAGATTCCATTTAGAACAGGCAATTTTAGTAAAAATTAAGCAATGTTGTCTCGCACGCCCCCTCAAGATGTCCTTTCCGAGGATGATTTAAAGCTTCCGGACCCAGTAGTTTTGACGTATCAAAATCATTTTGAAAACAACTAACCTTATTTTCGTCATGGCTAAAATAAACACCTACCTCAATTTCGACGGTAACACGGAAGAGGCTTTCGACTTTTATAAATCTGTCTTAGGCGGAGAATTTTCCTCGGTTCACAGAATGTCGGACATGCCCGGCGCAGAGCAGCTTGCTGAAAATGAGAAAGGCCGGCTCATGCATATTTCACTGCCGATCGGGAAAGACGGCGATATTTTAATGGCATCAGATATCCTGCCTTCCATGGGCCATAAACTTAACACCGGCAACCATTCCTATATTTCCGTTTTTACAGAGAACCGCGAGGAGGCCGACCGGCTGTTCACAGGATTATCGGCAGGCGGAGAAATTGAAATGGCAATGGAAGATACTTTCTGGGGCGACTATTTCGGAAGCTTCCATGATAAGTTCGGTATCGGCTGGATGATCAATTATCCCAAGCAAGATTAACGACAAAGACAGATAATCGGAAAACCTCCGGCGGCTACGCATTCATTGCATAGCTGCCGGAGGCCTTTTTATGCTGTCCCTGCTTGATGTATCTTATCCGATAGCTCCGACTGGCTCGGTTTTTTTGATACCCAACTTAAAAACATCAACAAAAATGGCTGCTAACGAGAAAAACAACCAGGCGGGTAAAGAGAATGCCACTACTACCGAAAATGCGGAGATCAAGGGATCAAACACCGTCAAAAATCCAGATGAATGGACAACCGGCGACGAGCCTATGACCGGTGCGCAACAGTCTTACCTCAAAACGCTGTCCGATGAGGCAGGCGTTGAATTTGACAGCACATTAACCAAAGCAGAGGCTTCCAAAAGGATCGACGAATTGCAGCACAAGACAGGCAGGGGATTATAGGGAAAGTTCATTTACGAGGCAGCGTTATCGAAAAGACAGTCCCTTTTCCTTCCGCAGATTCAGCTTTGATGTGGCCGCCGTGGTTATTAACGATCTTGCGGCAATAGGCAAGGGAATGTCCTTCCGTTTGCCCGTTTTTGTAATCAGGAAATTTTGAAAAAATATTGAAGATCTTTTGCAGCTGCACTTGTGAAAAACCTCTGCCATTGTCCTCTATCACGATTTTAAGCACATGGTTCATTTTTTGTTGACCATTCCTTTCCGCAATTTCATTTTCATTTTTTCCCGGATGAATGTGGATTAAATGCTGCCCCCCTCCCTTTGCATATTGAATCGAGTTGGTGACGAGATTACGGAAAAGTTGCTCCATCTGAAAACGATTTGCTGTTATCGTTGGAAGATTTTCAAAGGTTATCTGAGTATTTGTGGTTTCCAAAAGCAAAGACAGCAATCCCGAAACGTCAGACACTACCTGATTTAAATCGACCGTTTCAAAATTTGTTTCATTAAATAATTCCGTAAAGTCCGAGAGTTCTGTCACGATCGCAGAAAATTCCGCAGCACAGGAATCAACTCTGGCGGCGTAAGCCTTCACTTTGTCCAGCTCATTCTTGTCCACAGCATTCAGCATCATTCCCGAAAAAACACGCATCTTACGAAGTGGTTCCTGAAGGTTGTGATTGGAGATGAATTGGAACTGATTATTAATATTAATTGAGTCGGCGAGCTGGTGGTTGACTTCGTTGAGTGTTTGCCTGGTTCTCTCAACAGACTCGATACTCTGCAAATGGAATGCGATCAAATCGACAAACATGTTAAACATGCCCGTTATCTTAATGTCACTCAATACGGCCGGTCTGGGGTCGATTGCGCATAATGTACCAAAGAACTTACCGTTTTTTAAAATAATCGGGACAGAAATGTAGCTTTTAAACCCGTACATTTTGGGTGTATGGTGCTGGCAAAAGTTTGGATCCCGGTCAACATTATCGATCACGACAGCCTCCCGGTTTGATCGTATTTCATTACAGATCGTCGTCTCCAGTACCAGCTCACCGCCTGGTTTGAGTCCAAATTCAATTTCATCCCTTACACTGCAAGCCACCCACTTATCCTCTGTTACTCTAGCGATCGCTGCAAAGCCCATCCCGGTAGTACGGCAAATTACCTCCAACATGGTGGGTACGATAGATATCTGTTCAATTCTCGCAATATCGTTCAGTAAATTGCTATCAAGGTTGCTCATTCGGGGAAACGTAGTTTTTCAAAAATAACCAAGTTCTGGTCCGAAAAAAAGAATTATTCAGCTCTTTCAGGAATATGCACGTAGCCAAAATTTTGAAGCATCTATAAAGCTCTGAGCAGGCGAAGTAGCAGCTACTTTCTCAATTTTTATCCATAAATTGACCGTTCTTAATTCTAATAGTTATGATCAAAATATCCCGACTTAACCTTAAAAGGCTCTTTTGCCTTACATTAACAATCATTTCAGCCTGCACAATGCAAATCAGTGCGGAAGCTTTCAGACCACTCGCCTCCCCACTTGAAGGTCGCTGGGACATTACTGTCGACATGTCCGGCAAGCCCGCACCTTCCTGGCTGGAAGTGAGGCATTCGGGTACCAAAACGCTGGTCGGACAGTTTACCGGATTTTCCGGCAGCGCCCGGCCGATCTCGGAAGTACATTTTGCAGATGGGAAGTTCAAATTTGAAATTCCCCCGCAGTGGGAACGCGGCGACAAGTATCTGTCTGTAGAGGGAACCTTGTCCGGCGAATCACTGACCGGCTCGATGACCACTCCGGACGGAAAAACTTATACCTGGAAAGGCGTCCGTGCACCCTCGCTGCGCCCGAAAGCAATGCCTGCCTGGGGCTCCCCGATCAAACTGACAGCTGGCAATGAGATCAAAGGTTGGCACGCAGTGGGTGGCGAAAATCAGTGGATAGCCGAAAATGGCATTCTGCGCAGCCCAAAATCAGGCGCCAACCTGATTACCGATCAAAAATTCAATGACTTCAAACTGCACATTGAATTTCGCATTCCCAAAGGCAGCAACAGTGGTGTGTATCTGCGCGGAAGATATGAAGTGCAGGTGACCGACAGCAAAGGAATGGAACCTGCCCTGGATCAGATGGGGGCCGTTTACGGATTCATAACGCCAAGCGAAATGGTAGCCAAAGAAGCGGGTGAGTGGAATACGCTCGACATTACGCTGGTAGGCAGGATGCTCACACTGGTTGCAAATGGAAAAACGGTGATCAGCAACCAGGAGATCCCAGGTATTACCGGTGGAGCGCTGGATAGCAACGAAGGCGAACCGGGGCCCTTGTATATTCAGGGTGATCATGGGCCTGTTGAATATCGAAACATTATCATTACCCCTGCCAAATAAACTTCATTTTACGTTTTTGAGCCCCATATAGTGGCTCCGAAGCGGCTGTTCGAAATGCTCTAGCGAATAGCGTAAAAGCGTTCTGGGCATGATGGCGGCATATTTATCGAGGAAGTTAAGCAGTTGCGGGCGGTGAACCTGTCCCGCGCTGCGTAACATCCAGCCAGTGGCTTTATGGATCAGATCATGTTTGTCTTTCAGCAGCAGCTCGGAAATTCGAAAAGTATCTCCAAGATCGCCCTGTTTAATGAAATAGCCGGTGCTCACAATAGCTGTACGGCGCTCCCAAACATTTTCCGATAACGCGAGTTCGTACAAAATATCTCTCGGCTCTCCCGACAGATACAAATACCCTCCTACTACGTGAGGGGCGCAGATATCCACCAGGTCCCAGTTATTGATACGCGTGGTATTACGCAGATATAGCTCGTACATCTTCTTCCGATGAACCATCGGGGCTTTTTTACTTCTGGCTTGCTGATTAATGATACTCAATGCGCCTGTCCGTATCTCGTGAATCGGACTTTGTAAAAGTTTCTCCACTTCTTCCAGCGGCATAGCCAGGTAGGCTTTGGCAAGAGCGAATATTTGTCCCATCCTAACCCCCATGAAAATATCGCCTTCCCCATACTCTCCCTCGCCTGTCTTAAAATACCGCATCAGCTTCATAGCTTCCGCTGGTGACCGGTATAATTCCATCTGTCGGGAAAATTCGGCGGCTGTTGGATTAATTGGTTTTTCGACTGGGCGGATGTCAGACATGATGATGAGCGTGTCATGGTGGTATCTCAAATATAGCAAATGTTCCGGTCGACAAAATACAAACGCGACGATGAGCAACTGTCATCGCCGCGTCGTTCTGGCCGGCGGCACGATTTCGCTGGATTCAGGAAAAAATCAGTTTTCTCACTTTTTCGTCCCGCAGACCAAGGCCGACCCAGATTAGTATTCCAAATGTAAGGGCAAAATACAAAGGCTGACCGGCCTGGACCATGATCGCAATTGCCCCGCCGAGGTACCCGGTTACTAAAATCGCTCCCAAAACAGCAGTTCTGGGGATTATGTAAAGTATCGTGCTGACCAACAGCGCTATTCCTATGCTCTGGACCTGATCAACCGGCCAGCCTAGCTGGGCAGATCCTTCCATAGAAATTGGATGTTTTATTACTTTCATAATCGCATCGACCAACAGGAACAGGACGCACAATACGCTGATGATCTTTCCTGCCAGAACTCCTCCTTTGCCTGACCGGATTTTTACGGGCTGATTTAACATAGTAGCTTCCATTTTTTTTAAAGTTTAAGTGTTTTTGTTTGAACCGATTGAATGATACAAAGCTATATTGCCGCTAACCGGAAAACGCTGTGCAAATCCGGCAATCAAAGGGGGCTTTTGCGACATTGAATGAAATAAATTCTGGCATGTCTTTTTTTACCTAAAAAATCAGCCCGAAATGACGTTTTTCGCGTAGGCAATCTCTCACTTCTCTGACTATATATGCTTGACCGCATCTGCATCGCACTGGTATTTCTGATTATCCTGAACGGATGCAAAAGCGCCAAAGACAGTCCGAAATTCAATTTCGCTGACGGCGTTTATCACACTAAAATCAAAGAGGTTAGGCAACAAGTCTACATTGAGAATACCGAAGACTCGATTGTTGTATATTCTTTGAAGAAAGGATGGAAGCGGCTGGATCTCAAAAGCACAGACATTGAGAAAAAAACCTATCCGCATAATGCCGGCAAAAAGACATTGGGTGCCAACCGGTATTGGCAAAATGGTTTCGATATTGATATCCTTACAATGCCGCTGAAATTTCGCCCTTCCCAGCCATCTTTTCCCAGCCAGTTCAGTAATAATGTGAATGGAGTGGTGTATCTCGGCTATCGAAGTGACATTTACCGGCTGTCATACAGCAAAACCCCCATCGGCAGGATCACGCAGAATGTAAAACACTACGGAATATCGGCGGGTTTTGTAACCGGTTTGGGAGGCACTGCCATGAATCCCTGGGTAACCAATAATGCGCTTTCTATTGAATATGACGGTCTGGTATGGTCAAAAGGCATTGCGGTGTTAATGGGGCTGAACCAGATCACCTTCGGCCTGGTAGGCGGGATCGACCATCTTCTCGATAAAAACAGGGTGCATTGGATTTACCAGGGCAAACCTTATCTGGGGCTCGCCGTGGGCTTGAACCTGAACTAAAAAACCTATTTTTGGCGTGAACTCACCATTTCTCTCTCCATGAAATCACTTGTATTTCTATTTTTAACACTGAGCTCCCAGCATGTTTTCTCCCAGATCAAATTTAACGACAGCAGTACGAGCTGGCAGGAGCTTTCGGGTCAGGCGCAGAAGGAAGATAAACTCATTTTCGTTCACTTCGAGAGTAACTCCTGCCAGCAATGCAACGAAGTCGCTTCTCAGGGTTTTGACAATTCGCAGCTGACCGAAAAGTTCGCCAAAAACTTTATATCCATCCGGCTGAATGTGGAGACGGAAAATGGAAAGGCTATTAAAGACACGTTGCAGGTGCAGGGATCGCTGATTTCTGTATTTGCGGATGCATATGGAAATATTCTGGAACGGCAAAACGGATCAACCAATAATGCGACTGTATATTCAGATAAGGCAGATGTTGCTATTAGCCGGAAAGGAAAAAAAGGTATTACCGCATATTCGAAAGAATATCAGGCCGGTAGCCGGTCGACGGGATTTTTGAAAGAGTACCTGGACATGCTGAAACAGCTGGATATGGACAATGGTGAAGTACTTGACGAATACACGGCCCAACTTCCGCCGGATTCCCTGAAACATTTCGGAATAGTGAAATTCATTTACCAGCAAGGCCCCACGCTCGACAGCAAAACCTACCAGGCGATCAGGGAATTCACGCCACGGAAATTAATTGACAGCCTTCACAGATCCGTACCGTTTCAGGAAGCGGTAAACCTGAACAACGGCATTATTGGCCACTCCATGCGTAAAGCAATCATGAAAAAAGACCTGGTACTAGCCGAAGGCGCCGCGTGGTTTGCCCGGGCCACGTACGACCGTGACCCGAAGCAGGGCCAGATAGCATATGAAAAGAATATGCTTTTTTATCTGCATGCCACGCGGGACTCGACAGAATATCTGAGACGCGCCGCCCGGTTTATTGAACGATATTATTTAAACATCTCGCTGGATTCATTGAAAGGACTTGATCAGGCAGAAAAAGATAAAATGTTGGCTGTCAAACCAAAAATGAAAGATGGTGTGACTGTTATGAGTTTTAAATTTACCAACCCGTCCCAGTTTTATCCCATGGAACTGAACAACAGGGCGTGGCATTTTTACCAATTGGCTTCCCGCAAAGAAGACCTGGAAAAAGCTTTGGAGTGGTCGAAACTGGCGATGGAATGGAGTGAGGCATTATTACTGAACGAAAACAACACTTCCATTAACGGAAACCCCAGCTACGTGGACACCTATGCACACCTGCTCTACAAGCTGGGCCGGAAAAATGAGGCGATCGAGTGGCAGACGAAGGCTTTGGAACGACAGAAACGCACAGGCCAGCCGCACGGTGCTATGGAAACAGCGCTGATTAAAATGAAAGCCGGCACCCTGTAATTCTCAGACAAATGCACTTTCGCCCGTAATCGCCCTTCCGACGATCAGCGAGTTGATCTCCTTGGTTCCCTCGTAAGAATAAATTGCCTCGGCGTCGGCGACAAAACGCGCAATATCGTATTCAAGCAATATTCCGTTCCCGCCGAAAAGCTCGCGGGCGTGGTCCACGATGGAACGCATGCGCAATGTGCAAAACACCTTCGCGAGCGACGCGTGCTCGTCTGTCAACACGCCGCTGTCCTGCAATTGCGACAATCTGAAAACCATCGTCTGCATTGCCGTCAAATCGCCGAGCATGGTCACGAGCAAGTCCTGTACGAGCTGGAAACCCGCAATCGGGCGGCCAAACTGCTTCCTTTCCATGGTGTATTTCAATGCAAGCTCATAAGCCCCGCGCCCGCAGCCTACTGCCTGCCAGGCAACGCCCGCCCGCGTCATACGAAGCACATTGGCGGTATCTTTAAAAGAATTGGCATTTTGCAGCCTGTCCGATTCCGGAACAATGCATTCGGTCAGGGTAATTTTTGCATTCTGGACCGTGCGAAGCGCCATTTTATCCTGCATTTTCTCCGCTTTGAAACCGGGGTTCTCTTTTCTTACTATAAAACCCTTCACCTGATTATCGTCCAGATCGCGCGCCCAGATAATCGTTATGTCAGAAAATGTGGCGTTGCCGATCCACTTTTTCTGACCATTGATCACCCATTCGTCTCCGTTTCTCTTGCAGGTAGTTGTCAGCCCGCCTGCGACTCCCGAGCCTACTTCCGGCTCTGTCAGACCGAAAGCCCCTATCATATCCATTCGCTGCATAATCGGCAGCCAGTATTGCTTCTGTTCTTCGGACCCGCACAAATAAATGGAGCCCATTGCCAGCCCGCTATGCACGCCGAAAAACGTTGAGATCGACGAATCAATGCGCGCCATTTCCATGGCGATAAACCCTTCCAGCAGCGCCGACATCCCTGCACAGCCATAACCCTTGTAGGTCAGTCCGCAAATATTCAGTTTGGCCACCAACGGAATGATGTGCATCGGGAACTGTGCATTATTCCAGTAATGATTCGCAATCGGCTTTATTTCAGTTTCCATGAACTCCCGCACTTTGAGCTGGATCAGCTTTTCTTCTGGCAAAAGTGTTTCGGTAAGTTCGTAAAAATCCCCATTCACGACCGGCGGCGCCTTTTTCTTTCCCGAACCTGACTCCATAAATTTCAGCATCTTGCCCAGGTCTTCTTCACTCATCTTCGACACAATTCCCATCAACTTATTCAGGTCAACCTTTTTCGAAAGCCTGCTGACCGCTGCCAGATCGATGGTTTTCAAAATATTACGCAATTGAGAAAAAGAATCAAACAAGCTCATAATACGAGAATTGGTTATTGTTGCTGAAAAGGAAAGACCACAAGCCGGGAAATCTATTACGATTGCTGCAATTTTCGCGCCTGTTTCCACATTGCGGGAATGAAAATTGCCTTATGCTTTGTAAAAAACCAGAGATACCATGAGCACTAAAACTGAAAACGAAGAAGACATTGAAGGCAGCACTCCCTCACCCTCCGGCCCGAAAGACCATTCCAGGCATCAGGATGACAGCGACAAACCGTCGAAGGTTTTAAAAAAGGAGGCTATAAGGGAATCTGAAAAAGACAATATGACAGGCAAGAAGGGCTATAACGAAACGCCGCCCACTGTTCCCGTAAAATAAATTCATTGCTCCATAATAGCCTCTATTGCCGCCGCCAGATAAACCATAGGCGCGTTCCAATTGATCGCGATTTCGTTTGAAGCGTAGGAGCAATTGTCATCCGTGAATGATTCGTCGGCAAACTTGCTCGTGTAAGTCTTGCATTTGTCTTGCTGTGCCGGATTCGGGCCGCCTGACAGCAGGCCGGGTACAGGATCTTCTATGCCGTCGGCAACCGAAGGCCTGTGATGCGGATGCATAACTCTTTTAGAGCCGAAGCCGGTCAGAAAACAGTAGGTCGTCGCATTTCTTCCTAACAAATAATCCAGATTACCGAGCGCGGCATTCAGATACTTTCGGTCTTTGGAAATTTTGTAAGAATACAAAAGTGCGATACCCTGATTTGCGGCAACCGAGCTGCTGCCCCAGGAATAATCCTTTGCAGTTTTACCCATTACGGTATGGTAAGGCTGCTTTTCAATATCCTTCAACAGACCGTCGGCAAAGCGTCTGACATTATTTCTGATCGGATCGATCAGGGCACCTTCCATTTTCAGCCTTTCAGCAGAACGGATCAGGGTATAGTAACCCATTGCATGCACCATACTCCACGTAGGCAATGTCATGGGCTGCCCTGATTTGAGGTCAATATTTTTCAGGTAGTCAGCCTTGCCGGTGGTAGCGTACATTTCTGCGGCAGCCCAAAACCGCTCGTCTGCTGCGTTTCTGTCACCGTATGCGCCCGTTACCACGTCCGGATCAAATTTCCGGTTCACTTCATCCTGGTTATAGAAAATGTCCGGATGTTTGCCGGCCCATTCCCAGCCTTTCACCGCAGCTACCAGACAGGAATCTGAAAGACCCGGTAGTTTATTTTCAAAACCCTTCAAAATCCTGCCCGCCTGAGCCATTACGGCTACGAAATCGAGGGTTGCCACAGTATTTTTCTGAACAACATACCTCGGCTTGTCGCATTGATCTGGCATCACCATTCCATCGAAACGCGGATTGGTCAGCTTATGATAAACACCGCCGTCTGCCGGGTCCTGCATGGTCAGCATCCACCGCAGGTTCCAGATCACTTCGTCGAGCAGGTCAGGGATGGAGTTGTTATTTTCCGGAATATTGGTGTTGAAATTCTCGAAAAACAGTGGAAAATCTTCATACAACGAAAGTAATGTGCCCATTGTAATTCCCGAGTTAACAATGTATTTGTTGTAGTCCCCAGCATCATACCAGCCTTTTGGCGAGCTGATTACGAAATTCTCCGCGCGACCATCCGACACCGCGGAAGGATGAACGAGCACTTTGTGATCAGGATGCCCGGCAGGCCGCGCCCACTTTCCGGCAAACTTTTCGGGCAGATCAGTGGAAGCACGCTGGTAATAAAAGCCCTTCAGCGAAGCCTCAGCGACTTCCCGATGGATCTTTGCCTTAATTTCAAATACAGCCGATTTACCCAGGCCGCTCACTTCTATGGTATATTTTCCGGTTTTTTTGAGATTGGAAAAGTCCGCTACTTTACTGATTTTTCCTGAATGCTGATTTTGTCTGGCTGGCCCCAGTTTCCCTTTAAAAACAGCCTTACCTGAGGGATCTTTTACCAAAAAATCAGTGAAATTGTCGCCCACAACTACCGCAATCTTTGGTGCAGCCGGGTAAAACCCAACCTGATTAAGCCGGATATCGGAGGAGTATTTCTGAGCAACCAAAGGTTTCCCGATCTGCATGGCAAAAAGTAAAACTGATGCTGTGCAAATCTGTAAAAAAGGCTTTTAAACATACTGGATTGAAAGTTTTCGTCTATCAGGAGTAAAAGACCCTTTCTGTTGCTACCCTACTTTCTTCGGTCCGACTGAATCGTAGACTACTACTTTTTCCCACAGGTGACTATATTCTTCGATAAAATCCAGATGGATCGGGTGGGTTTGATAAATCTCTTCTTCAATGATATTCTTGAAAAAGCACATCCACGAAAAGGTATAGTCACGCACAATTACGGGGCGATTAGTCTCGGCCGGCTTTCCTATGTGAACATATTGAATAGCAGGTACTTTGGCGAGCTTGTTCAGTCCTTCCAGCAGCTTGGCTTCGTCCTGTGCATTATGCGGGTCTTTGAGGTAAAAATATACGTGATGAATAAAAAGCTCCTTTCGTCTCTCAGGTGCCGCAGCCATTGGACTTACCGATGCGATTGTTGCCAGACCAGCATTCCGCAGAAACTTACGTCTTGAATTGTCTTTCATGTTTGGTTAAGTGTATTACATGGAGGAAAAACTGCATGGAAGGGATTTCCAGCCAAGAATACGACTTCTTTGCACATAATCAAAGTGTCATTGCTGCGTTGAAAGCGCTTCTGCCAGCCTCACCAGCTCGACTACCGTCTTCCAGTTGCGCGTCGTAGCGGTGACTTTCAGCTTATTTTCGAAGAAATTGTTATTGAGTTTCGTGCGGCCGTAACCGTCGGGGCAGAAAAGATAGATTGTATTGCCGACCAATATAAATTCATCCGGCTTGTACTTATCTCCGTCAATTTTTCCAAAAGCTTCCTTGTCCGGAATTTCCGACAAAAAAGTGGCGTGAAGCTTGGTAATATCCTCATGCTGCAATTCCAGAAACGGATTTTGCTCCAATACCGACCGCAATGCAGCGAGGCTCAGCACAATAACCGGAACATCGTAGCCAAATGCATTTTCTATTGCGGTTTTAATCCGGGCTGACACCTTTTGTTCATCAGCCTTTTCCGTATTAAAAAGTACGTTTCCGCTTTGTATATACGTTTTGCAATCTTCAAAACCTTCCTTCTCCAATAACGAAACCAAAGCCGGCATTTTTATCAAATTATGCCCGCTCACATTAATGCCACGAAGGATTGCAACGTAAGTAGACCTCAGCATTCAGGATTATGAAGGTTTTTTGTTACTGTTCAGGATGTGGTCGGGAATTGGGTTTCTTTCAAGAAATATGCGCGCCTCGTCTGCTTTCTTCTCAAAGAAATCTTCGAACTTACCTTCCTTAGAAAACTGCAACTTTCACAGATTGCGTATTTCCGACTTTTTCCGTTGCAGTCCTTTCGATCGCAGAGGCATAAATTCTTAGATTGCCACTGACTTTCAATTGTTACGCTTTATCTCTTCAAAAGGAAACGGATTTTCTTTCAAAGTTGCCCTCATCTGCATAATCTTCTTATCGACCGCAGACAATTTTTTCACTGGTTGTTCTGTTTGTGCAACTCTTAGTTTCTCCGATTTCGTTGTGCTAATTTTTGCAACTTTCATGATAATATGAATAAGTACTATTTCAAATATAACGAAGATTTGAATACAAAATGAAGGCGCGGTAATTGACACCTACCTCAAAATCAGTCCAGTTTGATGTGTGACAAGAAGTAGGCTCTGCCCGCAATCCTGATATTTTGATATGCTTTGGAACCTCAACCAAATATTTACAGATGCCCATTTGATACTTCCTCGTTCTTGAAGGGGTGCTTCCCTGAGCAAAAACAAAGGCACCTGGATGTCGCTCCAAAAAGTCAAGAGCTGTCTTGGCAACAGTTGACAGGATACGGTCTGCATCCCCATTTCTCAGTTCTATACTATCGTCAATATCTTGTACATCCAAACTCCAAAGCCCAAAAGCCAAATTATAAAGCTCATCACCGGATTCACCGGATTCCCTTGAAAAAATTATTCGTAATTCAAACATGCCACGCGGACCAGTACTAAAAAATTGATACGTATGTTCATTCAACCGATGAACATGATACTTCGGTACTTTCATAATTAGCGTGCGGAAAAATCTTCCAAAAACAAAAAAAGCTCCGGCGTGAACCGGAGCTTTTCATCATGCTGCAAGATAAACCTTATTTCGACTTCGCATAAGCCGCGGCCAGCTCGTTGAGCGTGGCATCTTTCAAATGCTCGGAAGCAATTACCATACGGTAACGAAAGGTCGTCGACTCGCCTTTTTTGAGTTTAAAATTCAGAACATCCTTCCCATCGCTCAGCGCTTTCATCCCCAATGGGTTCACTGCAAACAATCCATAACCCCGCGCATGCCAATATGCAGGATAACCGACATTTTTAGGATGATCGATGATCGCGACGCTGATATTCTCGTCTTTAATTTTACCTGTCAGATTACACCAGATCGCTCTTTTGCCCCAAACTGCCTCTCCTTCCACTCCGTTACTGTTACGGTAGTTTCCGGTGATACCTTCATTATTCAGAACCGGAACCTTGGTGGCGATACCGCCTGCGTCTGTAAAAATCTCCGGCTTGTTGGAAGGCAGTTCGAGCTCCCGCGCTACACGTATCGCATACATTCCGTCCTTGATATCCGGCATTGCTACTTCATCCAGCACGGCTGTTAAGGTAGTACTGCGATCAATCATACGCGTTTCGCCTTTTCCGCTGAAGGTGTAGGTAGTGGTTTCCTTTAAAGTCAGGGTACCGTTTTTGTCAACCCAGTCGGCGGTGACTGTCAGCTCGCCTTTGTCTTTGCCGCTTTTGACGGAGGTGATGCCGGTATGCAGGATCGTTCCGTAAGCGCGCTTCGCGTGGTCAACGGCGTCGGAATTGTTCCAGTAATCATTACCGTTCACATCCTCATAATTCAGCCAGATCCCGACGTGGTGCGGGTGATCTACGCGCTCGCCGGGACGAGGATCCAGCGGCCAGCCCCTGGTAATAACGGTTCCCCTCGCAGTTTGAACAGGATAGAGAACCGCTTTTTTCAGCACCTTTTCCCCCGGGTAGTAATATGCGGTAAAAGGTTTACCGTCAATTTTGACCTCAACCTTTTTTTCTGCTTCATTCTTTACCAGATCTACTTTTTGCGCATTCGCCAGGCCAGCCAGCGCGGCAAGAGAAACGGTCGCCAGTAAAATGCCTGTGTTTTTTAATTTCACTTTGTCTTTTGATCTAATTTGAAAACAAAAACTGCATTCCTAGCTCAGGATGATTTCGCGTTTCTTTGGATCCCAGCTTACTCTTTTGCCCGTATGCAAAGCCTCGGTGGCCATGATATTCGCGACGGAGTGGTTGAAACCAACGCGTGCGGGGGCATTCGATTCTTTCCGGCTGCGGATACAATCCATCCAGTTGCGCATATGCAGCGAAGTCATCGGGTCGGCACCTGTGTTGGCGTCAGTCGCGATTTTGTCGCCGGTTTTCAGGGACATTTCAGGGAGCAAGTTCGCCTGTAAACCCATTCCCTTGGCATCTTTTTCTTTCAAGCCGCCTTCCGACGTAATCTTATTCGTATCCAGGTTGATCATACCACCATTTGAATAGTAGTACTCTTTCACGCCGCCCGCTTCATTATTGAAACGCGACGAATAGATCACCTGAAAACCTTTGCTCTTATCGTCAAAAGGACCATATTCAAATGCGGCGCTGAAAGTGTCCACATTGGTACGACCGTCTTTCCAGGTGTAAATACCACCGTTTGCCACTACATTACGCGGCGCGTCCAGTCCCGAAAACCAGTGGACGGTATCAATCTGGTGTGCCATCCATTGTCCTGGAATACCAGATGAATATGGATAGAAAAGGCGGAATTCAAGGTAGTAGCGTGGGTTCCACTCTACTTTCGGACGGTTCATCAGGAATCGGTCCCAATCGGTATCTTCTTTGCGGATCTGCGAAACGAGCTCTTTTCTTCTCCACCTGCCTGGCTGGTTTACATTCCAGGTCATTTCAACCGTAGTAATATCTCCAAACTTGCCGGATTTGATATATTCATAAGCTGCCCAGTAGTTCGGCGCGCTGCGGCGCTGAGAACCTACCTGCACGATCTGTTTCGAACTTTCCACCGCTTTCAATGCCACTTTTGCATCTTCCAGGGTTTCGGCAAAAGGCTTCTCCACATACACATCCCGGCCCGACTTAACTGCCTCGGCGCAATGCAGTGCATGTTGAAAATCCGCCGTACTGATGATCACCGCGTCCACATCCTTACGACCGAGCAGTTCTTCGTTGTTACGTGCCTTTATAAATTCCTTTGATGCATAAGCCTTGTCTTTCATAAACGCAGCCGCTTCGTCGCGCCGACGGTTCCACAGATCAGATACGCCCATAAATTCGAAATTCAATTCTTTGGCGTGATCAGAAAAACTGGGGGCCAGTGAGCTACGAAAACGGTCTGAAAAGCCGATTATCCCCACACGCACGCGGTCGTTCGCACCCAAAATCCGACGGTAACTCGCTGCTCCGAAAGCGTTGGCACCAACCGCTACACCTGCGGAAGCCAATGCTGCATTTTTTAGAAATTCCCTTCTACTTTTCATCTTTTATAAAGGTTAATTTTTGATTGTCAGGCGTGATTGCTGAACAGCAATCAGTTGTAAATAATAGCTGCCGGTTTATCTACTGTAATTTTTAATCTTTTTTAGGCCAGAAATTCAATTCAATTCCCGCACTTTTAAACTCCTGAAAGAAACATTGTCACCGTGGTCCTGCAATAGCAGATTCCCCTGGGTCGACATGCCGAAACCTTCAAAATTTTTGAACTTGGAACCCATCACGAACTCCTTGAACTGCGGTGAGCCACGTACATATTCCACCACTTTATAGCCATTCAAAAAGTGTTGAACAGTACCATCTTTCTGAACAACAATGCGGCCCTGGTTCCATTCGCCGATTTTCTTTACCGAATTTTTCGGCCTTTCGGCGGGTATCACGTCGTAAAACGAAGCGATCGTCCGGTTACCATTTTTACCCAATTTTGCGTCCGGATGTTTTTCGTCATCCAATACCTGGTACTCGCAGCCTATTCCGGATTTTCCTTTTGAATTGAATTTCTGGTCAACAAAATACTTCACCCCGCTATTTGCGCCCTCGGTAAGCTTGAAGTCGAACTCAAACTCAAATGCGGGGCCGTACAGCTTCTCTGTCACAATATCATTTCCTGTTTCTGAACCATCTGATTTTGCAATCGTAATGGTGCCGTCTTGATAAGCCCAGCGTTTGGAAGGAAAATCGGTGCCGCCGTAAGAGCGCCACTGATCTGCTGTTTTCCCGTCGTAGAGCAGCGACCAGCCCTGGGCTTTTTCCGCTGCATCGAGTGCATTAGGAATCAGGTTTACAATACGGATATTCGTTGCAGGGCTCGGTTTCAGGTTTGTTGTCTGAATGCGGACATTTTTCCAGCTTACCTGCGTTCCTTCGAGGTCCTTACTACCGATAGAATGCACCTGCAGACAAATAAAGCCGCTGGCAGTCATATCATCGACCAAATGTGCGACCGGCACCCCATTCAAAAACGTACGGATCGAATTGCCGATCGCCTCGATGCGGTATTTGTTCCAGGCTTCTTTTTTGAATGCTTTTTTAGCTTCCGGGTTCAGGTCGAGCGGGTAAAGCCAGCCGCGGCGGGCCTCGTCGTACAAGCCGGCTGAATAAGCGCGGTCGCTTGGGTCGATTTCGACCTGATACCCGTGAACCCGGCCGTTCTGATAATCCGGTTTGGAAAGACTGCGTATCTGAATGCCGGAATTAAGTTTGTTATCTACTTTTACTTCCAGTTCGAGGATAAAATCACCGTAATCCTTTTCGGTAGTCAGAAATGAATTAGGCGTTCCCATGACAGAAGTACCCACTATCGTCCCGTCTTTTACTTCATATTTCGCCTGTCCGTTCAGCTGTTTCCAGCCGGTCAGATCCTTTCCGTTAAATAGATCAACCCAGCCGTTTTTAGACTTTTGAGCCTGCACCTGACACAGTGTAACGAACAATAACATGCCTGCCAGGGTAATTCTGTATTTTTTCATTGCGATACCGGAATATTTGATATAACTAAAACGGAGCGTCTTGCCATATTTTGATAAACGAACTAATTGAATAACTACCCTTACAAATGCAGTTAGGACTAGTAATTTACTTTAAATGCACGTTAAATGCATTAAAACACGGCTCTTCAAAACATTTACAAATGTTTACACCGGATATTTCAACACCTCAGTAATGTATTTTTTATTAATCCCGGCGCAGATCAGCGGGGACTTTTCCGGATCAGGCACACCGTCCAGTTCCACGACCGCCCAGCCTTTGAATTTAATCTTGTCCAACGAAGCAAACACAGCCGGAACGTCCACCCTACCCTGCCCCAGCTCTACAAACTTGTAGCCATTTTTGGTCTCCGCCGGTTTGGTATCTTTCAAATGCAGGGAATGCAGAATGCTTTTATATTTGATGACAGCATCCTGAGGCTCTCCGCCTCCTTGCTTGTAATGTGCGATATCGAGTAACAATTTAATATACCTCGGATCCATTGCCTGCACTATCACATCCACTTCTTCCGGCGTTTCGCCCAGCTGGTTCATGTGGTTATGATAAACCGCCTGTACACCCAGATCCGCCGTTTGCTTACCGATCTCGTTCATTACCTGGGCCAGCTTTTTCAACTCCTCAGTAGTTGGCTGCCGGTCTTTCGGCCGCAGACTGTTGGTCAGCTGCAATGCATTTCCTCCCAAAGCTTTCACAAAACTCGCGTGTGCCACGTGCGTATCTACCGTACTTTCAAACTTCGCCGGGTCAGTTTCCACATTCCCGCTTGAAAACATAGCAAGCGTCAGTTTGTGTTTCACCAAAGCATCCTTCAACTCCGAAACCTTATTACGGTACGGCCCGAAAGTATTGGCTCTCAGCTGGATACCTTTAAACCCCAAACCGGCCAGATCTGCAATGGCCTGCTCGTCCTTGCCTCCCCAGGTAATCGACGAATAGCCGATTTTGAAATCTCCTTTTTTCAGAAATGCCTCAGCCCAGCTATCAGCTGTGACCAATGCAGCTCCGGCGGCGAGTGAATATTTCAGAAAATCCCTGCGGTCAGGGTTAGATGTAAAATTCATTTTCATATGGTTTTTTATATAAAGTCAATGTATTGTTACATCATAGACTACATAAACAAAGACAGCCCCTGAACGGAGGGGCTGTCTTTATTGGGAGTATGCGAAACTATTCCGGCAAACTTGTCAGCGGCGGTACATTTCGTTCGTAACCGGCATACCCTTTGTTTTGATTGATAATACCCCGCGTATTACCCTGGATCGTCGGCGATGGAATCGGCCAGAGCACGTGATAAGGGCTGATCAGGTATTCGTCGCCATGCCGGGTTTTTACGCCTTTATTATAGAAGTTGTTTTTTTCCATAATCCGGTCATAAAAGAAATTGTTGTCAGAAAAATCATTCAGATTATACGTTTTTCCGTTATAAGCCGGCTTCCCGGTCATCGCCAAAATATAGGAAATGCGCGTCAGCTCAGTTTTGCGCGGTTCTTCGTAATACAATTCCCTGGCGCGCTCATCCAGTATAGTGCCGATATTGATCCTCGCCGGGGCGATTGGTGCAGCACCGGCACGGGCACGTACTGCATTCAGGTCCTTGGCTGCATTGGCAAGGTCGCCTTTCCAGAAATATGCTTCTGCTCGCAATAAATGGGTTTCTGCTAGCCGGAACACATACCAGTCGGTATGACCTCCAGCAGCCTGAACTCGCTCTGGGTCGGGGACAAATAATTTGTAATGCGGCCAGTCAAACCAGCAGCGGATCGTATCAATAGTGAGTACAGCACCTGTATTAGTCCGTAGCTGAAGATTTTTACCATAGTAAGGGTCCTTACCTTTCAGGGCCGGATTATTGTAGACCAGATCCTGCATACGCATCCAGTTCCCCGGCGCGTGACGCAGATCATTTTTATCGTCCCAAACCGCGTGCGTGGAATACCACGTCGGGCGGAGCCTGCCTATTCCACGGCCCACTTTGTTGACCTGATCAATTTCAATATTGTAAGTATCGATCGTCCCTCTGTTTCCGGTCGGCGTATTGATATTGTTGAACCAGAACGGTACCCCGTTCCGCATACTCTGAATCCCTCCTTCAAAGTTTCCGTCGATCAGCAATCGGTCGATTACAAGCAGTAGTGCTTCTGTATTGTTTGCAAGCGATTTATTTTCCGGACGGTGCAAATCCCAGATCACATTCCGTGTCGCATCGTTTTGGTTCACCCCGAATCTCGATGTCATCAGCTTGTGTGCACCTCCGTCGATGACATTACCAGCCGATTTGATCGCATCATCAAAAAGGCCTAGCGAAAGGTTGATTTTGGTAAGCAAATGACTAACAGCTCCTTTTGTGACCGTACCTTTATCCGGGTTTGCCGGTACCCACTGTTCTGCAAATTCCAGGTCCTCTTTCATCTTTTGCAAAATGACCTCTCTTTTGGTGGAGTAGAAATCCAGTTTAGGCTCCACTACTTCATCCAATATCAATGGAACATCTCCAAACTGGTGAACAAGGCGATAATAGCGGAATGCCCTGTGGAAATACGCCGCTCCCAGGATTTCATTCTTTTGCTGTTCGCTTGCATATTTAGGCTGGTCAATTCTGGAAATAGCCACATTCGCGTATTTGATACCCTTGTAACCTTCCAGCCAATACCAGCCTATTTTGTTGTAATCCGTATGATTCAACTGGGCATCGGGCGTTATCTGAAGGTTCATGTTCTGCGCCGGGCCTGATTTATCCGTAGTACCTTCTACGGCAATATCCGAGAAAATACTTTCGGTGAGAATCGGCGGATTATCTCCATACCATTCATAACGCATATTGCGCTCACAAGCGATCAGCGTTGCGCGCAAGCCTTCCGGATCGTTGAATGTATTTTCCGGGGCAAAAAAGGATAGCGGTTTGGGTTCGAGCCGCGATTTATCACAACTCAGTAGCGAGGCGAAGAGCATGAAAAAGCCTGCCGCCTTCCGATATCCGGTGATTTTAGTTGCTATTTTTTTCATAGTAAGCTTTTCAATTTTAACCGATTACAATGTCAGATCAATACCCAGGCTGAGTATTCTCGGTGACGGTACATTATTGTTGTCCTGATCAGGTTCTGCATCCCACCAGTCCCACTTAGGCGCGTAGTAGCCCAGGTTTTTAGCAGAGAAAAAGAACTTCAGATTGCTCACCTTGATCTTTTCAACCACACTTTTCGGCAAAGAATACCCTAGGGAGATATTGTCTAGGCGGATAAAAGATCTGTCCTGGTAAACACCGAAGCCGCTTGCGCCACCTTCGCTGGAATAGAGGCGAGCCCATTCGTTGGAGCGGTTTTCCTCAGTCCAGTAAGGGAAACGGTATGAACTGGTACGATCAAGAAATCCGTCGCGGTTCTTCCGCTGGTTGAAAGAGGCTTTGTGACCCCAATATGAATATATCGAGATACCCACGTCAAGCGTTTTGAAAAGTTTAAAGTCGTTCCGCAAAGTCCAGCGGAAACGAGGATTTGTCCATCCCTGAAACTGCTTGTCGGCATTGGTGAATTTCCCGTCTCCGTCCACATCTTCCAGCTTGAAGTCACCAGGTTTTACGCCGTATTTCGCGGCCTGATCCCGCTCTTCTACCTGCCATACTCCCAATATTTTGTAGTCCCAGATCTCGTCAAGCGAATGTCCGATAAATCGGCGGTTAGCTACATCGTCTTTCTCCCGACCATTTTCATCCAGGTCTCCATAAAGTCTTGCAATTTTATTCCGGTTCAATTGAAACGTAAATGTGGACCGCCAGGAGAAATTTTCACGGTTCATGTTCACTGAATTCAGCGTCGCTTCAATACCTCTGTTTTGGACTTCTCCCAGATTATCCCATACAGAGCTGAATCCAAGGATATCGGGCAATGCACGCTGCACAAGCAAGTCGGTTGTGGATGAACGGTACACTTCCAGTGATCCTTCCAGTTTATTGTCGAACAAACCGAAATCAATACCGAGGTTGTAAGATGCAGTGCGCTCCCATCTCAGGTTCGCATTCTGCATTCTGTTTACATAAAGCTGATTCGCCAGATACACTGTCCCATCGGGTCTTACATGAAGATATTTGCCCGTTTGTAAGTCGGAGATTGCCGAATACAGACCAATATCTCTGTTTCCGTTACTACCCCAGGTAGCACGCAGTTTTCCGTAGTTCATCCAGCTGCTTTTCCAGAAAGCCTCGTCCGTAAACACCCAACCCAGTGCAACAGATGCGAAGGTAGCGCGTGGGTTAGCCTGCCCGAATGCAGAGTATCCGTCACGACGGGTCGAAAGCGTCACCATGTATTTGTCTTTCCAGGAATAGAATAGCCGCGCCATCAAGGCATCGCCGGTGCTGTATTCATCATAGGCCGAGACTGTTGGGTTAATACCAGTGCTGATCCCATGGTAACCCAATGCATCTGTTGGCAAAAAGCCTTTGTTAGTCATCGTATTGTCCCACCGCTGATACTTCTCGGAATTGGCAAGCAAGGTCAGATCGAAATTGTGCTTGCCGAAAGTCTTGTTCCATTTCAGAATGTTGTCAACCTGCCAGCGAAATTCTTTTCGGTTTTGGCGACTTGCGCTTCCGCCCGTGGCCGCCCACTCGGCGTGCTTCGCAGATTCATGATTAAACCGCTCGAAAAATTCAAAACGCGGTGTATAATTGATCCGGTAGGAAAAACCAAAAGGCAGCGTGACCAAACCATATAAGGTCGTATTGAAGGTGGTGATCTTTTGTCTCCGGTCAATAAACTGACGGGCGTAGTAGGGATGGTTACCACCGCTGGCTTCACTATTCGGTCTCCATTTGTAGCTTCCATCAGCCTCAAATTCAGATCCCCAGGGAGATAGAATCCTAGCGAGACCATAGTCCACAGGCACCTGGCTTTCATCCCTGTCCGCAAATTGGGTATTAATCCCTACGGAAAAGAACTTCGCCACCTGGCCTTCGAGATTAACCCGTCCCCTGACCGTACTAAACTTATCGCCTGTGATAATACCCTCATTGCTCAGGTATCCCAGCGACATGAAATAGGACACGGCATCCTTCTTTCCTGACAAACTTACCGTGTGATCCTGTCTCTTGCCGGTTTGAAAAACTTTTGAATTCCAATCCACACTTCTCCCGGCTTTGTAATTTTCTATCTCAATGGGCTGCATCCCCAAACGCTGCAGCCAAACCGTAGTAGGATCTCCCGTTGAGCCATCGTATGCCAGCCACTGGTCCAGTGAAATATTGGAAGGCAGGCCCGCAGGATTTTCGAACTGAAAAGGCTGGTAGCTGGAATTGATATTTTTCATTACCTCGCCCCGCCAGTCAATAAACTCCTCTGCACCGAGCACTGGCTGCTTCTTTGAAATAGTACCTATTCCAACATTCGAATTGATATTCACCCTTGCTTTTCCTTCTACCCCCTTTTTGGTAGTGATCAGAATCACGCCGCTTGCTGCCTTCGAACCGAATACCGCCGCCGAACTGGCGTCTTTCAGCACATCAATTGTTTCAATGTCATTGGGATTGATATCAGACAGCTCTCCATAATAAATCGCTCCGTCGAGCACCAGCAATGGGCTTGTACTTGCATTGATCGAATTACGGCCGCGAACCAGCAAGCTGCCGCCACCTTTTGCAGACGGCGTCATACCTACATTCAAGCCGGCAATGTTTCCCCTCAAAATATCCTGAACCGAGTTTGGGTTTTCATTCTCCAGCTTGGAAGTGTTGATCTGGGAAACGGCCCCGGTCAGATCCCGCTTTTTTTGCGTTCCATATCCCACAACGACAACTTCGTCGAGCGCCTTCTGATCGCTCAAAAGTGATACATTTACCGTAGACGCGTTCCCGACTGTTTTTTCCTGAGAGATGTAGCCTACTGATGAGAAGACCAGAACCGAGTTGGCAGAGGGAACAATAATCTCAAACTTGCCGTCCACATCCGTTGTAGTTCCAAGGGTCGAGCCCTTTACCAGGACAGTTACCCCGGGAACCGGGGAGCTGTCGTCCGCTGACAATACCGTTCCGCTGACCTTTTGATCAGCTAGAACCAACTCTTTAGATCCGGCCGAAACAATCGTGGTGGCACTGGCTGTGGTGAAGTCACAAATTGCTGCCAGAATGCAAACCATCGACACTCGCAGGAAGAGCCAGGTAGATCCTTTTTTCATTTTTAATTAGAAAAGATTAATTAAACTGGTGATTGAAATATATCAATTTACGCAGACGTAATTGAATCTTTCCCACCCTGACACTCACTCTTTCTGAAAGTTACCAGCAATAAACGTCCCCTCATTATACGTTTTGACCAAAACACGATAAGAATCAGCGACTTAGCACTATTTCTACAATACAATGAAATTTTTGTAATTAAAATAAAAAAAAATGCAGACCGGCGCTACTTCATTCCCCGGTTTGAAGCCTGGGAAATCGGTACTGCTGGTCTGCTTTATTTTCTTAAAACTTACAAAATCCGTCGCTCAATACCCCGGGTTTTGAGGATAGGCAGCCGGTCCGCCGGCTGTGCGGTCGATTTGATCCTGTGGGATCGGTCTCAGATTATGAAACTCTTTTACGTTGGTAGCGCCCTCCGGATTGTGTGCCTTAACCCTTTCAACAAGGATACCCCAGCGTTTCAGATCAAACCAACGAAACATTTCGCCTGCCAGCTCCCGCTCGCGTTCTTCCATGATGAATTCCATTGTCGCTTTCGCTGCGGTGATCTCCATAGCAGCCTCCTTGCCAGGCCACGCAGCTCTGCGGCGTACCACATTGATATGGGCAGCTGCTTCCGCATTTTTCTTTTGCATAATAAGCGCCTCAGCAGCAATCAGATGCGTTTCCGCCAGGCGGAACATCAAAAAGTCCCTGCTTCCCTGCTCATAAGTACGGTCGGGACGAAGCGCATCGAGGAACTTGCGGTTCACAGGGAACAGGTTTGCTTTGTATAAGCTTGGGGTAAGTACCTGATAAGGTCGCTTGGCCCGCTCCTCCACCGACATTTCATAACCTGGTATAAAGATCGTCGTGTCACCGGATGCAAAAGTCAGCTCTTTCTTGGATGTATCGAACAAGTTGGTATATTTTCCAGGCTTGTTGCTCAGCCAGGTATCTTTGAACGTTTTCTTGTAACGTGAATCATTAACCCGGTCGGCAGGAGCGAAAACCTTTTCCAGCATATATGTAGTGGGTCTGAAGCGCTTGAACGGCCGGCCGTTCTCCGTATCGCGCTGCATTCCTGCCTGGGTATCGTACTCCATCCCGAAATACAAATGTGTACGGTTTCCGATTCCGTTGGTCAGCGGGTCCGAGGTATATTGGGTTGCAAAAATCACTTCATTATTGATCTCGCCACCGCCTTGTACCCACACACTCGCAAAGTCAGGCAACAGGGAGAACGAGTAATTTTTGACCACGTTTTCCGCATAAGTAGCAGCTTTCACAAAATCGTCGGCCGCTTTTGCTTCCGAAGTTGCCTTGGTTAAGTATACCCTTGCCAGCAAATGCTCCGCTGCTGCTTTTGTAACCCGGCCATAATCAGAAGTTGCCAGCCCAAGGTCAGGCAGCCCCGATTCCAGATCGGAAATGATTTGCGCGTAGATCTCCGGGACCGGGGCACGTGTAAATTCCTTCTGCGACACAAGGTTGCCTTTTGTCACCAGAGAGACCGGGCCAAACATCTGAACCAGAATAAAATAATGGTGCGCTCTCAAAAACTTAACCTCAGCCACCCGACGCTTTACAAGCGCCGCGTCCAGCGCAGTCATTTCAGGAGCTACGTCAATCACGATGTTGGCTGTATTGATAGCCGGGTAAAAGCTGTTCCAGATTGCATTCGTAACCCCCAAACGCCCGTCTATCTGAGAGGTATACTCATTCACGAATTTGAAAGATCCGTCAGCCCCCATCGTGTAAGTATCCGTTCCGAACACAGTCAGGGTCATGGCATCCTCCGTTCCGTAATAGTTCCGCAGTGAACTGTAAACACCCTTCACCGCGGCCTCGAAACCTGCCGGGGTATTGATATATTCACTTCCGACCTGCGAGATCGGGGTTTCGTCAAGAAGGTCATTGCAGGACTGGCTTCCCAAAAGCAGTATAGCAGCCAGTAAGGTTTTAAAACGAAGTAACACTTTCATATTTCTTTGAGATTAATTTTGATATCTGTTCGGGTATACTAGATTTTCAGATTGATACCGAAAGTGATCTGTCTGACAGCCGGTGTCTGGCTAGAGTTGATATCGCCGTCAGTTTCGTTGTCAATACCCTTGTATTTGGTTCTGTACTCAGAGAAGATAAATGGCTGCTGAGCGCTCATAAATACGCGAAGACTACCAATTTTCATCTTTTCCGTCAGCTTATCCGGGAAATTGTAGCCCAGGTTGATGTTACGAACCTTGATAAACGTTCCGTCGAAATACAATACAGTTGACCGGAATGGAGGGAACTCCTGGCTTTGATTTGGTCTTGGAAATTCATTGGTCGGGTTCTCGGGCGTCCAATAGTCAATATCCAGGTTGTTGTAGCGGCCGGCCAGTGTCATATTATCCTGGTGGAACAAGCTACGGAACATACTTCCAAACCTTGCAAATACGAATACCGACAAATCAAATCCTTTGTATTCAAACCGGTTGGTCATACCTGCTGAGAACTTCGGAACCTGTGATCCCAGAATAACCCTGTCGAACGGATCAATTTTACCATCTCCGTTTGTATCCTGAATCTTGATCTGCCCTGGTACGCTCTGGTATTTCTTGGCCTGCTCCAATTCACTTGTCTGCCAGATACCAATCTTTTTATAGTCAAAATAAGCGGTCAGCGGCTGTCCGATAAAGCGGGCATTACCGATGTCATCTACTTTTCCATTGAAGAGTTCAAGTATTTTCTCTTTGTTTTTTGTCAACTGAAAATCGGTATTCCAGCGAAAGCCGCCTGGCGCATCAACATTCACGGTAGATAAAGTTACCTCGATACCGGTATTGCGTGTGCTGCCGACATTCCGCCGAACCTGGTTGAACCCGCTGGTAATAGGCAATTGATCAAACAAAAGCAGGTCTCTTGTATCCGCCTGGTAGTATTCAAGTGACCCCGATACGCGGCCTTTGAAAACGCTGAAATCCAAACCAATGTTACCGGTTGTGGTTGTTTCCCATTTCAGCTCCGAGTTACCCAGCGAACCCGGTGCATAACCGAAAGCGCCGGCAGCTCCGAAAGCGTAGGAAGTTCTGCCTAGCAAAGCCTGCGTCTGATACGGATCGATAGCCGTGTTACCGGTTGAACCATAGCTCGCACGAAGCTTCAACTCATCCACCCAGCTTACATTTTTCAGGACAGGCTCGCTGCTGATATTCCAGCCGACAGCTACTGAGGGGAAAAATCCGTATTTCGTATCCGCCCCGAACCGGGAAGAACCATCGTATCGTCCGGTTAATGTAAACAGGTATTTTTCATTAAAATCGTAGTTGATACGCGCCATGTATGAGTTCAACACCCACTGGCTGAGAGATGAAGCTACACCACTGATGATTGTGGCTTGCCCCAGGTTGTAGAACTGCTGTGTTTCAGCCGGTATACCTGTTACGTTAATAAAGTTTTGCTCAAGATCATCTTTCTGCAATGAATGCAAAAGCGTCACCCCCAGGTTGTGCTTCCCACCCAATTGTTTGTTATACATTAAAATATTTTCCAATGTATAGTTAAACTGGTATTCGTTGAACTGGTAACCGGTAGGTTCGCCTCCACGCCGCGCATTGGTCTGCGAGCCGGTGAAACGTCCGATGCGGCGGTTGTTCAGATCCGGGCCGAAGTTGACGCGGTATTTCAGCCCTTCCAGAATCGCCCATTCTGCATAGATACTGTTGAATATCCTGAAACGTTTGGTCAGGTCGACCTGTGCGCCTGGAATGATCTCAGCGATCGGATTGGTTCTCAAACCGTCGGAAGTAGGCAGGAAGATCAGTTTTCCGTTGTCATCGTAAGGCTTTCCAAGTGGATTTTCAGCTAACGCTCCACCGTAAGGGTTGAAGTTTTCACCGTTCCTGGTGCTGTAAACCCCCATCATGGAAGTACCGATCTTGATCCGCTTTGTAATCTGATGATCCAGATTTATACGGAAGGTATAGCGTGTAAAATCCTGATTATAAATGATCCCTTTATCGTTGAAGTAGTTACCGGAAATCGCAAACTGCGTTTTTTCCGTTCCTCCCTGCACCCCAACCTGGTGGCTCTGGATTGTTCCCGGACGCAACAAATAGGATTGATAGTCGGTAGAACGATTGTTTTTAATCCCGTCCAACTCGATCGGCTCGAAAAGCTTAGCATCCGCCTCGGGCGTCGCCGGGCCTGCCGGATATAGCGGCAGACCGGTTTTCGCGTCAATAACCGCTCTTCTCGATTCCCGTTTGTATTCTGCAAATTCGGGACCGTTCATGACGTCGATTTGCCCCAGCTCTTTGGAAGAACCGTAATAACCGTCGTAGCTCACTACCGTTTTACCTGGCTTACCGCGTTTTGTCGTGATCAGAACAACACCGTTAGAGCCACGAGAACCGTAAATGGCGGTCGCAGAAGCATCTTTCAAAACCTCCATCGAAGCAATGTCGTTCGGGTTGAAATCGTCGATATTTCCTGCCAAAGGAATACCATCTACCACATAAAGCGGGTCATTGGATGCATTAATAGACCTTCTCCCGCGGATCCTGACCGTCGGGCCGGCGCCTGGCTTACTGCTGTTTTGTACCACATCCACACCCGCGGCCCGTCCCTGCAATGCCTGGCGTGCATTCGTGATCGGCAATTCCCCGATCTCTTTGGAACCGACAGAAGATATGGCACCTGTAAGCTGGCTTTTCTTTTGCGTTCCATAACCAACAACCACTACTTCTCCAAGCGTTTTCAGATCACTCACAAGTTCAAGATCGACAACGCTTTTGCTACCTAATTCGATCTCCTGCGTCACGAAACCCACCGCAGAAAACACAAGCACTCCACCGTTGTCCGGTACGTCTATCTTGAATTTTCCATCAGTGTCGGTATTGGTACCTGTCCGGCTGCCTTTCAGCACAACTGAAACTCCGGGGATAGGTGTCTTGTCTTCTGCCGCGAGTATTTTACCTGTTACAGACCGGTCGATCACCGAGACCACATTTTCGCCTGGCCTGAAACCAAACGTGTGCCCTGCTGAACCTGTAACAATTACACCCGCCATTGTCAGCCGTATCAGATGCTGACTAATAGTCGTAAAGTTTTTTTTCATACGCGTAAGTTTAATTACCATTAAAGTGTTTCTGATTTAAGTTGACGGTGATTGAAATATATACCCCTACAAGAAAAATAATATTTTTTCTTTGAATAGTAAAAATAAGTAACTAGTAGGTACCTTATTGGGTCGCAAGGTGATTTGAGGCACGCGTTCAAAATTGATTATTGAACAATTCCAATAACCATATTATCTAAACAGATAATGCAATTCGAAAATCTGGTTGAGAATAGAGATTCGTGAAGAAAATCGAAAAGATTCTAGGAATTTTATTTATGCAATCGTTATCGGGAACGTTGCCATCATATGCATTAACAAATAAATTATTGTAAAATCTTGACATAAAGTTCAATTATATATACATAACTGAACATTGCGGACACAATTGTTTTGGACTTAACCCAGATTTAATTTGAAATCACCAGCAGAAAAGTACCAGCATACCGGTAGGTGATTTCGTAACCGGGTAGTTACCGGGAAGTTAACTAGGCGGCAGTTTCAGTGGTTACTGAAAATAAAGTAGAATAAAAAAAAAAGGAAGGTTACCGACATCAATATCAAAATAATACCCTTTGTCAGAAAACCTGCGTTGGGTGAATCAGGAGAGTTTTTCTTCTGGTCACGGTCGCCGATAATGTCCAGTGAGCTGCGGATCCTTCCCCATATCGAATTAACTTCCTGATTAGACAGCATTTCTGGCTTCCAGTCAGAAGCGATCAGCACTAGTTCACGTGCTTTATCCACTGTGTCTTTTCGTGACGGGTATTTAATGATCCAGTTTTCCCAAAAAGACCGGATCGCCTGGTCATCAGGAAACCGCACCCAGCGAATGAAGAGGTTTTCCATCGCCAATTCCTCTGCCGATAACTCTGAAAACGGTTTCATTTTTAGTAGCGCGTTAATATTAATAAGCCCGAAAGAGCCTGACTTGTCCAACAGAACCTGTGTTAATTCTCTGTTAAGCTTTTCATTTGAAAAAGAAACCGGTTCGCCGATTATACTCACCTTATTATCCCTTCCAGAGGTTACTGGCGCTGATCCCACAGCTACTGCCCGCACAGGATTTCAAATTTCAGTAAGGTGAAGCATACATATCCGCGCGGATGACCGTCATGTCCGCAACCACACTAAACATAATTTGCTATGAAACACTTACTTCGTGCATCACTGCTCGTCTCCTGCCTGCTACAAATGGCATTTGGACAAAACAAAATGCTTTGGAACGGTGAAAATCCGGGTACCCCTGCCTGTAATACTGCATACGGATCTATTCTATCCGGGCCCGATGCCCACGCAGGCGACTACTATTTCCGGGCAGAACCAGACAACTGGCATGCCCCGCGGATCGGCTTCAATTGTACAGGAATGTGGCGGGGGGATATTTCCCGGTTCGATGAGCTCCGCTTTTTCATTAAATCCAATAAACCGCTTCAAACTACATCCATTCGTTTCACCACCTTCTACGCGCAGGGAAAATGGGTGAGTCTGGCACCCTACCTGCCTGCCGGAACATTGATCGGGACTGATTACCAGGAGGTCGTGATCCCGATCGACTCACTCAAAACAACCGGTTACGACCTGAGTTCGGTCGACTACCTCGAATTCGCGACATCCGGAGCAAGCGGGACCCTGTTTTACATTGATGATATTTTACTGACCGATATTACCTCCCCAACCATCTCCGCGCAGCCGCTCTCTTACCAGGTAATCAGGCTAGCGGTCGACGAGCGTTTTGACACTACCGGCTGCTATCAAACTTCAAGCTACGAAATGAGCAGCACCACGGATCCGGAATATCAGCCCGCGAAAAACCCCTTGCGCGTGGGCCGACATCTCCGCGTTGCCGGATTAGCCCCCATTTCGGGCACTCCGCTTATCCAATCGGAACTGTTTCTGGTATTTGAAAAGCCTTTCGAGAACGGTATCGAATACCGGCTGCAGGCAGAGAATTTGAAAGATCCGGCGGGCAATATGACTTCACTGGACACCAGTTTCACTTTTTCTGATCAGGTCAAGCTGGGTAATGTAAAGCTAAACCAGGTCGGCTACCTGCCCGAAAGCCCGAAGCTGGGAAAACTGGGCAACTTTCTCGGCGATGCCTGGTTTCTACCGATCGATCAGTTGAATAGCCCCGATTTTCAGGTTTTGGACGGGGCTGATAATGTTAAGTTCTCCGGAAAAAGCAGCTTCCTGAAATCAGATTCGGCTTTTAGCGGAGAAATGGTTTTCGAACTTGATTTCTCCGCTTTCAAAACTCCCGGTACTTATTATTTGTATGTGCCTGGTTACGGCAGGTCGGAAGAGTTCAGGATATCAGCCGATGTATATAATGGAACCTACTTTCACACAGCGAGGGCGCTCTATTTTCAAAGATCCGGGGCACTTTCTCAGGAAAACGCATTTGAATGGGCAAGAAACGGACTGCCTAGTACCGCTGCGGAGATACACTCAAGCCACTCTTCTTCAAACCTTTTCAGTGCAACAGATTACCCGCCCGGCAGCAGTATACCGATGCAGGGAGGCTGGCTCGACGCCGGCGATTATGGCAGATATGTTCCGACGGCAGCCAGCGCACTTTTTATTCTGTTCACGGCTGTTGAGCTCTATCCTGAAAAATTCCCGGACAACCATCTTAATATTCCTGAAAGTGGTAACAAAATCCCGGATATACTTGACGAAGCGAAATACGAAACGACGTGGCTGAAATCAATGCAGGCACCGGATGGTGGCGTTTACTTCCGGGTTACTCCCGCGATCTGGTCTACGGGAATGCCCGAGGATGAGTCAAATACCCTTTACGTTTCAGTGAAAACGACCCAATCCACCGCCTTGTTTGCCGCGGCGATGGCGATGGCTTACAGGAACCTGAAACCATATTACCCGGCCCACGCAGATTCCTGTCTTGCGCTGGCTGAAAAAGCCTGGGATTTTTTGCAAGCACATCCGGAGGCTTCCGCACCGGTCGTCACGCCGGGTATTTCAGCAGGCCCGTACCCTGACCCTGAAGACCGCGACAACCGCGCCTGGGCTGCAGCAGAGCTGTACAAATCGACCGGCAACGCGCAATATCAGGCTGAATTCCTGGCATATTATGCACAAATACCGCACGAATTCCAGGCTACCATGAGCTGGCAGCAACATACTTTTAAGGCCGCCTGGGCTTATGCGACCTCGAAGTTCCCAACAGATGCGGCAGTTGTAACAGAATTCAAAAACAGTCTTGAAACTATCCTCATACCTGAGTATAATAACCGGACGATGTCGGTACATGCCTACCACGGGGCTTATCACCCATTTAAAGGATATATAGGGTATGGAACGTTTGCAATGGCCCAGAGCTACGCATTTGATTATGTTTTGTTCAGCTATTTACTTGGACAGCCTGCGCTGCTGGACTTTGCGAAAATGCAGCTCGATATTCCACTGGGCAATAACCCCTTGTCGCTGACATTCATAACGGGGACCGGAAATAATAGTCCGAAGTATCCGCTGCATTGGTCCACGGTTGCGGATCATTTCCCCAATCCGGTACCTGGCTTACCGGTTTTCGGACCGGCAGCTTCACTGGTAATGAACCGCCCGTCGAGCTTCGCTATTCAGGATTCGCTTAACCGGTATCCTTATGGTTTCAAAAAAGAAGATCCTTACCCGGTTCTGAGAAGATATACGGATGCCAGGGAAGCGGTAGAAATGTCGGAGTTCACGGTTCAGGAAATTGCGGTTACTGCGGCAGTATTCGCATTTTTCAGCGCTGTGGTCAACGAGGCGCTTCCGGTTAAACTTTCCGCTTTTAATGCTGCTGCCGATGCATGCAAGGTGTTGCTGCAATGGACAACTTCGGAAGAGATTAACGCGGGGTATTTCGCCGTCGAGCGGAGCGCGGATGCCCGTAATTTCTCAGAAATCGGCCGGATTGCAGCCACCGGTAACAGCCGTCTGAGCAATAACTATACTTTCGCGGATTCACTTCCCGGCGCGAAAAACTATTACAGATTAAGGCAAATTGATCTGGACGGAACCTCTGAATACTCGCTGATCCGGTTCGCGGAAGGACCTTGCGCCGAGTCCAGCCTGATATTGAAGCACATTGGCCGAAACCACTACCAAATTCAAATAAAAGAACCTAATCAAATGCCTGTCCGGGAATTGACCGGGCATATTTACCATATTACGGGTTTCGAAAAACGCACGTTCCGGATTCCGAAAAACGGTTTTGCAGATCTTAACTGTGCAGGATTCGGTCCAGGTGTTTACATTTTGAAAGTGTTGGACAACCGGAAGGAAGAATTTTTTACCGGCAAATTATTGATTTACTAATCTCACACCTTGAACCCAGCCATTGAATAACGAGAACTGAAAATGGCAATTATTTTCTGCAAACTGGTCTGGTTTCTGCAGCTGCCGGAGCTATACACTATCCCGAAACCGACTTGCAAAATCCAGAGCATATTGCGGAGGAAGAGCTGCTACACCTTTTGCAGGCAGACGACCGCCCGGCATTCCATTATTTTTACAAAAAGTACCACCGGCGGGTGCAGAATTATGCACTCAGGTTCACCCAATGCCGCGAAAATGCGCAGGACGTGGCACAGGATGTATTTCTCAAATTGTGGGAAAACCGCAAAAAACTGGCAAACGTAAGTTGCCTGGAAGCCTATTTGTTCAAGATATGTAAAAACAAAAGCCTGACCCTGCTCAACAGGAAACTTTGCGAAAAACGAATGCTTCTGAATATAGTTTATACCGGTCAGGATTTCGAAGCCGAAGCTTGCAAACAGGTAGCCGCTGAGCAATTTGAGCGACTCATTTATTTGGCAATCAGTCGACTGCCGCCACGGCGGAGGCATGTCTTCCGGCTTTGTAAACTGGAAGGCAAAACTCACAGGGAAGTTGCTGCCGAGCTTCATATCAGCCCGGGTACAATCCATGATCATATCGTGAAAGCCACGAGGGCAATTCGTAAATTTCTTTACCTTTGCGGCTCATTTCAGGAGACTTAGTACAACAATTACACAATGACTTCGCATCAAATACGTCAGGCTTTTCTCGATTTTTTTCGCAGTAAGGAACACCTTATCGTTCCCTCGGCACCACTGGTTGCAAAAAATGACCCTACCCTTATGTTCAATAATTCGGGTATGGCCCAGTTCAAAGACTACTTTCTGGGCAATGGTACACCTCCTTCGCGAAGAATTGCCGATACGCAGAAATGCCTCCGTGTTTCGGGCAAACACAATGATTTAGAGGATGTTGGATTTGACACGTATCACCACACGATGTTCGAAATGCTCGGCAACTGGTCATTTGGTGATTATTTTAAAAAAGAAGCGATTGCGTGGGCGTGGGAACTTCTGACGGAGGTTTATAAGCTGCCGAAAGACAGGTTGTACGTTTCCGTTTTCGAGGGCAATGCCAGCGACGGCGTACCTTTTGACCAGGAAGCCTGGGATTTGTGGAAAGGCATTGTAGGCGAAGACCGCATTATTCTTGGGAACAAAAAAGACAATTTCTGGGAAATGGGCGATACAGGTCCCTGTGGGCCCTGTTCTGAAATCCATGTTGACCTGAGAACCCCTGCCGAAGTTGCCGAAGTTCCTGGTAAGTCGCTCGTGAACAACGACCATCCGCAGGTTGTAGAGATCTGGAACCTGGTATTTATGCAGTTCGAGCGCAAGGCCGACGGCTCTCTGGTCCCCCTGCCCGCCACACACGTGGATACCGGAATGGGCTTCGAACGGCTTTGTATGGCCATTCAGCAAAAAATTTCCAATTACGATACCGATGTTTTCCAGAATACCATTCAGGTTTTGGAAACGCTCTCGGGTAAAAAATACGGCTCAGGCGAAGAACCGTTCGCAGATATCGCGATGCGCGTTATCTCTGATCACATACGCGCCGTTGCATTTGCCATTACCGACGGCCAGCTTCCTTCCAACGTGAAAGCCGGCTATGTGATACGCCGCATTTTGCGCCGTGCGGTCCGCTACGGTTATTCTTACCTCGGTTTTCAGGAGCCGTTTTTCTACAAGCTGGTAGCAGTGCTTTCCGAGCAGTTCAAAGACGTTTTCCCGGAACTGAAAGCGCAGGAGGAATTTGTCGCGAAAGTGATTCTGGAAGAAGAAAAAAGCTTTTTACGGACGCTTGAATCCGGTTTGAAACGACTGGATACCATCACTTCGACACTCAAAGCAAAAGGTATCAATACGATTCCCGGCGATGAAGTTTTCGAACTGAGCGACACTTTCGGCTTTCCGGTCGACCTTACCGCTTTGATTGCCAGGGAAAAAGGACTGCTGGTCGACGAAGCCGGGTTTCAGGATGCATTGGCAGAGCAGAAAAAACGCTCCCGCCAGGATGCCGCCAAAGAAGCTACGGACTGGATCGAGCTGCGCGAAGCCGATGGAGTGGAATTCCTCGGTTATGATTTTGAAGAAACACACAGCCATATTGTAAAATACCGAAAGATGAAGACCAAAGGCGGAGAAGAATACCATATTGTACTCGATCGGACACCATTTTACGCTGAAATGGGTGGACAAGTTGGGGATACGGGCGTACTGATCGTCAAAGGGGGTGAAAAAGAGGACGGAGGAAGGAAGATTAATATTGTCGATACAAAAAAGGAGAATGACCTTTTTGTACATATTTCGCGCGATAAGGATCTGGATGATGTATTGCAGAATGCGGGTATCGTCACTGCGAAGATCGACAATACAAGAAGACAGCAAATCCAGGCAAACCACACTGCTACGCATTTAATGCTGTCTGCGATGCGCGAAGTACTGGGCACGCATATCGGACAAAAAGGTTCTTTCCTAAACGACGAAGTTTTGCGTTTCGACTTCTCGCATTTCACGAAAGTTACCGACGAGGAACTGGCGAAAATTGAAGACCGCGTCAATGAAAAGATCCGAGAGAACATAACATTGGATGAACGTCGCAATGTACCGATCCAGCAGGCTTTGGACGCAGGCGCGACGGCTACTTTCGGTGAAAAATATGGTGATTTCGTCCGTCTGATCATTTTTGACCCAAACTATTCTTTCGAACTTTGCGGTGGAACACACGTGCCTTCGACCGGTAAAATCGGGGTGTTCAAGTTTGTGTCGGAGGGCTCTGTTTCGGCAGGCGTTCGTCGGGTGGAAGCGGTTACGGGCGAAAAAGCACTTGCAATGCTGCGCGATCAGGAAGCGGTTCTGACGCAAATCAAAGATTTACTTAAAAATCCAACCGACCTCGTAAAAGCTGTGGAAAGTCTGATCGACGAGCGCAGCGCTTTGCAGAAAAAGATCGTTTCACTGGAAAATGAGAAAATTCAGTCGTTGAAAATTTCGCTGATTGAAAATATGGAACGGCACACTACTTTCAACCTGATCGTTGAGAAAGTAAATGTTCCTTCTGCCGATTCATTGAAGCAATTGTCCTACGAACTGCGGGACCAGGTTGAAAACCTCATCGCAGTTTTTGGTGCAGAGATCGGTGGAAAACCGCAGCTGTCTGTTTTTATCGCCGAAAATATCGTGCAGGAAACGGGGTTGAATGCAGGTAAGATCGTAAAAGAACTTGCGCAGGAAATTCGCGGAGGCGGTGGCGGCCAGCCATTTTTTGCGACTGCCGGCGGCTCCGACGCTTCCGGGCTCGACAATGCGCTGGACAAGGCAAAGAGCTTATTTTAAGATCAATTGAACTGGCATAAATGCAAAAGAGCGGATCTGATAAAGATACCGCTCTTTTTTTGCAGCGTGTCTTACGCAACGTTGAGTATACTATTCTTCTGTTTTGAGCTGCCCGCGAATTTCTCCGTCCGGATATTTCGCGCTGTGAATGTTCACGTAATATAAGCCCGCTTTCAAATCGGCAACCTGCGCCTCCGTCAGCGTATCAACAAACGCGAATGGCGAGGAGAATTCTTTTCCAAAGTCGATCACCACTGACCCGGTCGAGTCTGCCGGCGCTTTGTGAATATGCCAGGCTGTTGGTGTAAATACTGAATCCGTTGCTGTTGAATCGGAAGTGGAATCGCTGTACATAATGTTAAGTTTCAGAATTCTCGACTCCTGATCCAACGTACCATCTACTGAACCGGTAGCTGTTGAAGGATTAGCTGGTACCTCGTTCGCCCCGGAGAGTGTAGTACTCACTTTCAACTCGGGCAGTACGGGAGTTGGGTCTGTTGTGTTATCGTCATCATTACATGCTGCGACCATCCCGGCGACTAAAAACACACCCACAAATGCTAATTTTCTCATAGTCCTTTGTTTTCGTACATAATTGGTTTGGCCACTCACAGGGAAAATATAGTTCCCCGGAGTGGCCAAACCAACAAACAACTGATTATGAGAAAATTACAATTTTGAGGCTACAACCTGAATGTGTGGAGTATGACGACCTATTGCCGAATTTTACAACAACTTCTACAAAAAATTGATGCTGCTGTTAGAGAATGATCTGCAAGCCAGCGTTAAATCCAATGAATACCCCCTGGAAGTCGGTAGACTTGCTGTTTTTCCAAAGATACTTGTCAACAAAACTGAATTCGTCTTCACGCTCGTGGGTCACGTAGTTGACAGTAGGCCCTGCAAAGATCTCAAAGCGGCTCCCGAGCTTATATCCAGGCAAAATGCGTACTGAGTTCTTGAAATAATGGCCGCCTTCGAAGTCAGAAAGTGAGTGGCTGACAGCTTCCAGGTTAATGCGCAACTGTTTTGCAAGACCAATATGAGCACCTAATCCTGCCTCTACGGCATACAATGGTTTTGGGTTACTTTTCAGGTTATACCCCACTCCCGCGATCCCGTATAAAACGCGGCCTCCTGATCTGAATGAAGCAATACTCGTCATGGATTCGTCCAATGTGAGAGCTATTGATTTTTCCCCGGTTTTAATAAAATTGAAGATTGCGATCGGGTAATCGCTGCTGTCAGCAATGTTGACAAAACCGGCAAGCTGAATACCCCTTACCTTCCTCGCGATATTCATAAATCCGGAAACCTGGGCATTCGTTGTGCCCGCCTTATTCAGGAAACCCGAGATCTGCGCGCCTTGTACACTATCTTTCACGATGTTGGTAAAACCGGCTATCTGCAACCCTTGTGCGCCGCCTGACAAATTCATGAAACCTGCTGCCTGTGCCCCTTTTGCTTTTCCCTTAACGATATTGGCAAAACCCGCCATTTGCATTCCAGAAGCAGATTTGCCTACCATATTCAGCGCACCTGCAACCTGCATTCCACGCGCGCTCCCGCCGATCAGATTTACAGCTCCCGCGATTTGCCCTCCCGACGCATCCTTTTTGATCAGGTTAGCTGCGCCTGCAATCGCCGCGCCCGTTTCATTTGCCGATACTCCGGCAATCGCATGCAGAGAAAAACGATTGGTATAGCTGGCAGCGCGCTGGCCGTTTGAACTTACGGGATAAATAAATCCGACATGAACAAGCGAAACAGAGTCGCGCTGTGCAAAAGCATTGAATGAAAAAATAGCAAACAGAATCGTGATTATGGATGAATTCGGTGACATTACAAGTCGATTTTTCATGGGTGATGTATTTAAAATAATGGATTCAAATACACACGGCTTTCACGATCGGTACAGTTGCAGGCCTACAACACATCTCGCCGCCGTATGTATAATACTGACAACGTGAAGTGGGGTGACCCTAAAAATGGGCGGCTTTTTCTTAATTTTTTAAGAAATTCGGGTATATTCAAACTGAGTTTCGCAATTCAATCAGCTAACAATCAATCATGCACCAGGACGAAATCAGACTCAACCAAAAATTGGAAGAGTTGAGGTTAACCACGTTAGAATCTGGGTCAGCATTTATGATTCGGGATACCGAGTTCTTCGCGGATGGATTTATCAACGAATATCCCGACGGCTCAATGAAGCTCATGCAGCTCAGTGAAGACCAACGTTTCGCCATTGAAATACGAACTTTAACTATTTCAGAAGTGGCTCAAATCAGAAAAAAACACGGTATCGCAGGCGTACTCTATGCCTGAACTTTTTGTGATAACTGGCCCAAATGGTGCCGGGAAGTCTGTTCTGGGTTCGGAGCTATTGCCCATTGCAATAAACCTGACTGTTTTCGATGGAGATAAAACCTTCTATCAGTTATTTGATCGGTTTTATCAGGAAAATAAAGTATCCAAATATGCCAGAGAAAGAGCGGGAGAGGCATTGCAGGTGACTTTCGACCGGCTAGTAGAAGACGCGATTTTGCTCGAAAATAGTTTTGCTTACGAAGGTCATTTTAGTGCCGAGAGTTCCTGGCAGGTAATTGAGCGGTTCAAAAGTGTCGGTTACAAGATCAATTTCACATTTCTATCACTTGAAACCGTTGAACTTTCCTTGCAGCGTGTCGCTATGCGGGTAGCGCATGGTGGTCACTTCGTTTCTCCTATTCACATCAGACATAATTTCTACGCCAACATTGAAATGCTGGATGCGCATTTGCATTTAATGGATCGGCTCGAAATAATCGATAACAGCAGCTTCAAATCGAGCCTATTGCTGAAAATGAGAAATGGAATCGTTACTTATTTTAGGCCGCAATTGTTCCCACCCTGGAACAAAAACATTGCGCCTCAGCTTTTTGAAAAAATTGCGGATTGCATGTAAACTTTAAAATTTTCCATAACGCCAGCTAATCCCCCCCTGCCAGCCTAGCCAGGATGCTATTGTGTCATTGATTTTGCTAGAAGGATAGTGGGCAGGGGGATATGATCTGTAACCGGGGTTGGGCTCTTTCAGATCATTGTAGTAAAAAGAATAGGTCGGGCCGGCGAACACGACGAGCCGCCTCACTGGCTTCCATGTGACCGCAGATTGGAACCGATGCAGGAACGGGGTATTTTCCCAGCTTCCCTGGTAGATATTCAGGCTAACCAGCTCGGTAAGAAAGCCGAATTTTTTAAATGGAAAAAACTCTTTGCCAAAACCGAAACCGAACTGATAAGTCCGTTTTTCAGCCCCGGCGTCGGCCCCACCAGTAAGAATGCTGTAAAAACGATGCGTACCCATTTTCCAGGCGAGATTAACAGGCGCAATTTCAGTAGCGAAAACAGAGATATTCGAAGTACTTTTTTTAATGATGTTGATTAATCCAAGACTGGCTCCGGATGAGCTGTCGGCAATGTTCACTACCCCAAGCTGAAAGCCTTTCATATTTTCAGCAAAATTAAAAGGGCCTATTTGCATTCCCTGCATTTCATTTTTGACAATATTTAACCCGCCGGTGATCTGTATTCCGTGCATTGACTGCCTGGTACGATTCGCCGCCCCACCGATTTGCGCTCCTCTAAAATCGCCGGAAGTGTGATTAACTGCTCCCGAAATCTGCATTCCGCTGCCTTGCCCACCAATGAGTCCCAACGCGCCTGAAACCTGCACACCTTCGAAAGTACCTCGCGCCCTATTCATAAAACCACTTACCTGGACTCCTTTTACACTTTTCTTGACGATTCCACTAAATCCGGAAACTTGTACGCCACGCAGCGAATCGATGATCTGATTATGAAATCCCGCAATTTGCACGCCTTCCACTTTACCTGAAACCACATTAAATGCACCCGCCACCTGCAGGTAACGTACATCTTGCCTGGATATATTAAACCCACCTGCCAGCTCGGCTCCGTTCACACCAGCAGTATAACCACCTAATATATTGAGTGAGAATTTATTAACCACCTGCGGACTCATTTTTCCGTGTGTGCCCAGGCCCGGCGTGAGCGAAGCCTGATAAGGCAATGCAGTAAAAAACCGGCTGATATTTCTGCTCTGCATCCTCGTCCTTGCGGAAAGAAATAATCTGCCCAGCCAGGTAGACTGACCTTCCGAATACCGTACGATAAGCGGGTCGAGTTCCACAGCTTTCTGATTGATCAGTATGCGCATTTCTTCATGTAAAGGCTGTTCGATCACAATCGTCGTATCGGCATAACCCACTTTACTGATCACCAGATTTACCGGAAAACCGCGCTCCCGTACCCGCAAACGAAAGTGTCCATTATCCTCCGACATCGTCGAGACGAGCAGCTGACGTGAATAAACGCTGGCAAAATCGACCGGCGTATTATTTTCCTTATCGATGATATAACCTGCAATATGAATAGACTTGTCTTTCAACGCAGGCAAAATAATCACATAGTCACCCTTTTCGCGGTACTGATATTTATCCTTGAAAAGCAGCTGCAAAACGTCCCGGACAGGCTTTTGGCTAACATTGAGCGTTACCAGACTATCGCCAGAAACGATATTGCTGTTGTAAGAAAAGTAAAACTTGCCCTGTTCACTGATCATTCTCAAAACCTCAGAAACCGGTTGCCCTTTCACTGAAACGGCAACCGGTTTATCAAGTATTTGCTGCGCCTGCGACAGGATCGGAATCGTGATCAGGATGACGGCCAGCCGCAAAGCAAGGATAAAGCTAAAAGTCAGATTCATTCCGAAAGATAAGGTCTATTTCAAAATGATCCGCTTTCCGTCTTTCTGTGCGGTTATTGAAAAAGTTTCGCTGATCACTGCAATGATGTTTTCCAGCGTTTTTTGTTCAAAAGTGGTGTTAATCGGAAAGTGGCGGATCCGCTCATTTTCAATTACAATATCGGCGTCGTAGGCTTCATTCAGGATTTCCACGAGCCGCCACAATGGAGTATTGTCGCAAACCAGCTTATTGGTCCGGTAATAGTTGTAAAAATCATCCTCCGATCTCTGCTTTACCAAACCCTTTACGGCACGGATAGCCGTCGCTTTTTCTTTGGGCCTTACCTTGATTTTCTGCGTGTCGCGGGTTACTTCCACCAGCCCGGTCTCCACAATCACCTCCGTTTTCTCCTTACTATCTTTTACATTAAATGAGGTACCTACTACCCTGACGGTCACATTATTGACAGAAATAATGAAGGGCTTGCTCTTGTCAGGCGTTACATCGAAAAACGCTTCTCCGGTCAGTGCGACATTTCTTTTGTCACCTTCGAAATGCGCAGGATACGTGATGGTTGATTTTCGGTTTAAGAACACAACAGAACCATCGGGTAACGTATCGGTCAAAGTCCGGTCGCCGGAGCTGATGGTAATGGGCTGGTTATTAAGTTGATTGCCTACTAAAAGATAGGCCAGCCAGCCCGAGCAAACCGTCAGCAATATGGCAGCCGCAATCCTCCACGGATTAAAGACCGGCTTTTGATACATAGGAACGACGGTTGCCTCGCCCGGTTCGGCTTGAACCTTCTTTTTGAATCGCTCCCAGGCAGCATTTTCATCTACCAAACTCCTGATCTCCAACTCTTTGCTTTGCTGCCAGATCAATTCGAAATGCTCGAAGTAACGCAGGTTATCATCGCTGTCAGACAACCATTGATTAATTTCCATTTGTTCTGCCTCTGTCGCTTCGTCAAGCAGCGATTTGACGAGCAGATCATCTATCGGGCGGTCTAATTCTTGTTTCATGACTGATTAACTGAGGAAAAATAGAATGAATGAGGCCGGTAAAAAATCGACCAGTTTAAGTCTTAAAAGTCGCAATGCTTTGCCCATCTGGTTTTCTACCGTTTTCACGGGCAAGTCGAGGCGATCGGCGATTTCCTGGTATTTGAGCTCCTCGAAACGGCTCATCTGGAATATGGTCCTGCACTTTTCCGGCAGTTCCCTCAATGCGATGTCCAGTCTCGTTTCCAGTTCCGACAGCTCGATTACGTGCGCGGCATTGTCACTGTGCTCGATCTGGTGGACCGCATAGGACTGGTAGGCATCGCGCACTTTCAGGTGCTTGATATAGTTCAGGCTCTCGTGGTACACAGACCGGTATAAATAGCCGCTGATCGACTCACGGATTTCGAAATGGTCGGCTTTTTCCCATAACCGGCAAAAAACATTCTGTACCATTTCTTCGGCCATAAAATCGTCCCGCAGGATCGTGCGGGCATAGGCGTGCAGGCCTTTGAAGTGTTTTTTAAAGATTTTCTCAAACTCCCACTCCCTGTCACTGCTCAAATGTGTTACATGATCGGCTATGGCTACATTCATTGCACTCGTCAGATTTTAAATAAAAAAGCGCCCGACTTGGGTTGTTCATTGGAATGACAACCAGTCGGGCGCTTACCCTAAATTTTCTAACGAATATTTGCTACCGTCTAATTTTTCTTCCCAGCCTTTTCAGAATCAGCTGCTTTGCTGGTTTTATAGCGTTTATCGGGCGTGCCGTCTTTTTTCAAATTCTTGTTTTCGTTGTAACGTTTGTCCGGTGTACCGTCTTTTTTCAATTTTTTGTTTTCGGCGTAACGTTTGTCGGGCGTGCCATCCTTTTTGGTTTTAACCTCGTTTTTGGCTTTTTCCTGCGTTGCCTGTGCGAAAATCGGGGCAGTCACGGCAAGAAATGCCAGCATTAACAGTGCGTTCAGATTTTTCATAGTTCAAATTTTAAAGTGAGCGATAGTTGGTTAGATAACTAATATATCTGTCAAAGTTGAAAAGTCAATCCAGTACCTCTAATCAAAATAAAATTTAATGGTGATTTAATACAAAATAACTAGCCTCGGGAATCTTGCGTCTGCTCACATTCTATCAATACAGTGAAATCGGACTTTCTAATTGAGGGCATCGGAGTAATAATTAATATTTTTGCATCAATAAAATCTATTTGAAAATCAACTTCAATCGATTCGCCTTACAAATCCGACCTAATAGTTCCACTTAGTAAATGAATATCCAGCAACTCGAATACATCGTCGCCGTAGACAATTACCGCCATTTTGTTCAGGCTGCCGAGCATTGTAATGTAACGCAGCCTACCCTTTCTATGATGATCAGGAAACTGGAAGAAGAGCTTTCTGTCAAAATTTTCGACCGCACCAAACAGCCGATCGTCCCCACCAGCATTGGCCGGGAGATTATTGATCAGGCGAAAATGATACTGCGCGAAACTTCCCGGATGAATGAGATCGCCAAGCATTTCAACGGCGACCTGTCCGGCGAGCTGCGCGTTGGCATAATCCCAACGATCGCCCCCTATTTGCTGCCTCATTTCGTTAATCCTTTCATTTCCGAATATCCGGAGATCAAGCTGCACGTTTCAGAAATGATCACCGAAAAGATTATTTCTGAGCTTAAAATAGGAAATCTGGACGTGGGGATCATTGCTTCGTTGTCGGAAGAAAGCAGCTTGCAGGAGATACCTTTATATAAGGAGCGCTTTTTCGCTTTTGTTTCCGAAAATACAGATCTCTATTCCAAACAATACATTTTGCCTACCGACATTGAACCAAACGAATTGTGGCTATTGGAAGAGGGGCATTGTTTCAGGACCCAGATACAGAGATTGTGTGAACTGAGCCGGAACAGCCAGTTTGGCAGCAGTTTCAGCTACCGGTCGGGCAGTATGGAAACTTTAATCCGGATGGTGGAGCGGAATGGCGGGATCACAATCTTGCCTGAAATGGCTGTCATGGAGCTTTCTGATGACCGCAAAAAGCATATCAGAAGTTTCAAATTTCCCGAACCCGCCCGCGAAGTCTGCCTGATCGTCAACCGCGAGCAGATGAAAACACGGCTGATCGAAGTGCTCAAAAATGGCATTACCAGCTATTTGCCCGCAGAAGTTTTCGAGCAGCGTCCGGAATTGAGGGTACTTTAAGCGCCGTAGGCAATAGGCCGTAGGCAGTATGCTAAATGCCGAAAATCACAGCATTCAGCTAACAGCTAATAGCTAACAGCCAATAGCCAATAGCTTAAAGCTTAAAGCCCACCGCTTAAAGCTTCGCCCCCCGACGCTCTCGCAGATAACCCTCCATTTTTGTCAGGTCAAATGCATTGAAAGTCATATCTTTTGTCAATCCGCCTTTTCTTGCATTGGCTACACCGTAATGCATATCCAGGTAGCCTTCCATGGCATGGGCATCGGGGTTAATGCTGAGCAGTACCCCTTTTTCCATACAATACGAAATCCAGCGCCAGTCCAGGTCCAGTCGCCAGGGTGAAGCGTTGATTTCGATCACTACCTGATTAGCAGCACAAGCGTCTATAATAACCTTATGGTCAATGGGGTATCCTTCACGTGAAAGCAAAAGCCTGCCCGTTGGGTGGCCTAAAATGGTGGTATAGGGATTTTCGATCGCTTTCAGTAGCCTGGCAGTCGCCTTTTCCTGCGACATCGTAAGGTTACTGTGCACGGAAGCCACGATATAATCGAAAGACGCCAGTATTTCGGTCGGGTAATCCAGCGAACCGTCGCCCAGGATATCTGATTCTATTCCTTTTAATATTTTAAATGGCTTTGCGGGATTTTCAGTTGCGAAACGGGCATTCAGCTTTTCAATTTCTGCATGCTGACGGACCACATCTTCAATCGGAAGTCCTTGTGCGTAGACGGCAGTTTGCGAGTGATCGGCGATCCCGAGATATTCAAAACCAAGCTCCCGGCAGTACAGCGCCATTTGCTCCAAGGTATGCTGCCCGTCGGAATAGGTACTGTGATTGTGTAAAATACCTTTGAGATCGTCCCAGGTGACCAGGTCTTCGGTCTTATGGGTTTCGGCCCAGACAAATTCCTGCGCCCCTTCCCGCATCTCAGGAACAATATATGGAAAGCCTGCTTTTTCATAAATAGCGGCTTCGTTATCTGCAATTTCATAGTTAGCCTGCCGCCAGATACTGGCTCCGGACGAATTCTGAAAACCGAGGTGTTCTGCGTCTGCGGTTTCCAGAAACAATTCATTTACAGCACGTTCAGGTTTCACCGCCACGACTTCGATCGTAACTGCCACATCCTGCACATTTCCCCGCCAAACGAATGGAGAGGATTGTTTCTCGTTCTGCACCAGCCATTCAATTTCTCGGATCGTATTTTGTAATAAAGCCGGCGATTCGGTAACCGCCAAAATGCGGATCGTCTCCACTATTTCGGATTTGCGGCGTATATCGCCTGCGGCTTCCACCAGTTCGAAGGTTTTTTTCAGTTCATCGATAATAGCATTCGCAACTGCTTCCGCCTTATCCATTCTCAATTTACCGGCCTGGTCTTTCAGGAATGCCAGCGAATCAAGTATTTTTTGCTGGATACTGTTCCCGAAACCTTTCAATTTAGAAACCGCGCCGTTCAGGCAGGCCAGTTCGAGTTCGTGGAGATTGTCAATGCCCAGTTCCCGCCACAGTACCGCAATCTTTTTAGGACCAATTCCTTTGATATTGAACATTTCCATCACTCCGAGCGGCGTATTGCTGATCAGCTCTTCCAGTTCAGGAAATGTACCTGTCTGCGCGATTTGAGCAATTTTAGCAGCTGTGCTCTTCCCTACTCCCTGCAACTTGGTAAGCTCCTGCTCGGTCATATTACGCAACTCACCTTCCTTGTATTTGTCAAGATAAAAAGCTGCAACCGAGTATCCCTTAATTTTGAAAGGATCGGCATTATGCAATTCGAGCAATTTGGCGGTTAGTTCAAGGAGTTCGACGATTTCAGGATTGCTCATAGGATGAAGATTAACGGAATGTTCTGCGAATTAAAAAGTATGCGGCAGCATTTCCAAGTGATTTACATCTTAGCTCCTGCTTCCATGCGGCTCAGTAGTTATTTTATTGGCTGTACTTAACTAGTTGAACAGGCTGATTTGATCAGAAAGGACTGCAATAAATGCAAAATTTTTCAGCAGATAGCCCATTTGGACAAAACCACAGTTAAACCAAAAAACTTACCTTTTTATATACAATGAACATTGATCAATTAAAAAGCTATCGCGCAGAAATTCACAATCACCTTACCAATGAATTGTTACCGTTCTGGGAAAATCGATGTGTAGATAGGGAAAATGGTGGCTTTATCACGCATTTCGACAATGCAGGAAACGATTCTGGCGAAGATGAAAAATCGCTGATCGCGCAAACCAGAACAGTTTTTACTTTTTCGTCCGCACACCGGGCGGGTTATGGTGAAGGCCGATATGTAGAAATCGCCAGGCACGGGGTTGATTTTTTGATCGATAAGATGTGGGATAAGGAATACGGCGGTTTTTACTGGCTGATGGACCGCAAAGGGAATGTCAAAATTGATGAAAAGATCATCTATGGTCACAGTTTCGCCATGTACAGCCTGGCCGAATATACGCTGGCAACCGGCGATCCGCGTGGTTTGGAATATGCGGAAAAAGTTTTTGACCTGCTTCAAAAATACGGGGCAGATACCTATTACGGCGGGTACTTCGAAATGTTCCACCGCAACTGGGAGCTGAAAGGCGCTGGCCCCGCAGGTGGCGACCGCAAGACGCTCGATGCGCATATGCATTTAATGGAGGCATTTACGACATTGTACGAAGCCAGCCAGCAGCAGGTCCACAAACGTAAATTACTTGAAATCATCCAGTTATTGATCAATAAAATCATGCACCCCGTTTATAAAACAGGTATCCCACAGTTCTGGGCTGACTGGTCGGTGGCGCCGCAGATCAAATTTGACATTATCTGGGGCTGGGACAGATTCAGTGAAGACGGGATGAAAAGTGCTGCGGAGGACAATACCAGTTACGGGCACAATGTAGAGTTTGCCTGGCTGCTCATGCACGCCCTCGACATAGCCGGGGTACCTTATGACGAATACCAGGAGCAACTTCTGGCTTCCTACGACCATGCGGTCGAGCATGGAATCGATTGGGAGTATGGCGGGGTTTATGTGGAAGGCTCACACGCGGGCGAGGTTTATGACCGTGAAAAAGAGTTCTGGCAACAGGCCGAGGTGATCATAGGCATGCTCGATGCTTACCGGGTTTACGGAGATGAAAAATATCTCAAAGCCTACAACGCAACCCACCGTTTTGTATTCGATCACATGATACACTCGGAAGTAGGCGAATGGTTGCCCTTGCTCACGCGCCAGGGGGAACCGATCTGGAAACATATGAGTCATTCCTGGAAGGTCAATTACCACTCGGTGCGCTCGATGGTACAGGGAATTGTCCGGCTTGATAAGCTGATCAACGCATAAAATTTTAAGGTAAGAACAAGGCAAATCATTATATTTGCGTCATCACCACAGGCATTCGTCTGTGGTGATTTCCTTTTGGAGGAACGACCTCCCCCGTATTGGGAAAGCACGCCGGGACGACCTGGCCTAACCCAATACGAGACAAAATGGCTTGGGTATTATTAGTTATTGCAGGGTTACTGGAAGTAGTTTGGGCCTACACCATGAAACAATCCGAGGGGTTCACCCGATTAGGCCCGTCCATCATCACATTTATCGCAATGATCGCCAGCTTTGGGTTGCTTTCTATGGCAATGCGGTCGCTTCCTCTGGGCACAGCGTATACGATCTGGACGGGAATCGGCGCGATCGGGGCTTTTGCTGTGGGTATCGCTTTCCTGGGTGAAAGTGTTAATTTATTGCGCCTGCTTGCGGCGGGGCTGATTTTAGCGGGAATTATATTAATGAAGCTTTCCACCTCGAATAGCTAAAAGTAGAGCTTATTAAGTATAGGGCCAGTGACAATGCCGGGCCGACGATTCGCAAAAACTTGGACAGTTGAGGGAAATTCTTACTCAAAATCAATACTGACGAGGCCTTTCCAGGCTCATGAACGAATGGTATGGTTCTTGAACATTAGTTTGAAATGAATTTGCAAACTAAATAACCAAAGTCATGAGTGCTTTCACACAACAAGTAAAAGGAAACTGGAATGAATTGAAAGGAAAATTCAAGCAACAATATGCTGATTTGACTGACGATGACCTGCTATATGAGGATGGAAAAGAGGATGAACTTCTTGGAAAACTTCAGAAAAAACTAGGTAAGACCAGAGAGGAAGTAGAATCGGAAGTGGCGAGTTGGTCGAGATAGTTTTAAGCAGAAGTATAAAAGCCCCGGAATCAATGATTTCGGGGCTTTTTTTCGTAAATAGCACTCCAAAACAATCCTTTTTTCTGTTCAAATTTTCTATTCAAAAAATCACACTACCAAAGTATGAATACAAATGAGATACCTGTCGGAATCGTAGGCCTGGGCTTAATGGGTTGCAGTATTGTCACCTGCATGTTGATTGCCGGTCATCAGGTTGCCGCCGTTGCCCCGCTCAGTGCGGACATGGACAATGCTGAACGGCGCATTCGCGAGCATTTACAAAATTCCTGGGAAAATGGTCTGATCGATAACGAGCCTGAATACTATTTGCGTAGGCTGATTATTACAGAGGATTACGACATCCTGTATCCGTGTAAGCTGGTCGTTGAGTGTACGATAGAAAATGTTGATATCAAGGATTCTGTTTATAAAAAAATCGAATCTGTGATCAAGCCTGACGCGATTTTAACAAGCAACACTTCCGCCATTCCGATCAGCCAGCTCCAAAAACTGACTAAATATCCGGAGCGTTTTCTCGGCCTGCACTGGGCGGAACCTGCACACACCACTCGTTTCTTGGAAATCATCTGCGGCGAGCAGTCGGATATTAAATACGGAGAATACCTCTATGAACTTTCACATGAATGGGGAAAGGAACCGATTCTGGTCAGGAAGGACATTGCCGGTTTTATCACCAATCGCTTAATGTATGCAATGTACCGCGAAGCGATCAGTCTGGTAGAAAACGGATATGCGACGATTGAGGATGTAGATCGCTCCTGCCGCAATAATGCGGGCTATTTCATGACACTGGTCGGTGTTTTTCGCTGGATGGACCTGACGGGAGTTCCTGCGTATCACACAGTTATGAAAAACCTGCTCCCCACATTGAACAACAGTACGAAAGTTCCCGAGCTGATTGACAAGGTAGTACGTGAGGGCGGCAGAGGAGTACTCAATTCCCACGGTTTTTACGATTATGAACCCGGCGAGGCGGAAGTCTGGGAGGAAACTTTCAAGGAATTTACCTACGAAATCAGAGAGTTGGCACTGAAGTATCCTGCTGACATTGTAAAGCGGCGTCTGGCGGAAAAAAATAATTTAAAAGATATCGCGGAATCGTGATTCTTTTCAGTCTAAAAGCGGTTGTTCTAACAGACTTCATTAGTTTTGAAGTACCTTAATTCGACTCCAAATGGACGATTTCATTGCCGCGAGATCCCAAATGGCCCTTTCTCTGGGATTTCATATTATTTTTTCCTGCATCGGTATGGTCATGCCGTTTTTCATGGCGGTTGCTCATTTTTACTGGCTCAAAACCGGTGACACAGTTTACAAGAACGTTACAAAAGCGTGGAGTAAAGGCGTCGCTATATTCTTCGCAACCGGAGCAGTCTCGGGGACTGTCTTATCCTTCGAGCTGGGGCTGCTCTGGCCGGAGTTTATGAAGCACGCCGGACCGATTTTCGGAATGCCGTTTTCTCTCGAAGGAACGGCATTTTTTATTGAAGCGATCGCGCTGGGCTTTTTTCTATATGGCTGGGACCGCTTTAATAAATGGTTTCACTGGTTTACCGGCGTGGTCGTAGGCGTAAGCGGGCTGGCTTCGGGGATTCTGGTTGTTGCCGCCAATGCCTGGATGAACAGTCCGGCCGGTTTTGATTTTGTAAATGGACAGTACCTTAACATCGATCCGATCCAGGCAATGTTCAACAAAGCATGGTTTTCGCAGGCCCTGCACATGACGGTCGCGGCATTTGTAGCCACCGGTTTTGCCGTGGCAGGAGTACATGCCTTGATGATCATGCGTGGGCAAAATGTTCGTTTCCATACCAAATCATTTAAAATAGCGGCGATATTCGGTTGTGCGGCAGCTATTTTGCAACCATTAAGCGGCGATATATCTGCCAAGGATGTGGCAGTAAGACAACCCGCAAAGCTGGCTGCCATGGAGGCGCATTTTCATACTGAAAAAGCCGCGTCGCTCATTTTGGGGGGCATTCCCGATGAAGAAAACCAGGAAGTTAAGTATGCCTTGAAATTACCCGGCTTCCTAAGCTTTCTGGCCCATGGTGATTTCAAATCAGAAGTGACAGGACTGGATCAAATTCCTGCTGAAAACCACCCTCCGGTGGCGATTACCCATTATGCGTTTCAGATTATGGTCGGAATGGGAATGGCTATGCTGGCGATTTCACTGCTCTATTTTCTTGCATTATGGAAGAAACGGTCATGGCTGGATGCCAGATGGTTGCTTAAACTTTTCGTTTTCGCGACACCTCTAGGCTTCATCGCAGTGGAAGCCGGGTGGACCGTCACAGAAGTAGGCCGGCAGCCCTGGATCATTTACGGAGTAATGCGCACCGCCGACGCCGTAACACCCATGCCAGGTATTGCATATTCATTCTATCTGTTTACTGCAGTCTATGTTTCCCTGGCAGTTTTCGTTGCATTCATGCTCTACCGCCAAATCAAGATGGTGGGGACGTTATATGATAATCACTAAAAAATGCTCTACGTAGTAATTACATTTCTCTGGGCTTCCATTTTGCTCTACCTGTTACTGGGGGGAGCGGATTTCGGGGCGGGTATTATTGAACTGTTTACTTCGAAAAAGAACAAAGCAGTTACGCGCAAAACACTCTATTCGGCGATTGGCCCTATCTGGGAGGCTAATCACATGTGGCTCATTATTGCAATAGTAATTTTGTTTGTAGGATTTCCGGTGATCTATTCAACCATGTCGATCTACCTGCATATTCCACTCACGGTGATGTTAATGGGAATTATCGCCAGAGGAACTGCATTCACTTTCCGGCATTATGATGCGGTGGTCGACGATATGCAATCTATTTACAACACGATCTTTGCCATTTCAAGCTTTATCACGCCTCTGTTTCTAGGAATAATAGCAGGAAGTGCGGTCTCCGGACATATTGATCCAGATGCGGATACTTTTCTCGACGCCTATATTTTCAGCTGGCTTAACTGGTTTTCAGTCGCGGTGGGGCTTTTCACAGCATCTATCTGCGGGTTTCTAGCGTCGGTATATTTGATAGGAGAGACTGAAAGTGAAACGGACAGGTTGCGGTTTGCGCACAAAGCGCAGTTTTTCAATATTGCTGCTGTTGTGTGCGGAATATTGGTCTTCACTGCGGCTTATTTCGAAAACATTCCGTTGTTAGAATGGGTCTTTGGAAATTGGGTGGGGAGAATTGCAATTATGGCTGCTACGCTTTCACTGGTCTACATGTGGTACGAGTTGTACCAGGGCAGGATCAGCCTGTTGCGACCTTTGGCTGGCTTTCAAGTGACAATGATCCTGCTGACTACCACCTTCCGGCATTTTCCTAATATTGTGATTTTGAAAAACGGGTACTTATCACTGATGGAACATAGCGGACAGGAAAAAACAATGCAGGCGCTTGGAATGGCTTTACTTTTAGGCAGCGTGTTCATCCTGCCTGCATTGTTTTACCTGATTTATAGCTTCCAACGTAAACCCTATCAGGAGCAATCAGGTCACTGAAATAAAAAGGAGGTATAAAATAACGATTACAGGCAGACCGCTGACAGCCAGCGACCAGCCCATTGAATGCTTCTGCATCAGATAGTAGGATATAGCAGCCAAACCAAGCAGCAAAAGAATCGGTAACATTACCATTCCCCTTCCTGCCGCATCCTGACCGGAACTCATGGAGGAAAGCAGGAGAAAAACCGCAGCAGCAACGTCTACCAAAAGGCATATCCAGATCAGTATAACCATCGTATTTCTATTTAACTGAGATAGCAGAACTTTTCGCAAGACTCGCCTCGATGGCTTCTAATCTTTTACGCAATTCCATGACTTCGCCTGCACTCGAACTCAACCTTTCGTTTTCGCTGCTTAGCTTCCTGTTTTCCTGCTTTAACTCTTTAACAGCTTCCAGCAGGTGTGGAATGAGGCCAATATAGTTGACCGATTTATAACCGTCCTTCCCAGTCTCCACCAGCTCAGGAAAAACTGCTTCAACTTCCTGGGCGATCAGGCCGGTTTGTAAGCCCTGGCTCCGCTGCGGGTCTTTCCAGTAGTATTGTCTGCCGGATATGGAAGTCAGTTTTTCAAAGCTGGGTGTAAGCGGGCGTATATCTCGTTTAAGGCGAAGGTCAGAATTTTGTGTAAGGGCACCGGTCAAGAAAGCATTTCCATTTTTGTTGACAGTAAATTTCCATCCGAAATTCTCAAAGTAAAATCCTGCCTGATCATTGTCGTAACCGCCAATGAAACAATATTGTGCGCCTCCGTTATCGTCCAGCCACAGCCCTGCGGTATACCCTGGGTTACTTCGCAGCCGCATTCTGTGGCCGACATCCAGGATGTGGGTTGGCTGTAAAACATTGTTTCCTATACCTACATTCCCATTGTACAAAATTGTGAGGGCATTACTCCGTGGGCCATCATGTTTTTGATCTCCGTTGCCTATCTGAAAAAGCCGCTGAGTTGGTAGGATTTCGTCAGTCACCACGTCGGAAATATCATTACTCATCCCCATCGCAATCCCATATTTCACCCGGCTCTCTAAATTATAACCAAAGGTAGCCGAATGAGCATTCAGGCTTTGATTGGCAGTACCGATAGCTATTGAGTTATTCGCAAGCGCGTTAACCCCGTATCCGAACGCAACCGAGCGTCTTGCAGCCTCAGTGTAAGCGCCCATCGCAATCCCATTTTCTCCTGTTGATTTCACCCTGAATCCAAATGCAAAACCATCTGGTGCCGCCATTGCGTTAAATCCTCCCGCAAAGGAAAAATGCCCTATGTTAGCATCCGTCCACACATTTTCATCCGACCATGCGCCAAATCGCAATGCTGCTCTTTTGGGGTACCATAAAAGGCGGTGTATTCCTGGCCCCCATTCCAATTCCGGTAAAGATTTTCCTAGTAAGAGGCTCCCCTCCTGTATCACCGGATCAAAATTCTTCCACCTCCCTGCTTCCGCCGCATGCAAAGCGTAAGGCACGCTCAACAACTGCGTCGCGCCAAGATTCACATAATTACCTCCCCCATCAGGGTCAAGCTCCGTTTGAAGAAAAAACTTATCGCTGTCCCATTTAATTGAGCCGAAATCCCCGCTTTGCACAAGCCCTGCGCCGACTGAAATATTAAAGATCCCGGTGGCAGAAGTCTGAGTGACGTGTGTTTCCTGATACACAGGTGCCCCAAGCGCAGTGGTTGGACGGATCGTTAAGCGCAGGCTGACATTTCGGTTTACAATGGCCTTTCCAGCCGCATCACGGGCCGCTCCCTGGAAGGCAAATCGCTGAGGTACCTGAGCCGCTGAGCAAAGAGCAAGCAGCATGGCTAAAAGAAAAAATAAAGGAAGTTTCATAGTAAAGAGAATTGAGTGATTGATGCGAGAATGATCAGATCACAAACATAACCTAGCGGTGGAAGGGCTCTGATTCCGATTACTCTGCGGTAGACCGCATTGAACCAATGGAAGAAGAGATAAATGTGTGCGTGTCCATTTAATAATCTGCTTTTACCGATTGCACATTAGAACTGTCAGGTGCTGCTCCCGCGCGTACCTTGCATTGAATCTTAGCAGAATATACAAGCCTGCCGAGCGAATCCTGTCCTTTTCAATCCATGATAAAAGTCCTGATAATCGACGATGAACCACGGGCGCGGCATATCCTGCACTATTACATCAGTACACTGGCACCGGAAGTGTCTGAGATAAGGATGGCAGGTTCGGTACGGGAGGCCCAGCAAATCCTCGACACGTACTGTCCCGGGATCGTATTCCTGGACATCGAAATGCCCCATCAAAGTGGATTCGATCTTCTGCTCCGCATACGTAAACCCACTTTTGACATTATTTTCACAACCGCCCACAACCAATATGCCATCCAGGCTATACGATTCAGTGCACTGGACTATCTGCTCAAACCAATCAATCCCGACGAATTGATCATGGCGATAAAGCGGCATTTGAGTAAACAAGACTCTGTACGACAAAAAACGCAGCTCTATGAAAACCTTGTAAAAAACGTCAAAAAGAAGGATGGGAAGGGTCTTCGGTTGGCTGTCCCGTCCAACGAAGGTGTGTTTTTCTTTCTTGTTGAAGAGATCCTTCGCCTTGAAGCCGACCGTAATTATACGCTGATCCACTTGAAAGACAGGAGGCCGTTTATCGCCAGCAAAACGCTTAAACACTTCGAAGATATGCTGGAAGGTTTCAAGTTTGTGCGCACACACAAGTCACATCTGGTCAATCTGGACCATGTTGTCCGAATCAGCAACAGCAACGAATTCGTAATCATGTCCGACGGTGTGCAGATAAAAGTTTCCAGGCGTAAAAAAGAGGAAGTGCTGCGTATGCTTCATATCAGATAGCGATTCGGGCGTGTTTGGGCAGTATAAAAAAAATCAGACTCCTTTGAGTTGAATTGTTTTATTTTACACCCGTTCCTGAATTTCTAATTTCTACCTCTATGACCGATCGTAAAACGCGGCTGGCAATTATCCTTATCACGTCATTATTTTTCCTTTGGGGCTTCGCGCTTAATCTCAACCCAATTTTAATCCCGCATTTGAAGAAAGCCTGTCAGCTCAGCGACTTCGAATCGGCTCTGATCGATTCGGCCTCCTACATCGCCTACTTTCTGATTGCCCTTCCCGCCGGACTTTTTATGAAAAAATACGGCTATAAGGCTAGTATTACTTTGGGATTGCTATTGTTTGCATTCGGTACCTTTCTCTTTTACCCGGCAGCAGAAATGCGGCATTTCGGTTTTTTTCTGATCGCGTTATTTATTATTGCGAGCGGACTGACTATGCTTGAAACCGCCGCAAATCCGTACATAACCGTACTGGGAGATGCCGATTCGGCCACACAGCGGCTCAATTTTGCACAATCTTTCAACGGTCTCGCCGCCTTTCTGGCGCCTTTGATGGGGGGGACGTTTATTCTTTCCGGAAAAACATTAACCGAACAGGAACAGCAGGCGATGTCCGGTGCGGAGCTCGACAGTTACCTCAATGCAGAAGCCGCCTCCGTGCAGGTTCCATTTATTGTAATCGGCCTGGTAGTGCTCCTAGTCGCCATTATGATCTGGCGCACCGCACTTCCCGAAATTAAAGATGAAGAAGAAACACCGGGAACTACCCGAGGCTCGATCTGGGGAGAAACAAACCTGTTGCTGGGTACGCTTGCACAGTTTTTCTATGTTGGGGCGCAGGTATGCATTAGCAGTTTTTTTATAAGGTTTTCTGATAAAGTTGCTGGGATTGACGAAAAAACGGCGGCTTATCTGTTGTCCGGTGCGTTTCTAAGCTTTATGATCGGCCGGTTTATTGGCACCTATCTGATGCGTTTTGTCGCCCCTCCCCGCCTGCTTGCGCTGTACAGTATTATTAACGTAGCATTGCTCGCGCTGGCCGTAACCACTTCGGGCATGGCGGCGGTTTATGCGCTTGTTGGTGTCCAGTTCTTTATGTCGATCATGTTTCCCACGATTTTTGCATTGAGTATCAGGGGGCTGGGCGAAAAAACGAAGATCGGCTCTTCGCTGGTTATCATGTCCATTGTCGGAGGGGCATTTTTCCCTGTGATTATGGGTCAGGTGTCGGATGTTTCGTCCATCCAAACAGCCTATGTCGTGCCGGCGGTTTGTTTTATTGTTGTTTTCTATTTCGCAATCAAGAATAACAGGATCAAAAAAGTGACGCTTGGGACGTCCCATTAAGGTTTTCAGCAATCGGGTTTTATTTCAATTTAAATCATATGGACTTACAGCTTTTTAATAAAATAGTCATTGTAACAGGCGGCGCGAAGGGCATTGGAGAAGGAATTGTGCAGGTATTAGCCAAAGAAGGCGCTATTCCTGTCATTGTAGGAAGAAACGAAAACGATAACCAGAAACTGGTGACTGAGCTTGCTTCAAAAGGCTTCGAATCTTTTCAGGTAGCCGCAGAACTGACCCGCCCGGAAGAATCAGAAAAGGCAGTTAAAGCTGTGATCGAAAAATATGGCCGGATCGACGGGCTGGTTAATAATGCCGGGGTAAACGATGGTGTCGGGCTTGAAAAAGGTGATTACGAAAGCTTCATCGCGTCTTTGCACAAAAACGTAGTGCATTACTATTTAATGGCACAATATGCATTGCCTGAGTTAAAGAAATCGAAGGGTGCGATTGTGAATATCAGCTCCAAAACGGCGGATACCGGCCAGGGCGGAACTTCTGCCTATGCCGCTGCAAATGGAGGCAGAAATGCGCTGACGCGGGAATGGGCAGTGGAGCTCCTGAAATACGGGATCCGCGTCAATTCAGTGATCGTAGCCGAATGCTGGACGCCGCTTTATGAACGCTGGATCGAAACTTTGCCAAACCCGGCCGAGAAACTCGAATCCATCACCGCACATATTCCGCTGGAAAACCGGATGACGACCGCCGAGGAAATTGCGAATATGACCGTATTCCTGCTTTCACAGCGTTCCAGCCACACGACTGGCCAGTTGATTTACGTAGATGGCGGTTATGTGCATTTGGACCGCGCGCTGGCCAATTCTTAGCTCGCCGCTGCTATTTTCTCAACGAAAAATTAACATTTACCAAAATGAAAACGCTGGTTTGCACCACACCGGGGCATTTCGCCTACCAGGAAATGCTCACTCCTGAAATCCAGGAAGGCTATACTTTGATCCGAATTCGTAGAATTGGCATCTGCGGCACCGATCTGCATGCATTTGAAGGCACCCAGCCTTTCTTCAATTATCCGAGGATTTTGGGACACGAACTGGCAGGAGAAATTGTAGAAACCGACAGGCCGGATTTTTCGGTGGGAGAAATCGTCACTTTTATCCCCTACTTCAATTGCAAAAAATGCGTGGCCTGCCGGAACGGAAAGCCCAACTGCTGTACCAGTCTGAAAGTATCCGGGGTGCATATTGACGGCGGAATGGTGGAATACCTCTCCGTCCCCTCCTATTCACTGGTTCACGGCGACGGGCTGAGCTTTGACGAGCTGGCATTGGTCGAGCCGCTGGCAATAGGTGCGCATGGCGTCAAGCGGGCAATGGTGCAAAAAGGTGAAAATGTGCTGGTAGTAGGCGCGGGACCTATTGGTTTGGGAACAATGGAGTTTGCAAGAATAGCAGGCGGAAATGTGATCGCGCTCGATATTAACGATTCAAGACTGGCTTTTTGCAAAGAAAAACTTGGCGTGGCGCATACTATCAATGCAGTAACCGGGGACGTCGCGGCTACACTCGCCAACCTGACCGACGGAGAAATGCCTACCGTGATCATTGACGCAACCGGCAGCCTGCGGGCGATCAATAATGCATTCGCTTACCTCGCGCATGGCGGGAGATATGTGCTGGTAGGGTTGCAGAAAGGAGACATTTCATTCAGTCACCCCGAATTTCACAAGCGGGAAGCCACATTGATGAGCAGCCGCAACGCAACCCGGGAGGACTTTGAGCACGTCATTTCAAGCATGAAAAGCAGGCTGGTTGACCCGAAAACCTATATCACGCATCGCGTTAATTTTGATGAAGTGGAAAGCAATTTTCAAGGCTGGCTGGATCCCGCAAACGGGGTTATCAAAGCAATGGTTTCGCTGGACTAGATTCAGTTCGTTTTCTTGTAATTCAATATCGCCCAGCCATTCAGAACCACTGACATTAATGTGACAGCACCCAGATGAGGCAGTACGTCAACCAGCGTACTGCCTTTTAATATCACCATCCGCATCACCTCGATCATATATCTCACCGGATTAAAGCGGGTGATTACTTTCGCCCAATCGGGCATACTGTCGATCGAAGTAAACAGTCCGCCGAGCAATATAAACAGCATCATGAAAAAGAACATGATGAACATCGCCTGCTGCTGCGTGTCGCAAAATGTGGAGACCAGCAAACCGAAGCCAAGCACAGTGAGCAGGTAAACGGCGATAAACAGATATAACACCAGCAGATTACCTACCGGCGCAATGCCATACACAAACCGGGCGAGCAGCAGCCCGATCGTGAAAACGATATTGGCCAGAACCCAGAAGGGAATCAGCTTGCCTAGAATGAATATATGTTTTTTGATAGGTGTAACATTGATCTGCTCGATGGTACCTATCTCTTTTTCCTTCACAATATTCAGGGCCGACAAAAACCCGCCGACCATTGTCACCAATATCGCCATAATGCCCGGCACGATGAAAAGTTTGTAATTCAATACCGGATTAAACCAGTTGGAAACGACGATATCAATCACCGGAACCTGACTATATCGGGGTTGCTGAACGAGTTGCATCCGGATATCCGCATTGAAATTCCCGATAATCGTGTTCAGGTAAGAGCCACCCAGATTGGCTTTTGTACCATTGATCGCATTGACGGCCACAAAAAGCTTTTGCTTATCCTCGCGGATCAGGTTTTTTTCAAAACCGTGCGGGATTTCAAGGATCAGATCTGCCTCGTCGGATTCGATCAGCCTGAAAGCTTCGTTAAATGAGCGATTGTAACCCTGCAATCTGAAATAGCCAGAGGCAATCACTTTCGAAATCAACTTTTGAGAATAAGGTGACCTATCGTTATCAACCACCGCCAGATTGACATTCCTGACCTCATAATCGGCAGCCAGCGGCATGATGATCAGTTGAATAACGGGCATAAAAAAGATCATCATCACAATCGCCTTATCTCTGAAAATCTGCCGGAATTCTTTCCTGAGTAAAAATCTGAGTGTCCTCATTGCAGGCGGATTTTAAAACTTTTTAAACTGATCGTCAATAAAAACAGGGTCATCCCAAGCAGTATCAGCGTTTCTTTCCACAATGCAGACAAACCTAACCCTTTGATCATGATCGATTTGACTATGATGTAAAACCATTTGGAAGGGACGATATTGGAGATAAACTGCAATGGCAGCGGCATATTTTCAATCGGGAACAAAAAACCGCTGAACATCATCGTCGGCAGCAGCATGCCCATCAGCGAGATCAGCATGGCGATCTGCTGCGAGTCGGTTTTGATGGAAATAAATATCCCGAGCGCCAGACAGGTGATGATGAACAATGTGCTTTCCGCAAACAGCAACACAATACTGCCTTTCACCGGAAGTTCGAGCGCGAAAACGCTCAGGAAAAGGATCGCACTCACATTTACCAGCGACAGCAAAAGATAGGGAAATGCTTTCGCAAAAATCACGAGCACCGGCTTGAAAGGAGAAACCAGCAATATCTCCATCGTGCCCGTTTCCTTTTCCCTGACAATTGAAATCGCGGTCATCATCACCGAAACGAGCATTAACACCAGCGCCATCACACCAGGTACAAATCCATGCGCGCCTTTGAGCTGCGGATTGTAAAGCATGCGCGTCTCCGGAATGATCTGGTAAGGTATTTCCAGATTTTCGTTCAGGCGGGTTTGGTAATCGAGGACGATCGCAGAAAGGTAGCTGGTGATCATATTGGCTGTGTTAATGTCGGTCGCGTCCGCAATGATCTGAATCTGCGCTTTATTGTTGTGTAAAAGCTCCTGATTAAAATGGACCGGAAAAACCACCACCGCCTTTATTTTCCCTTTTTGAAATGTGGACAGGATTTCATCGTGCGTCAGTGCGGCCTGGCTGAATTTAAAATAGCGGCTTGCGCCAATCTTCGAAATCAGCTGCTGCGACGCATTGTCTTTTGCATAATCCACCAGCAATATCTCCGAATCCTTCACCTCGTTGGTCAGTGCAAACCCGAAAATCAATATCTGGGCAATCGGCATTCCAAACAAAATGAGCAGGGTCCGGCGGTCTCGCAGGACGTGATAAAATTCCTTTCTGACGAATGCAATGAATTGTTTCATAGCTTATTCTCCCCTTTTTGCGCCCCGCGCCAGTTGATAAAATACCTCGTCCATGGAGCTCGCGCCAAAGCGGCTTCTCAGGTTAGCGGGCGTATCGAGCACCTCTATTTTTCCGTCGACCATAATCGAAATGCGATTACAGTATTCAGCTTCATCCATATAATGCGTGGTCACAAAAACGGTAATGCCACGATCGGCAGCCTCGTAGATCAGGTCCCAGAACTGCCGCCGCGTCACCGGATCTACCCCGCCGGTCGGCTCGTCGAGAAAAACGATTTTGGGCTCGTGCAAAACAGCGACCGAAAACGAAAGCTTTTGTTTCCAGCCAAGCGGCAATGCAGCCACCAGCTTTTTAGTCTCCGTTTCTAAGCCTAGCCGGCCCACCATTTCCTGCGATTTGCTTTCAATATCCCGGTCAGAAAGCCCGTAAATACCGCCGAAGAATTCGATGTTTTCAAGTACGGTCAGGTTTTCGTAGAGCGAAAATTTCTGGCTCATATAACCGATATTCCGCTTGATATTTTCGGTTTGGGTATACACATCAAAGCCTGCAATCGTCGCTGATCCGGAAGTAGGCGCCGAAAGTCCGCACAGCATGCGCATTGCGGTTGTTTTGCCCGCTCCGTTCGCGCCCAGAAAGCCGAATATCTCCCCTTTATTTACCTCAAATGTAATTTCATTCGTCGCCACGAAATCGCCGAAACGCTTTGTCAGCTTGTCACAAACGATCACTTTCTCATCCTGTGCCATATCTTGCGGCCACGCCGTTTTTAATTCAATAACCTGATAAATGAATCCTCAATGGTTGCGTCGATCTTCATGATCTCAATGTTTTTCATACCGAGCCCTCCGAGATAATCCCGCAGGCCATTTTCACTTTCCGTTTGGGTTGAAATATGCGCGTATTCGCCGAATGCGTAGCTATTGATCCGCTCCGGATATGTTTCCAGTGCTTTCAGCAGCGGGTACATTTGTTCAGATTTCACGGCCCAGAGCGGGTCGGGGTAGCTGCCTGTAATGTTCATTGGTTGATCGATCGACAAGATCTTTCCGCTCTGTATCAGTGCAATACGGTCGCAAAGTGCGGCTTCATCCATGTAAGGCGTGGAAACGATGATCGTAATATCCTGCGCTTTCAGCCGCCGCAGCATTTCCCAGAATTCCTTCCGCGAAACCGGGTCGACGCCCGTCGTGGGCTCATCCAAAAACAAGGTCGTCGGTTTGTGGATCAGCGCACAGCATAATGCCAGCTTTTGCTTCATTCCACCCGACAATTTCCCTGCTCTCCTATTCTTAAAAGGCTCGATCTGAACATAGATATCCTCGATCAAATGGTAATTTTCATGAATAGTAGTCCCGAAAACCGTGGCGAAAAAGTTTAAATTCTCTTCTACCGTCAGATCCTGGTAAAGTGAAAATTTGCCCGGCATATAACCGACCGTATTCCTGATCTCCCTGAAATTACGTACCACATCAAACCCGTCCACTGTCGCAGTTCCCTGGTCCGGAAGCAAAAGCGTAGTCAATACTCTGAAAATGCTCGTTTTCCCTGCTCCGTCAGGTCCTATTAATCCAAACAGCTCGCCTTTTTTAACCGCAAACGAAACATCGTCGACAGCCAGCGTCTTTTCCTTTCCGTATGTTTTGGTAATATGTTGCAGGTTGATCGCGTCCATATCTTACAGAATTACCTCCCCGTACATGCCGATTTTCAACAAACCGTCATTTTTTACCCTGATTTTCACCGCGTAAACCAGGTTGGCGCGCTCATCTTTTGTCTGGATTGTTTTGGGCGTAAATTCCGCTTTATCACTAATCCACTCGATCATGCCCGGCACCTGCCGGTATTTCCCCTCGGCGCTGTCAATCAACACTTTAACCTGCTGATTGAGCTTAATTCCCGTCAACTGATCGCCGGTAACATAAGCGCGAAGTACCAAGGTCGACAGGTCGGCAACCTTATACAGCGGCTTACCTGCGACCGCCATTTCGTTTACTTCCGCATATTTGGACAAAACAGTCCCCGTAGTTTCATTGATGATCTTCGCCTTGGCCAGCTGGTCGTTGATCTGCTCAATCTGCACGTAAAGCGGCTTTGCATCCGCCCGGAGCCCGGAAGTCTGCGTTTTTAGTACCGAAGCCTGCGCCGCGTCCTGCCTGCGGATCACTTCCAGTTGCTTTTGCAGCTCCTCCACCTGCGCGGTGATATCGTCAAGCTGTTTGGGCGTCGCGGCGTCGGCTTTCAGCAGGTTCTGTACCCGTTGTTTTTCATGGAGTAAATTGTCCAGCCGGACTTCCGAAACCGCTATCTGTTGTTTATATACGTTGGTTTGCGCCGCAATATCCGGAACCCGGCTACCAGTCGCCCTGATTTGCGCTTCAAGCTGCTTTTTTTTCAAATGCAGTTGCAAACTGTCCACATACCCTACTACCTGGCCCGCTTTCAGCTGCTGCCCTTCTTTCAGGTCAAGCTTCAAAATGCGGCCGGTCGCCTCTGCCGACACGATCGTTTCCACTGCTTCAAAAGTCCCCGATGCATCGTAGACATTCTTCTCCGGGCCGCACGAAGCGAGCAAAGTCACTATTAATGAGAGATATACTATGGTTTTCATGCTATTCGATCGGTTTTCCTAATGTGGTTTGAAGGTTGTACGCTGACACCAGCAGCTGGATTTCATGCAGGATCTTTGCCTGCCGCGACTGATCTTCTGCATTCACTTCGCGCAGATAGTCGCTGCTATTGATAATCCCATTTTCCAGCTGCGCGGCCGAAGCAGCTTTGATACGCTCGCGCAGTGCGATAATCTCGTCGTCGGTTGCCAGTAGTTGCTCAAATCTTTCCAGTTCGGCATTTTGCTGGCGGGCACTTAGACTGGTATTAAACAAAAATGTCTCGCGTTGTAACTGAATAGCCTGCCTGTTATTACCGATCAGTTTCCGCTCATTTTTCGCCGTGTAAAGTCCTGACAGCGACCAGCTCAGCCGCGCTCCGGTAATGTAATAGGGATCAAAACTGTTGTTCAGGATATTCAGCGCCGGCCTTCCAAAACCTCCCTGAAAAAACAGATTAAGCCTCGGCCTGTTCTTAACCGATATCAATTGCTCCTGAACTGCAAGGCTCTGGTTTTGAACCGTGTATAAGGTCAGCTCTGGGCGATCTATACCAGTTTCAGGTTTTAAAAATCCAGGTTTTACCAAAGTTACCGCCTCGCCCAGCTGCTGGTTGAGCAGCATACTGAGCATATCCAGATACGCTTTTCGGCTCGTTTTCAGCTCGATATCGCGTTGCTGCGCTTTTAACAATTCCGCTTTCAGGATATTGGCATTGCTTTTCAATGCAGTACCATTCGTGATCTGAGCTTCCACCTTATTGATACCCAGCTGAATATCCCTTTTCAGCATATCGCTTTGCTCCAATTGCGCATCCGCGATCAATACCCCAAAAAACAGCTGGTTAACCCGCTCGTTCAGCTTATACAGCTCCACTTCCAGTTTTTGCTCTTCGACCAAAGCACTGGCTTCCTGCGCTTTTACGTGCGTTTTCACGTTACCTCCATCGTAAACTACCTGGTTCGCCTCACCATAGAGCTTATATTGATCCTTGCTGATCTTCGGAAATTCAACGCCAGGGATCGACACCGGCAACCTGAACTCCGTCACCTCGGACTGATAGGTTGCCTGTCCCTGAATGCTAAATTGCGGCAGATATCCCTTTTTGGCATTCTCGACTGAAAATTCCCTGCTTGCCGCGATCAGGTCGCGCTGTTTGATCATCGGGTAATTTTGCCGCGCCAGCTTGTAAGCTTCCTCTATCGTCAGAATCTGATCCTGCGCCCTGGCGGGAGGTAATAACCACCAGAAAATCAGCTGACATGCTAAGATTTTGATTAGTTTAATCATTTTGTTTACTCATTTTATTTAATCATTTGATTAATGAAAGGGCAAAAAAAATCAGGTTTCGTCGAGCATCAGTCTGATCCATTTCGGGATCAGTTTCTTCCGCTGCTCCAACAGTGCAATGTAGTTTCCTTCGCTACCCGCGATTGGCTGCAAAATAGGTTTTGCCAGAAATGGGAAAAGGGTCATTCCCAGCAGGTTCATCAAAAAGTGGAATGGGCTGATATCACTTCGCCGTTCTGCAATCTGTTTGATAAAAACCGACTCAGTCAGCAATTTCTTGGCCTGAAAACGGTTCGCAAGCTGCTCGGGATTGTTCCTGATCTCGCTCAATACAAATATCGGCAGGTCGGGATGCTCGATGAGCATGGATATATAGTTGTCCGTAACCTTTTCCAACTTCTGTTCCAAAGTGGTAGAAGAATCGTTCAAAACAGGCGCCAATACGCTGAAAAGCTTATCTATACGCTCCGCCATGACGATCTGAAACAACTTTTCCTTGCTCCTGAAATAATAGTTCAGTAGCGCCAGATTAATCCCCGACTCTTCCGCAATATCCCTGGTACGTGCGTTTCCATAACCTTTTTGGGTAAACACCTTTACTGCCGCTTCTTTGATTTTCTGCTCGGTCGTGAGATCCAGTTCCGCCTTCGCCATGCCATTTTTACTTTGAATACAACAAAACTAAACCCGGAATCTGATTTAACCAAATTTTTTAATCAAATGATTAATATTTAATGAACCTCTTCTCTGACCGACCATCACGATTCCCCCAATGCTGTCGAATTTCCCATAACTGCCGCATTACTTTCAAGTTCGCTGAGAAAAGGGGTTGAAATATTAATTACCCTTGTAATTTTGTGATTGCTTTGCGCCCAAATTGAACTTCAAAGCATTGGAATAGTAGCTATTTTCATGAAGAAAATCCGTAATTTTTGCATTATTGCCCATATTGACCACGGCAAAAGTACACTGGCCGACCGCCTTTTGGAATTTACCAAAACCGTAACGAAGCGCGAAATGCAGGCGCAGCTACTGGACAATATGGACCTGGAACGTGAGCGAGGCATCACGATCAAGAGCCACGCGATCCAGATGAACTATCTTTATAAAGGAGAAGAATACATTCTTAACCTGATCGATACGCCCGGCCACGTCGATTTTTCTTACGAAGTTTCCCGCTCGATCGCCGCCTGCGAAGGCGCATTGCTCCTGGTCGACGCCTCACAAGGCACAGAAGCCCAGACGATTTCGAACCTTTACCTGGCGATTAACCACGATCTGGTAATTATTCCGGTACTGAATAAAATCGACCTGCCCGGCGCGATGCCAGAGGAAATTAAGGACGAAATGGTGGATTTGCTCGATTGTAACCGCGAAGACATTATCCCCGCCAGCGGCAAGGAAGGAATCGGGATTGAGGAGATTTTAAATGCAATTATTGAACGTATTCCAGCTCCCGTCGGCGATCCGAAGGCACCACTGCAAGCCTTGATTTTTGACTCCGTATTCAACTCTTACCGCGGTATTGAAGTTATTTTCCGGGTTAAAAACGGTACGATCAGAAAAGGCGACCGCGTCAAGTTTATGGCGACTGGCAAAGAATATATTGCTGATGAAATCGGCACGCTCGGACTCGCGCAAATCCCCAAGCAAGTAGTGGAATGCGGCGACGTGGGTTACCTGATTTCGGGCATCAAAGTAGCCAAAGAAGTAAAAGTAGGCGATACTTTCACGCACATCGACCGCCCGGCGAAAGAAGCGATAGTCGGTTTCTCAGAAGTAAAACCGATGGTTTTTGCAGGTATTTACCCGGTAGATACCAGCGAATTCGAAGAGCTGCGCGAGGCAATGGAAAAGTTGCAGCTGAACGATGCGGCGCTGGTTTGGGAACCTGAAACTTCGGCCGCCCTCGGCTTCGGCTTCCGTTGCGGCTTCCTGGGTATGCTGCACATGGAAATCGTGCAGGAAAGGCTTGAAAGGGAGTTTGATATGACGGTAATCACTACCGTCCCTTCCGTGCAGTTCCGCGTTTTGACAACCAAAGACAAGCTGCTCAACATCAGCGCACCTTCCGAAATGCCTGAGCCTAATTTTATCAAGACCATTGAAGAACCTTATATTAACGCGCAGATCATTACGAAGGCAGACTACATTGGGCCGATCCTCAACCTTTGTATGGACAAAAGGGGTATCCTGAAAAACCAGGTTTATCTGACTTCCGAGCGCGTGGAGCTGCAATTCCTGATCCCGCTGGCGGAAGTTGTTTTCGACTTTTTTGATAAATTGAAAACCATTTCACGCGGTTATGCCTCGCTTGATTACGAACTGGCGGGTTACCAGGAGTCGGATATGGTGAAGCTGGACGTCATGTTAAATGGCGAGCCGGTGGATGCACTTTCAGCGATTGTACACCGGTCGAAATCTTACGAATGGGGTAAAAAGCTCTGCGAAAAACTGCGGGAGCTAATCCCTCGGCAAATGTTCGAAATTGCGATCCAGGCCGCGATCGGTCAAAAGATTATTGCCCGCGAAACCGTGAAAGCAATGCGGAAAGACGTTTTGGCGAAATGTTACGGTGGTGATATTTCCCGTAAACGTAAACTGCTGGAAAAACAGAAAAAGGGTAAAAAGAGAATGCGTCAGGTTGGAAATGTGGAGATTCCGCAGGAAGCATTCATGGCGGTTTTGAAAATAAATTAATGCAAGAAAATGAAGGCAAAAGGTCGGCAATTCCAGTTTTTATGGGTACTGCTGATCTTTTGCCTTTATCATTTACCTACCATTCTGTTTGGTAAAAAAGCCTATTACAATGCCTTCGACTCCCTCGATTCGTACGTTACCTGGTACCGGATCGTTACGCAGGGCGGTTATGCCTGGGCTCCTCCATTTTCTATCATAACGCCTTTCATGGGCGGCGTGCCCAAGTTCACGCTCGTCAGCACTTACAATATTTATTACTGGCTGAACCTGATTCTGCCCACTTTCAATGCTTATCAGATTTTAACATGGCTGATCAGCTTCGTTGCATTGACCGGCATGTGGTTGCTTTCGCGCAAGCATTTGGGTATGGACCGCATTTCTGCTGGCTTTTTAGCATTGTCCTTTGCATTCACGCCTTTTTTGCAAACGTGGGTTTTCAGTATCGCCGGCCAGCCGCTGCTGCTATACGCGATCCTGAATATCAGAAAGCAGGAGCGCAACTCGTGGAACTGGCTGATCGTCGCTTTCTTCCCTTTTACTTCCAATTTTCAGTCGGCCGGGGTGTTTATTCTGTTCGGTCTTGGCTTGCTGATCTTGTATGACAAATATAAAAAACGCCCTGTTTCCCGGCTGGTCACTGCATTGATAGTGCTGCTCGTGGTTTTCTCCGCAACCAAAATTGATCTGATAGAGAACATCCTCGGCGGCTCGGGTTTTGAGTCGCACCGCATGGAAATGCGCCGGTTTTCTACGCCGGTCACGACTTGCATGATCGTAGCGGCCAGGTATTTTTTATTAGGAAATATAGACGTTGCGCTTTCCCTGCACAGCTTTGTCCTGCTCCCCTTCACGCTGCTCACGTTTTGTTTCTTTTTAGTCAAAAATAAAAAACTGCCTATCCCCCTGTTTCTGACGCTGACGGTGATCTCCCTGATCTGCGTTTATATCGGAGCGTTGCAGTGGGAGCCGGTCGTGAATCTCCGGAACCAATCGGACCTGCTGCGGATGTATAGTCTGGAGCGCTTTCATATTTTCCTGCAGCTACTTTGGCACGTCGCTACGGCCCAGGCAATTTTATTGGTCCCGGTCCCTTTCAGAAAGCGACTGGTTACCTGGGTTTGTGCATTACAATTAATCGTTTGTTTTGCCTATCAGCCAGGATATTACGCCACGTTTTTTAGTAAAATAGTTAGAATACAACCCTACCACTACATTTTCAGGTACGAGGATTATTATGCGGAGGAGATGTTTGCCCGGATCAAATCATACATTCCTCAACCTTCGGACAGCTATCGTGTAGCCTCCATCGGTATCCCGCCGGCCATTCCGCAATACAACGGTTTCCGGACGATCGATGGGTATTCGAGCAACTATCCGCTGACTTACAAGCATGCTTTTCGTAAAATCATCGCTACCGAGCTGGAAAAGAACGAGGTTAACAAGGGTTTTTTTGACTATTGGGGCAGTCAGTGTATCATTGTTTACGACCAGGGAACCGGCTTTTTTGACACCCAGATGACAAAGTATAAAACGCCCGGAACCAGGGACATAACCCTCTCGCCGGTGGCCCTTAAAGCATTATCCTGCTCCTACATTTTGTCGGCGGAAACCATTTCAGACCCTGAAAAATCGGGTTTACAGGAAGTAGCGACTTTTGAGTCGAAAATCTGGAAGGTAATATTGTACAAGGTTCGTTGAATAAATGTTATTTACCTTTCACTAATTATTTTGAGGTGCAAAAAGTAATTTGACGTAGGCAAAGTTGTTCCAACTATCTTTTTATTCTATATTCAGGCATCGTGAATCTCAACGGACTGGATATGAGTATAGTTGTATCTAACATCAAGTTCCATAACAACCAGCAGCTCGATTACTTTGGTCACAAGATCAAAAAGACCATGATCCCTGTTTATTCGCCTTATGTGAGGCGCCACGTGAGGGAAGTGATCGACTTTGGAGGAATCAAAAAAACAGACAGGATTATCGATGTGGCTTGCGGTATGGGCAAATACACGCTCAACTTCCTTGCCCAGGGTTACAAGGTCGAAGGCCTTGACCTCTCCCCTTTCCTGTTGCAGCAGCTGCTGATCCACAACGACAACAAATTCCCGGTCAAGCTGCACGCAGCCGATATTCTCGATGCCCCGGAAGAGCTGACCGAGCAGTTTGATGTGGTGATGGGTTTCATGGCATTACATCATTTTCACAATCTGGCGGCTTGTTTTCAGGCGATGTACCGGATCGCTAAGCCGGGTGCGAAAATCGTTTTTCTCGAACCCAATGCGTACAATCCGCTGTATTACGCGCAAATCGCATTTACGCCCGGCATGTCTTGGGAAGGCGATAAAGGTGTCGCGGACATGACCAAAAGCAAATTGTTCAATGCAATGACCTACGCGGGCTGGACAGATCTGAAAATCAAACGTTTCGGATTTTACCCCCCATTTCTATCCAATACAATGCTTGGACAAAAAAGTGAGCCGGTACTGGAAAAGATCCCCGGACTCAATACGTTTCTTCCCTTCCAAATTATCACTGGACGCAAGCTGTAAATGGAAAGCAACAGAGAAAACTGGATCGTATCCTACCCGGACGATGGCAATTCGGTTTGCTACGAGATGGAAGATATGTCTTTCTGGTACCAGCACCGAAACGAATGCCTGGTACAGGCAATGAAGGCCAATGACTTCCCGGCTCAATTTTACGATATCGGCGGAGGAAACGGCATTACTGCGCAGGCCATGCAAAATGCGGGGTACGAAGTTACATTGCTCGAACCTTATCGTGCAGGTATCGACAATGCGATCAAAAGAGGGATCAAAAAAACGATTCACAGCACATTGGAAGCTTATTTGCCGGAGGCACCAGGTACAGTCCCGGCAGCGGGCTTTTTCGATGTCATGGAGCATATTGAAGATGATCATGCTTTTTTAAAACAAATAAACTCCCTGCTCGAAGAAAACGGCCTGATCATGCTGACCGTTCCTGCATTTCAGAGCTTATGGTCTGACAACGATGAGCAGCTGGGACATTTCAGGAGATATGACCTGAAACAACTGGAACGGAAACTGGCTCTTGCAGGATTTAAAATACAATATAAAAGCTACTTTTTCTCACTGGTCTGGCTGCCGATGTGGCTGATGCGCGTTTTGCCAAACAGACTGGGAAAGCGAAAAGTAAATACCCCTCAAAAGAAGAAATCAGAACATATGGCGGGCAGTCCGTCGACGTCGCGCTTTTTACGGAGCCTGCTGCACTGGGAAATCGGTGCGATCAGGAATAAACATATCATACCTTTTGGAACAAGTTGCCTGGTAATCGCGAAGAAAACGATAAGCTTGTGAATCTAACATTGCCGATCAGGGAATTTCAGCTTTTTCTATTCTCAACCGATCCTGTCACCGCGCGAAAAGCGATCAATGCGGGGATAGATGCTATTATCATAGACTGGGAAAATCAGGGCAAAAAGCTCCGGCAGGAGAATTTTGACACCCAGATCAATTACGATACCTACGACGACCTCTGCCGGATTCGGGATGCGGTACCGTCCGGTCAGCTCATATGCCGGATCAACGGCTTTTCGAAAGAACATACGCCGATGGAGGTGGAACTGGCAATTCAGGCCGGAGCCGACGAGATTTTCCTGCCAATGGTCTGCGATGTGGAGCAGGTAGTTCAAACTTACAACCTGATCAGCGGAAGGGCTGAACTGAATATACTGGTGGAGACGGTCCAGTCACTGGAATGTCTTTCAGAGCTGAGCAAACTGGATCTTAACCGCGCTTATGTCGGATTGAACGATTTGCATATTCAGCAAAACAGCCGGAACATTTTTGTCCCGCTAATGGACGGTACCATAGAAAGCGTCCGACGGCATTTCGACATTTCGCTGGGGGCGGGAGGCGTGACCTATCCCCCAAATGGCAGGCCAATCGCCAGTAAGTACCTGATCAATGAATATGCACGTCTGGGAATCGATTTCAGCTTTTTGCGGCGTACTTTTTTAAAAGATCATCTCTCAATGGACATGGATTACATGGTCCACCACATTAAAACCGCTTACTATAATGCATTGCTCAGAACCGCGGAACAAATAGAAGAGGATTTCAGGTATTTCCGGGAGCAGGTAGGAAGCTGGACAGCCAATCCGCACTACATATGATCCTGCTGATGTACGAGCCGGTTCCCGAGCATTTAACCATATTAAAGGAAATTGCCGGCGACCGGGAAATCAGGTGGGCGACAACCGAAGAGGAAGCAAAATTGCTGATCCGGAATGCCGAGATTGTACTAGGCAATCGTTTTTTCATTCAAAGCCTGCCTTTTGCTGAAAAGCTTCGCTGGATGCAGTCCAATTCTGTGGGGGTCGATATTATCCTGGCAAAAAAGGAGATCCTGCAACAAAAAAACATTATCCTTACCTGTGCCAAGGGCGTTTATGATACCGAATTAGCCGAACATACCATCGCATTACTGCTCAGCCTTTTCCGATCACTACATTTACTGCGCGACGAACAAAAAGCACATTCCTGGCAGCGCCACCGGCTATCTACGTTAAATAATAGCAATTGCCTGATCATCGGCTGGGGAAGTTTGGGAAAGGAAATTGCGCGGTTATTGCATGCATTCGGGGCAAATGTAGCAGGAGTAAGAAGCCGGGAAGAGGATTCAGAGGAAAACGGTTTCACGATTTTCGGTTCAAAAAACTGGAAAAATCAGCTGCCTCAAACCGACGCGCTGATCGTTTGTCTGCCCAAAACGGAAAGCACCTATCATTTCGTAGGAAAAAGTGAACTGGAACAGCTGCCTGTCAATGCATTTGTAGTAAATATCGGTCGCGGCGGTACTTTGGATGACAATGCGGTATTGAGGCAAATTCAATTGAATAAACTGGCAGGCGCGGCACTGGATGTTTTTGAAAACGAACCTCTGCCGGCAGCGCACGAAATTTGGGACGAGCCGCGGATACTCGTCAGTCCGCATGTGGGGCGCAGCCTGGAAGGTCCGGCTTTCAAATGGCAGTCAATTTTTGAGGAGAATCTCAGGCGATACCTGACCGGAGCGCCGATGCTCCACGTTGTCGATTACGAAAAGGGTTACTGATGGTTGATCTGAGTGTAGTTATTCCAGTTTACAAAAGTGCAAACACGTTAGTAGCACTGCACCGGCGGCTGGGAGCAGTTTTTCGAAGTGCGGGACTTACCGGTGAGGTCATTTATGTAAATGATGCTTCCCCCGACAATTCGGTTGAGATGCTCCGGTCACTTCCGGAAACTACTCCATTTCAAATTGTTAATCTTCGTCATAACCTGGGACAAAGCAGCGCACTCCTGGCTGGGATGCTGCATTGCAACGGAAATCTGATAGCGACGATGGACGCCGATTTACAGGACGAGCCCGAAGTATTGCCCAAGCTGATCCACGCATTGGAGAGCAACGACATCGTTTTTGCACAAAGGAGCGGCAGGTATGAGTCGGGAACGAAATTAGTCACTTCCGCCCTATTCAAATCAATAGTTCATATTGCTTCTTCGGGGCGCATCCCAATGCAGGCGGGGTTATTTTTAGTAATCAAAAAAAATGCTGCGCTGCGCCTCGTTCCTTATCTGCCGTTTTCACCTTATCTGATTGGTTTGATAGCCAAAGAAAAGCTGACCTGCACCGCCATTCCTGTCACCCGGAGGGAGAATGATCTGGGCGAAACTTCTTATACTTTTCGTAAAAGAATGCATGTAGCCGGGCGCTTTTTCAATACCCTTCGAATGAAGCCGGTATCCGACGTCGTGGCCTCAAAGCGCTGGCTATCGTCACACCTTGCTGACTAGGAAATCCACCTAATTGGTCAATTTTATCCTATAAACGCCGCGCGTATTCACGTTTTATTGTAATTTTGACTAAAATCTAATTTTTAGACCAAGAAACTAAAATACCTTAACAAGCGATATGGCAGAAGTAATTCGTATGCCCAAAATGAGCGACACCATGGAAGAGGGTGTTATCGCAGAATGGCACAAAAAAGTAGGTGATAAAATAAAATCCGGGGATATCCTGGCCGAAGTCGAAACCGACAAAGCCACGATGGAAATGGAATCTTACTATGATGGTACGCTGCTGTATATAGGCGTAAATAAAGGTGATTCAGTGCCTGTGGATGGTGTCATGGCGGTTGTGGGTAAGGAAGGTGAAGATTACAAATCACTGCTTGAAGGAGGTAGCGGCAATGGCGCTGCATCCAACGGAAGCGCTGAGGCTGCCCCGAAAGAAGAGGCTAAGGCGGAAGCCGCAGCTCCTGCAGTAGAAACTGCCACTCCCGAGCAACCAGCCAGCAAACCTGCCGCTCCTGCCGCATCCAATGCCTCTACCGAAAAAATCAATGCGGTTGTGGTTCGTATGCCGAAAATGAGCGATACGATGGAGGAGGGAACCTTGGTTTCCTGGCAGAAAAAAGTGGGTGACAAAGTGAAATCCGGCGATATATTGGCGGAAGTCGAGACTGATAAGGCGACGATGGAGCTGGAAGCATATGAAGACGGAACCTTGCTGCACGTTGGTATCAAAGAAGGCGAATCTGTGCCTGTTGATGCAATCATCGCTGTAATCGGTGAAGAAGGTGCGAATGTGGAAGCATTGATCGCCCGTGAAAACGGCGAAGCAGCTCCGGAAGCAGCAGCTCCTGCGGCAGAAAGCAAGGAAGCGCCGGCAACTGACAATGGTTCCGGAAAATCGGTATCAGTAGCTGATTCCAGCGAACGTATCAAAGCTTCTCCACTTGCAAAACGGCTGGCTGACGAAAAAGGCATTAACCTGGGCCAGGTGGAAGGCAGCGGAGAAAATGGCCGCATCGTGAAACGCGACGTGGATGAATTCAAACCAGCCGCAAAAGCTGCTGCACCTGAAAAAGCAGCAGAACCAGCCGCAGCAGCTCCAAAACCGGCAGAACAGGCAGCAAGTGCGCCTGCTGCGCCAGCGCAAGGTGATTTCACCGACACGCCGATCTCACAAATGCGTAAAACAATTGCCCGCAGGCTAAGCGAAAGCTTGTTCACTGCGCCGCATTTCTACGTCACCATGGAGATCGTGATGGATAAAGCAATGGCGCTTCGTCCGCAGCTGAATGAAGTGAGCCCGGCGAAGATTTCTTTCAACGACATGGTGATCAAAGCCTGCGCGGTTGCATTGAAACAACATCCTGCGGTTAACTCGGCCTGGCTGGGAGACAAGATCAGAAAATACAATTATGTAAATATAGGTGTAGCTGTGGCCGTAGACGAAGGTTTACTGGTACCAGTTGTGCGCGACGCTGACAAAAAGACGCTCTCTGCGATTTCAGGCGAAGTGAAAGAACTGGCCGGAAAAGCGAAAGACAAAAAATTGCAGCCAAAAGAGTGGGAAGGAAACACATTCTCCGTTTCTAACCTGGGTATGTTCGGGGTGGATGAATTTACGGCAATCATTAATCCACCGGATTCTTGTATCCTTGCCGTGGGTGGTATCAAAAAGGTTGCCGCATTCAAAGAAGACGGAACGGTGTATCCGACCAATATCATGAAAGTAACACTTTCCGCTGATCACCGTGTGGTGGATGGCGCTACTGCTGCTCAGTTCCTGCTGACTGTTAAAAAGTTATTAGAAGAGCCTATGAGCATGCTGGTTTAGTGACAAAATCGGTGATCTGATCATATTAAATGAACAAAGTGTCAGGCTATCCCGTCTGGCACTTTTGTTTTAAATCGCTATTTAATCATTTGAGCATCTTATTCATGGAAAAAATACACGCAACGACTGTACTTGGGGTACTTCATAATGGGACTGTGTCACTGGGCGCCGACGGCCAGGCGACGATGGGCAATACGGTTGCCAAAGGGAACGTAAAGAAAATCAGGGTATTAATGGGCGGTAAGATCCTCGCCGGTTTTGCCGGCTCAACAGCCGACGCATTTACATTGATCGAAAGATTTGAAGAAAAATTAAATGCTTACGGAGGCAATATGAAACGCGCCGCTATTGAATTGGCAAAAGATTGGCGCACAGATCGTTATCTTCGAAAACTGGAAGCAATGATGATCACAGCCAGTAAAGATGAAATACTGGTTATTTCAGGTACCGGAGACGTATTGGAACCCGAAAATGGTATTGCTGCAATCGGATCAGGCGGGAACTTCGCATTGTCTGCAGCGCAGGCATTGAAAAAACACGCGCCACATTTATCAGCAGAAGAAATGGTACGGGAAAGCCTGACAGTCGCGGCTGATCTTTGTATTTATACGAATCACAATTTTGTAATTGAAAAGGTGCATTCCTAACAGCTAGCAGCTAACAGCTAGTAGCCATTAGCTGCTAGCTTTTTTCAATATCGGTCTCAAAACCATTCCAATTGCCTTCTTTGCTTTGTGTTCGAAAAGCATTTTCTTCTTTTCAACTTTGCCGGTTATATTTCTGATTTTGGCCAAAAGCGAATACTTTCCTTCGAGAGAAGCGTCGGTCCCGTAATGTTCTTTAAGATACTGCCATGCATTCGCCTCACTCAGATTATAATTATCCTGCTTCGAATAGGCATGAATTCCCTGCCCGATCGGATTAAACTGGGAGTGGGAAGCGTAATCTTCGAGTACAAAATGCTGAAAGCGGAAACCCTGGTTCACCATTTGGTGGAACCAGCCGGTACCTAAATCAGCCGTAAAGCCCCAGTTTCCTCCAAAACATACATTATCACCTTTTGGTAGCGTTTGCTGCCGGTACAATGACAATCTGATCATACAGGCATATTCGTTCAGCCTGCATTCCGGCATGGGATGCACGCGGCCGGTTCGCAGTACTTCTATATCCTTTTCCTTCCGCGGCGTATTATAAGTTTCATGAAGTAAAATCGCCTCTTCCTGCGTCGGAACGTATTGTTCAAATTTGGAACCATGACACAATTTTGCCGAAAAGCCCGGACACGACCAGCATTGGCCGATCGAACCGGTACCCGCTACATTCGGATCCTGGAAAACGGGCAGCATTTCGCCGATCATATCGCGGTGAAAAACCATGTCGTTGTGCATGATGAACAGGTAATCGCTTTCCGCTTTTTCCAGCGCGTATTGGTAAGGGATCTGGTACCGGTAATCGCTGTCGCGTTTCGTGCGTTCGTAATCCAGGTAACCCAGCTGGTAAAAATATTTGGGAAAATACAGGTCAATATCGATCAGCGGGCGGATCGTTTTGATGACGTGATACACATCTCCGAACTTGTCGTAAGGCTGTGTTTTCTCAACGGTAATATAAAGTTTATTGACGTGCTGACCGCTGAATTTTAGCAGGGAAAGTATCGAAATAATGGTCTGGTAGGGTTTTCCGTAGTAGATTACACATACGTCAATTTTCTTCATAGCCTGATTTTGCATTCAATTATCCCGTAAAACTATGCAAGACTTGTCACAATTGCGCCATTAAGGTCATAAGCTTTACCAGCTCGTCGGAAACAATCCGCTGACTGCCCGGCATATATTTGTTGGCGATAATGGTAAAACTCATTAAAGTCCCTGCTTTGGAAGTGAAGTATCCGGCATAAGCCCGCGTGCCTTCAATAGAGCCGCTTTTGGCATGCACATTCCCCGCTGCCTTCGTGCCTTTGCCCAGATTTCTTACAGTACCGTTCTGGCCGAGTATCGCAATACTTTTGTAAAAATCGTTGAAGCTGACATCCTTATTCGCCAGGTTTAAAATTTCCGTCAGACTACCGGCAGTAATAGATCCCGAAGGAGAAAGTCCGCTGCCATCTTTAATATAAAAACCCCTCAGATCAGCCCCCTTACCCGACCAGTAACTGGTGACCGCCCTGGCCGCATTGTCAAAATCTGACTGCCCCGAAAGTCTTTTGCCCGCTTGCTTCAAAAAAGCGTCGGCGTATAGATTAATACTCCAGAAATTGGTTTGCTGGCAAAGCTCCCGTAAAGCCGGAGATTTGTATTCGTCCAAAACCTTTCTCTGACTTGAAACCGTAAGTGTACCGGGAGCTGGCAGATTTTGATCGTAAATGGTCACTGCTGTGTTGCCTAATGCAGTTTTCAATGCAAATGCAGCATATTCCGCAGGATTCGGGATAGAACCTTTTACCGAAAAACCAGCCACCCCGGCCGGTACAGTTCCTGTCAACACGACGCGGTTTCCAAGCGGGCTGCTGTACAAAATCGTTTTATCACCAGATCCTCTTTCTCCTGTTGTAACCTGGTTTGTAAATGTTAAATAGGGAATAGCCGGCTCAATCCCCAGGAAAGTCGCCGGATCGCCCGGTTCAACACCCGGTTTAAATTTGGCGCGATACAGATTTTCGTTGAAATTGAGTCCCTCAACACCCGCTCCGTAATAGTTTCCCATATCTCCCCAGATCCACGTGCTGGCCACAGTATTATTGTCAAAAAATGAAGCGTCGGGCAACACTTTTCCTTTAATATGCCTGATACCAGCCTTTTTCACAGCCGCTACCCAGCGGTTAATCAATTCCGCGGATTTGAGAAAACCTGTAAACCGGTCGCTGCCGAGGGATGGATCGCCGGTGCCGCGAATGTAAAGGTTACCTATCAAACTGTCTCCTTTGACCTGCCCGTCATGTTCGAGATACGTTTGATATTTAAAATCCCCTCCAAACACCGCGAGCACAGTCGCTGTTGAAACAAGTTTTAAAGTCGATGCCGACGGCAGTGAAAGTTCCTGGTGAAGTCCAAACACAGTTGTGCGTTCTTTTACCGCCTTCACACTAATAGCCAGCGACCCGCTGCGCATGATTTCGCTGTTCTGGAATTCCAAAGCCGCGTCGCGCAGGTTATTCAATGCGGTACTGTCGATATTTTGGGCAAAAACCGTATTGCAAAAAAATATAAGACAGGCAAGCGAAAGCAATTTCATATAGTTAAATACAGCTGTTGGTGAGGCCCGAATCCTTGACCCAAAATCTAAACTAATCAGTAAAGTCCAAATCACAGTCTGTTTTTTGGTACTTTTGTCGGATGCATGAAACCAGTATAGGTTTTCACCCCATTTTTATATGAAATTGACATTTTGGGGAGCTGCACAACAAGTGACCGGTAGCATGTTCCTGTTGGAATCGGATGATTACCGGATTTTGATTGACTGCGGCTCAGATTTTGACCTGGACGAAATTGGCAGGAAAAACAGATATGAAGAGCAAAAAGGCGTATTTCCGTTTGAACCAAGTCTGATCAACACAGTACTTTTAACGCACGCTCACATTGATCACTCAGGCAACATTCCTAATTTATACAAAGAGGGTTTCGAAGGCCGCGTAGTTTGTACCGAGCCTACGCTTGCCCTAACCTCGCTCCTGCTCAAAGACGCCGCCAACCTGCACCAGAAACGATTGAATGCGCGGCTGGGATCCAAAAAGCGCGGCAAGAAACAGCGGGAAGTTCCAAAGGATTATTATGTTGAAAAGCATGTACTGGAAGCGATGGACAATTTTGTGCCCGTTTCTTTCGGCCAGCGCTACCGCATTGCTGATAATGTAACTGTTACCTTTTACGCTGCGGGACATTTGCTCGGTGCGGCGCATATTGTGGTCGAGGTTTATGAAAACGGCGAAAAGAAACGGCTTTGCTTTTCGGGGGATATCGGCAGAAAAAACTATCCACTATTGATTGATCCTCAGGAAGTTCCACAGGTAGATTACCTGATCTGCGAATCAACTTACGGGAACAGGCTGCACGAAAATACCGCCTCGCCGGTGGAAGCACTGGCGGATGTGATCAAGCGTACCTGCATTGATATTCCGGGACGGCTGATCATTCCTTCTTTTAGCGTGGGCCGCACACAGGCGTTACTTTATACGCTTAACAAGCTTTATCTCGATAAATCCTTTCCTTACATCAAAGTATTCTCAGATAGCCCGCTCGCGCACAGCAGTACGAAGGTTTACCAAAAGCACGGCCGGATGCTTAATAAAGAAGCGCGGAGTTTTCAGGAGGACAATGATATGCTTTTTGATTTTGAGAATCTGATTTACCTGGAAAGCTCGGACGCCAGCCGGGCAGTGTCGAATTATAATGAACCGTGCATTATCATCTCTTCATCAGGAATGGTGCAGGGTGGACGGGTGGAACAGCATGTGGAGGCCAATATCGGGAATCCTTATGCTACTATTTTGATGATCGGTTATGCTTCCGAAGGCACATTGGGATGGCGGCTGCTTAACGGGCAGGATACCATCTCGATACGTGGAAAGCAGCTGCCTGTCTTGGCTAATATTGAAAAAATTGACGTATTTAGCGGCCACGGAGATCAGAACGATCTCTTGAAGTTTGTAAAAATGCAGGACCCTGAGAAGCTGAAAGGCATTTTCCTCGTTCACGGAGAGCAGCAAAGCATGGCTGATTTCCAGTCTAAAATTCAAGAAATTGGCTATAATACGGTAGAGATACCGCTACGGGGACGGACTTACGAACTCTGAAAAACGGCCCCTCATCAACCAGAACCTAAATATGAGAACATACCTGGATTTCGAAAAACCTATGGCCGAGCTAGAACGTAAGCTCGAAGAAATGAAGACATTGGCACAAGAAAACAATGTAGATTTTTCGGACGCCATTTCCTTGCTGGAAAACAATATCACAAATCTTCGAAAAGAAATATTTGAAAACCTCACGCGCTGGCAGCGTGTGCAGCTTTCCCGCCACCCTGACCGTCCCTACACGCTCGACTATATTGAGCTGATCTGCGACGAATTCATTGAACTTCATGGCGACCGTCAGGTGCGCGACGATCCGGCTATTATCGGTGGTTTGGCCAATGTAGGCGGACAGTCTTTTATGCTGATTGGTCAGCAAAAAGGCCGCAATACTAAGCAGCGCCAGCACAGGAACTTTGGTATGCCCAATCCGGAAGGTTACCGCAAAGCATTGCGGTTGATGAAGCTGGCTGAGAAATTCAATAAGCCTATCGTAACACTAATAGACACGCCGGGCGCATTTCCCGGAATGGAGGCAGAGGAACGCGGACAAGGTGAAGCAATCGCCCGCAACCTGAAAGAAATGTTCATGCTGAAAGTGCCCGTAATCTGTATCGTGATCGGCGAAGGTGCTTCGGGAGGTGCATTAGGAATCGCGATCGGAGACCGGGTGTTGATGCTTGAAAATACCTGGTATTCAGTCATTTCTCCCGAAAACTGCTCGGCAATCCTTTGGAGAAGCTGGGATTTCAAAGAGCAGGCGGCAGAGGCAATGAAAATTACTGCCCGCGATATGAAGAAAAACAAGCTCATCGACGGTATTATCTCTGAACCTCTTGGCGGTGCTCATCTCGACCATAACTGGATGGCGGAAGAACTGAAAAGGGTTATTCTAGAAAATATCAACGAACTAAACACGATCAGCGAGCAGGACAGGATCGATCAAAGAATCGACAAGTTCTGCGCAATGGGAGTGGTTGTTGAATAGCTATTGGCTGTTAGCTATTGGCTGTTAGCTATTGGCTTTTAGCTTTTAGCTGTTAGCAAGTAAAAAAATGCAGTGAATAAGAAAGTGCTGACAGGTACAAGCAAATAATAATCAGTTAAGAACAGCCAAGGGCTAAAAGCTAACGGCTAATAGCCAACAGCTAAAAGCCAAAAGCCAAAAGCCAACCGCCAAAAACAACATCAATGAAAAACACCCGAATAAAGAATATCATTTTTGATCTGGGCGATGTCATTCTGAATATTGATGTGCCAGTGGCTTCCAGGTCATTTGCTGAATTGAGCGGTAGGGAACAGAGTGAAATTCTTGCTATCTTCAATGAAAACGAGATATTCCGGCAGTTTGAGACAGGATCACTGGATGAAGCGGGATTCAGAAATTTTATCCGTGAAATCCTGGACTTTCCTGATCTGTCCGACGAAGCAATCGACACGGCCTGGAACAGCCTGCTGCTGGACCTGCCGCCGGAGAGGGTTGATCTTTTGAAGAAGCTGGCTGCCGATTACAGGTTGTTCCTGCTCAGCAATACCAGCTCTATTCATATTACCCAGGTAAACAAAATACTGAAAGCCTCGACCGGAATTGAAAAACTTGAGGATCTTTTCGAAACCGTTTTCCTATCCTACGAAATGGGCGTTATGAAACCTAATCCGTTGATATACCAAAAAGTACTCGATCAGGCAGGCATCAAAGCCGAAGAAACTTTGTTCCTCGATGATAACTACGATAACATTCAAGCTGCCGCTAAACTTGGCATTGAAACCATTCACGTTCAAAAGCCTGACACCATTCTGGAATATCTGAAAGATTATGCAGTCTAGCGCGCGTACCTATTTGATTCAGGGAATTTTATTCATTGTTACCGTCGTAACGACCACAATGGCCGGTGCCGAATGGATGTTTGGTAATATTTTCTCTTTTGTTTACAATTTTTTCGCTTCGCTGGGTGACGTTGATCCTGCTATCACTGCGGAAGCGCAGTCTAAATTGTTGGGCTGGCCGCAATTTTTACAAGGCTTTCACTTTTCAATACCTTTTCTTGCTATTCTCACGATCCACGAGTTTGGCCACTATTTCGTCGCAAAAGCGCACCACGTGAAGGTTACCCTGCCGTTTTACATTCCGCTGTGGTTTGGGATACCTCAGAGTATCGGGACAATGGGCGCCTTTATCCGCATTAAATCTGTGGTCACGTCCCGTCTCAAATTTTTCGATATCGGAATTGCGGGTCCATTGGCCGGTTTTATAGCGGCTCTGGCCGTTCTATGGTACGGTTTCACGCATTTGCCGCCCGCTGAGTACATTTTTACGATACATCCTGAATACGCCCGCTACGGATTCAGCTACCCCCAGTTCGTTTACGAAAATGCGAGTGGCAACCTGATTTTAGGTGATAATATTCTTTTCTGGCTGTTCAAAAATTACGTAGCAGACCCCTCGCTACTGCCGCATCCCAATGAAATGGTGCATTATCCGTACATTTTTGCGGGTTACCTGGCGCTTTTTTTTACTTCCCTGAACCTGATCCCAATAGGCCAGCTCGATGGCGGGCATATTTTATATGGATTGATCGGTAAGAAAAAATTCAATGTGGTAGCGCCTGTACTGTTCGGCTTTTTCGCATTTTATGCAGGCCTCGGCCTTTTCACCGCTGAATCTTTCGCGACAGGTAACGATGCCATTTTTTACGAACAACTCATTTATCTCACGATTTACATTTACCTGCTCTATATCTGTTTCAAAAGGGTAAGTGAAATCAACGCTACGGCCTTTATGATCAGTTTGATTATTGTGGTGGCGCAATTTGCAGTTTCGTATTTCCGTCCGGAGTGGGAAGGATCCACGGGTTTTCTGCCTTTTGTATTCATTCTCGGTCGCTTTCTGGGCATCAAGCATCCTGAAACCGAACAAAATGAACCGCTCGATGCACCCCGCATTATCCTGGGAGTCTGCGCCCTGATCATCTTTGTCATTTCTTTCAGTCCCAACCCTTTTATCATCGTCGAGTAATGAGCGGCGTGGCGATAAACCGTTTCTCCCGCAGAAAATTCCTGAAAGCGGCAGGAGCTGCGCCATTGATTCTGATGGATTTCAAGGCTCAAAATGCATTCATCAATACCGTTGACGGAAAAATAAAACCGGCTGAACTCGGCCCTGCATTGATCCATGAACATGTACTGGTCGATTTTATCGGCGCAGACAAAATTTCGTCCGATCGCTGGCAGCATGAGGATGTGATTAAAAAAGTGCTGCCTTATTTACTCGAAGTAAAAAAGAAAGGTATCAAAAGTATAGTCGAATGCACACCTGCCTTTATCGGTCGCGATGTCAGATTGCTTCAAAAATTAGCAGTAGCTTCCGGACTTAAACTGGTTACCAATACCGGCTATTACGGCGCTTCCGACAACAAATACCTGCCTGCATGGGCATTTACAGAAACTGCCGAAGCGCTCGCGGCCCGCTGGATATCAGAATACGAAAACGGGATCGATGGAACGAATGTAAAACCGGGATTTATCAAAACCGGCGTGAATAGCGGCCCTCTTTCTGCATTACATCAAAAGCTGGTTACCGCCGCTGCACTGACACACCTCAAAACCGGACTGACCATTTGCTCACACACGGGCCCGGCACTTCCTGCCAACCAGGAAATTGAAATATTGAAAAAACTGGGTGTCGATCCGAAAGCATTCGTCTGGGTGCACGCAAACGGAACGCGCGAAGAGATTGTGAATACTGCTAAAAGTGGCTGTTGGGTGAGTCTGGATGGAATTGGTGACGAGGATAAAAGTGTTACCGCAAACGGCGAGCTTATTTTATTTCTTAAAAAAGAAGGCTTTTTCAACCAGCTGCTCATTTCACACGACGCCGGCTGGTATCGTCCGGGAGAGCCCGGGGGCGGCGAATTCCGAGGCTACACGACCATTTCCGACAAGGTTATCCCCTATTTAAAAGCGAATGGCTTACGCGAAAAGGAAGTGCAGCAGTTGATGGTGCACAATCCGGCGAATGCATTTACAGTAAGCGTCAGGAAATTATAGCAGGTTTCAGACAGGCATTTCAATGGTAAATGCTGTCCATCCGTCTTCACCGGTACGCAGTGAGAAACCAAATCCGTGATTTACGAGAATCTCTCTGGTCAGTGTCAGCCCTATACCCTGTCCGTCTTTCTTAGTGCTGAAAAAAGGATTAAAAAGTTTCGCATCACTATCAATAGGGTTCCCGTTATTTCGGATCACTATCCCTGATTCTGAAACATACAACTCGACATGATTGCCTGCAACGCACGCTTCAATCGCATTCTTGATAATATTAACAAGGACATGCTCGATTTGGCCCAGGTCAAGCATTTTGATAACGTCGTATTCTGACAGAAACAAATGCATTTTAATCCCTTTATCAGCCGCTGCCGGTTCCATGAAGATAGAAACGTCTTTTACAAGTTTCCCCACATTGGCCGGAGCTTTGACCGGCAAAGGCAGCCTCACTACATCCGCAAAATTGCGCATAAAACGCGTCAGGCGCTGGTTTCTCTCCGAAGCAATACCCAATGCCTCTTTCAAATCCTGGTACTCTGCGTCAGGCAGGATGTGTTGCGTGGTTTGTAAGATCGAATCCGTCGCGCCGAGGGTATTGTTCACCTCATGCGCCATCATCCTGATCACTTTTCCATAGGCATTTTTTTCAGATTCCAGTATTTCATTGGTCAGTTCCTCAATCATTAAAAACGACCTTTTGAAACCTTTATCCATAAAATGCGACCGCTGCACCTTGAAAGTCACGACACCATTGGTCTTCACCACGCGAGAATCGCCATCCTGCATATTAACCAGCTCTTCCAGAATGGATTGCGCAGTATCTCCTAATTCCTTGCCGACGAGATCGTCAGCCTGTTTGCCAAAATGAGCCTTCGCTTTGAGATTAAGTGATTCAATGCGGTTATCATAATCCAGGATAATAATCGAAATAGGTGAAGCCTCAATTAACTTTTCCAGAAAGAAATGCTGCTCATAGAGCCGCGTCCGTTCTTCCCGAAGCTGATCGATCATCAGATTATAAACTTCGATTAAAGTGTCGATCTCGCCTTTCCCGGTAGGCACAAATTTAATCGAGAAGTCTTTGTCCTTGATTGCCTCGATCCCTGATTTCACAAATTGGATAGGTTGCATAAAATTGCGGTATAACTGAATGGAAACCACGGCTGAAAGCAACAGGAACACCTCCGATACGATAAACAGCAGCTTATCCTGAGCCAGTATTTTATACACAAGGCCGATCAGCACCAGGTGCAGTACCGTTATATAACCGATGTATTTAGTCCGTGTAGAGATTTTCATTGCTCGTCCGGATCGAAAGAGATACCGTATTTTTCCAGTCTGCGGTACAATGCAAACCGGGTGATCCCGAGCGACCGCGCCACCTTACTGATTTTGTTCTGATGAAATTGCATTGCCCTGGCGATCATCTGGTATTCCATTTCTTCCAAAGTGACCGATCCGACTTCCGGTAAATTTTTCGCAGCCGCCGATTGTCCGACCGTCAGGTTCTTTTGAAAATCCGCAATGTCCAGCACATCTTTTGACGAAAGCAGGACGGTACGTTCCACCAGGTTTTTCAATTGCCTGATATTACCCTGTAACTGCAACGTTTTGAGCCATTTGAGTGCCGCCGGACTGATCGTGATATCGGGTCGCTGGTAGATGATTTTCAGGTTATTTACAAAAAAACCTGACAGTAAGGGGATATCGTCGGGGCGCTCGCGCAATGCGGGCAGCTTTACTGTAATCAGGTTAATGCGGTAATAAAGATCTTCGCGGAAAGTACCGTTGGCGACCATTTCTTCCAGATTCCGGTTGGTAGCGCAGATGATCCGCACATCAACCGTCCGGCTCTTGCTGCTGCCCAGCGGTTCAAATGTGCGTTCCTGCAATACCCGAAGTAATTTCACCTGGCTCGACAGATCGAGCTCCCCTATTTCGTCCAGAAAAATCGAACCTTTATGTGCCATTTCAAACCGGCCCAGGCGATCCGACTTGGCATCGGTAAATGCGCCTCTCACGTGCCCGAACAGCTCACTTTCAAATAAGGTAGATGAAATTCCACCCAGGTTCACTTTCACAAATGGCCTCGCCTTTCGTTTGCTATTTGAATGGATTGCCTCTGCGATCAGCTCTTTCCCGGTACCGCTTTCGCCGGTGATCAGGACGGGCGCGTCGGTAGCTGCCACCCGGCCCACCGTCCCAAGGATATCGAGTAGCTTGGCATCCTGTCCTACGATATTTTCGAAATGGTATTTTTGTTCGAGCTTACGGCGGCTGTCAGACTGCGGCTCCTGAGCAGCCAGGTTCAAAATAGTCCGCACCGACTGGATCAGATATTCATTCTGCCAGGGTTTGGTGATAAAGTCGGTCGCGCCTTCCTTCATTCCCTTTACCGCCAGATCAATCGTCCCCCAGCCTGTGATCAGGATCACCGGAATGGCGGGATAACTCTTTTTAATACGCTGCAAAAGCTGCATTCCCTCTTTCCCTGAAGTTTCAATGGAAAAGTTAAGATCTAATAAAATCAGTTCAGGCCTGACCGTCCGCAGCACTTCAAACGCCTCCTCGGGCGAGCCCGCACCCTGCACAGAAAACCCTTCCTTTTTTAAAAGTAGTGCAAGAGAAGTCCGGATCGCAATATCATCGTCGACTATAAGAAGCATATTAAATTGGCATTAGGCAGTAGGCATTAAGCAGTAGGCTTTCGGCGGCTCATTCACCGTTCCACGGCGGCTCATTCAATCATTCAATCATTCAGTCATTCAGTCATTCATCGCACCGACGACCCGGTCATTCAACATTACTCCTCATGCAGCGCCACTGCCGGGTGGATCCTGGCAGCTTGCTTGCTGGGAAACCAGGCGCAGAGGGTTACGATCAGGTAAATGACTAGAATAGCTGCGAAAATAGCGATAATATATACTTCCCGATCGAGATCAAAAACATTCATGAGCGGGAATTGAACTGCGAACAGCAAACCCAGGATCATACTGAAAGTTGCGAGCACCCATATTTCCCCCAGGAACTGCGTGGTAACCCTCCCCTCTGTTGCGCCCATCGCACGCCGCAGACCGATTTCTCCTTTTCTTTTGGAGATATTCAGATTTAGAATACCAAACAGGCCCAAGGCTACATTAGTAAGCAAGAATCCACTCACAATGAGAAAGATAAGTACCGGAACAAGGGTCAGATTATGCCTGTTTTTCAATGATTCTTTCAGGTAACTTATTTCAATGCCCCAGCCTGGAAGCATAACCGCCATATCCCTGACCAGTTTGGCCTCGAAATTAGCGTCTGTTCCGGGTTTTGTTTTAATTAAAAGATTCGAATTCCAGCCATCGTCCTGCGCAATGAGTTGAAAAAGCGCCGGCCCATCGGTCATAAATTCTCCTTTTGCCTTAAACTTATCCACGACGCCAATAACCTTGAAAGAAGTTTTATCATCGACTTTAATCACTTTCCCTATCGCTGCCTCGTCCTGAAACAGTTTCGCTTCCATTGCCTTATTGATCACAATAGGTACGAACTTGGCGACCCGGTCACCTTCGCGGTACCAGCGGCCTTTCAGCATCGGCAGGTCCATTGTCCGGCTAAACTCGCTGTCGGTATAGTAAAAGTCTGCGCCGACGGTCACTTTATTATATGTGACAGAATTACCGATCTGATTGGCTGAAAAAGGCGTGTTGCTACTCATGCGGGAAACTGACTCAACCTCGGGATAAGCCTTCACGCGCTGCAAAGCACGATTCAGTTTCGACGAAACTTCAACAGTATCCTGGTTGTTCGCCAAATCCATGTTCCAAACATTTTCGTACTCAAAACCAATCGGTTTGAGATAGTTACGCACATTATAGACAATCAGCGAAAGCACGCCGAATAAAACCATAAACGAAGCCCAGATCTCGATAATCAACAAAGAATGAGCCCCCTTTTTGTTCCAGATGAGTTTGAAGAGATGTGAAAACATAATTTTGAATGACTGAATGACCGGATCGCCGGTGCGATGAATGACTGAATGATTGACGGGTCGCCGGGACGATAAATGACCTGGTGACCAAAAATGCTTAAATCGGCGGCACGACAGCCTATTGCTTATGGCCCATGGCCTACTGCCGTCACGCCTTTAATGCGTCCACGATTTTCAGTTTCGACATTCTGAATGCCGGGAGGACGCCGGAGAGGAAACCGAACAGGAGGCAAACCGCTATACTTACCAAAAACACCGGGACATTGATCGTCAGATCGGCATAGGCGATCCAGCCGCTCGCATTGATCATGCTGATTATCAGCAGGGAAAAGATCAATGCAAATGCGCCGCCGATAAAAGTGATGAATACATTTTCAATGATGAACTGCCAGAGCAGCGCCTTCGCAGGTGCCCCGAAAGCCTTCCGGACCCCTATTTCGGAAGCACGCTCAAGAATCCGGCTCACATTCACATTGACCAGGTTGATCGCAGGCAGCCCCATGAACATCAGTAATACAAACCCGACAATCGCATAAAACATAACCCTTTGCGTATCATTTCTCGCCAGCGTATTCAAGAAGTGGTCAAAATATTGGTCAGCCTTGACGATCAGTACCGGGTATTGCTTGCGGTCGGGGATCTCGGAATCAGGGATACGGGCAATGCTATTGTCAAATTCAGCCTGCACGCCGGGAATTTCAGACTTGCTTTTAGTCAGTATTACTGCTATGAACCTACCGCGCAGCCCTTTGTTTTCATAATTGCTTTTCGGCGCTGTATAAGGAAAATATACGTCCGAGTAGCTATACAAACGCGTCGGCGGGCTACCTTTTACGACGCCGATCACCCTGTAATTTACATTCTCAATCTCGATATTTTTCCCCACTACATTACCTCCATCGGCATCAAAATACTGCTCACGCAATGCGTCAGTAATTACTGCTACGTGGTCGCTGTTTTTAATGTTGGTCTCGTTGTAGGGCTTTCCTTCCAGAAACTGAAATCCCATTACCTCCCAAAATTCAGCATCCGTATACTTGGTATTCAGCTTGATGCGCTTTCCATTTACGTAGGTGTTTGAAAAGCTGAAATTGGAGAAAATGGACACTTTCTCCGCCGATTTAAGTGGTTTGGCATGTTTGACCAGGAAATCGAAACTGGCTGGCCCCGACGACATGGTGGTTCCCGAAGAATCCGTCTGGATCACCGTCCCGACATACACCGACCTGTCGCGCTTGTTTTCGGGATAGTGACTGCCAAACAAATGATCAATAAAAGAAGTCAGCACCATCAGCACCGTCAGCGTCAGACTTATACCGAACAAAGTAATAAAAGTATAGAAAGGATGCCGCAGCAAAACTTTCCAGGCGATTTTGATATAGTTGGATAGCATATTTTTATGTATTAAGAATTTTTTGTTTGGGAGGAAGGAGGAAAGGGACGATGGAGGAAAGGGACAATGATAAAAACACAAACTCACACAACGCACCATCGAACCTCCTTCCTCCTTCCTCCCTTCCTCCTTCCTCCCTCCTTCCTCTCTTCAAACCACCTGCGTTCCGTCAAAAAGGCGAATCAGCCTGTGCGTTTTTTTGGCCATGGCGTCGTCGTGGGTTACCATGACGATCGTGGCACCGCCTTCATTGAGTTTCTGGAGAATGTTCAAAATTTCATTGCCCATCACACTATCCAGATTACCCGTAGGTTCGTCGGCGAGGATGATTTCGGGTTTACCCACAATTGCGCGCGCGATTGCTACCCGCTGTTTTTGTCCGCCCGATAATTGTTTTGGGAAATGCTTCATTCTGTTACTCAATCCCACTTTTTCCAGTGCCTCCTGCGCCAGCTCCTTTCTTTCTTTGGAAGAACTGCTGCGGTACAAAAGCGGGATTTCCACATTATCGATCACCGAAAGGTCATTGATCAAGTGGAAACTTTGAAAGATGAAACCCAGTTTCTGGTTACGTAAATGTGCCAGACTTTTGTCGGTATACTTCTCAACCCGGCTGCCATCGATCTCGATATATCCCTTCGAAGGCGCATCGAGGAGCCCCATGATATTGAGCAGCGTACTTTTCCCACACCCCGACGGCCCCATAATCGAAACAAACTCCCCCTTCTTTACATTAAGATTAATATTATTAAGTGCCAGCGTCTCAATAGAACTGGTCCGGTAAACTTTTTCAACATTTTCAAGTCTGATCATGGCAGTTGGTAAATTAATTTTGAATGAGTGAATGAATGAATGTTTTAACAAATGACGATTTCTGAAAGCCAATGGCTAAAAGCTGACAGCCAATCGCCAACAGCTCCCCTAATACCCAATCTTCCTGTTAAGTTCGAAATCATACAATGTGAGCAGTCTCAGGCTGTAATAAGATTGCCAGTAATCTCTTAGTGCAAGAATATAATCTCTTCGCGCGATATCCTTTTCCTGGGTGGCTATGCCGAGATCGGTTACGCTGAGGTCACTGAGGATGAATCTTTCTTTGGCGATCTGGTACCTTTCTGCGGCGATCTCGTCGGCCAGCTTTGTCAGTTTCGCCTGCTTTTGCAGCATTTGTAAAAGTGTTACCTGCGTAAATATCTCCTGCTCGAACGTAAGCTTGTCCTGCTCTACCGATTGCTGCGCGAATTCCTGGTTCGCCCGCGCCACTTCCGTCCGGGCTTTGTTGCGGCCCCACGTGAGGATAGGCAGTACCAACTGCAACTCCACAAATTCGCGGTCCTGCGGACTTACATAAATCTCTCCCGGCTTGCTTCCCTGGTTTGAAAGACCGAAAGTGGCATTCAGTGAGGCGTTCAATCCATTATCTTTCCTGGCAGACTGAACGTCTCTTTCCGCTTCCAGCAACTTCCGACGAAAACCGATTGCGGCCGACCGGTTTGCAAAAGCTTCGTCCAACGCAATGCGGGTATCAATGTCAAATTCCTTCGCTTCCAGCGGGATACCCAGTTCCAGGTTTCGCTCATCCCTCGATCCCATGTACAACTTCAACTTAAGGGACGCCACTGCGGCCGACTGCTGCGCCGAGGCCAGATCTTTTTGTGCAGTAAGCAAGCCCATTTGCAGTTGTAGCAGGTCATTTTGAGAGATTTTCCCTAACTCCAGCTTGTGCTGCGCGATTTTGTACAAAGTATCATTGTTGCTCCTGTTTTTTTCCGCTATCTGTAAATTCACCTGCGCTACCAATAACTCAAAATAGTACCCCGTAGCGTCCAGCGCAACCTGTTCGAGCGACTGGATAAATTGCTGGTTACCTTCCTGGTATTTCAAAGGCTGGATCTTGCGGTCCCATTTCAATGGATTAAACTGAAAAAGCGGCTGCTTCAAACCAACTTCGAAAGGGATACCGTTATAGCGCGTGGTTTTTCTGGCAAAATCGTCAAAACGCTGCATTTGCTGCTGCACATAAATGGTACCGCCGGTCAATGCGATGCTCTGGCTGAGCGAAAGTCCCAATATGCCGTTATTGTACGACACAGGTTGAAAAAGAATGGTACCGTCGGGCTGCACGACCTCTACAAAACTTCTGGTGAATCCCGGAACCGTCCCTTCCAGGCCGAGCTGCGGCTTGTAATCAGCCAAAAAAGACCGGTACTGCCAGTAATTTGTCTTTTTCTGGGTGACTGCCTGCTTGGAAGCGATCGAATGCTCGCGTGCGATCTGTACCACCTCCGGCAAAGTCAGCTGCTGCACTTGTGCGTAGCTATTCCCGCACCATAAAATGATCAGAACAGGGAAAAGTGATCTCATAGCGCGGCTCATTGAATGATTAACTCTTCCAGGTGTTCGTAATCGTTCAAATCCGTCAGGATCACCTTCTCCCCCACTTTCAAGCCGCTTTTAACTTCCACAAAATCAAAATTGGATAATCCTAGCTCCACTTCCCGCCGGTGTGCTACGCCATTTTCCAGTACGAAAATGTATTGTTTACGTTTCCCGGTAAATGCAGGCCCGTTTGCAACACGGAGCGTTTTCGCACTTTTACTGGTCACCACATACACTTCCACCTTCATATTAGGCCGCAACGACTCGTTTTTCGCATTATCCAGCTGAATTGTGAAACCGATCACACCATCTTTTACAGAAGGTTTAACCTGTGTGATCAATCCCCGCATTTCAGTTTCATTGACTTTGATGATTACCGGCAGTCCCGATTTGACCTGATCGGCGTATACGTCCGAGCAACTGCCCTCCACCCTGAAGCTGCCCAGGTCGGCTACTTTCGCCAGCATTTCGCCTTCGTTTACCGACGAGCCGATATTTTCGTTAACCCATGTCAGAACCCCTTTACGATCGGCCACGATATCTGCCATTCTCAACTTGTGCTGCAATTCTTTGAGATTCTTCCCCTCAATCTGCGCACCAAGTTCAGTTTCCCGTAGGCTTGCGCCCATTGATTCGCGGTTATATTTGAGGTCGTTTTCCAGCTGCTGCTTTTCCAGTTCCGCAATCTTCAAAGCATTTTCGGCCCTGGTAATGTCCTCCGCAGTCCCGCCACCGACTTTCTGCAAACGCCTGGCATCCTCGTAATCCGCTCTTAGCTTATTGATATTCAGAGATTTGATCTTGTCATTAATCTCCGCGTCGTACAGATCTTTATTCAGCTTCATTTTCAGCTGATCAATGCTGTTACGTTTCAATTCGAGCTGGTCCTGGTAACGTTCAAATTCTATTTCGGTCAGGGATTTATCCAGTTCCACGATCGGCTGGCCAGGCTGCACACGGGTGCCTGGTGTGATCAGGATGCGCTTAATGCTGGCTCGGATCGGGCTGGTGAAGATTTGCTCGTACGCCGGGATCACCTCGCCGGAAGCTGTGAGAGTGTTCTCAACATCGCCGGTTTCCACTACCGACGTCCTGATCCGCGCGCTTTCCAAAGTGCTGGAAAGTGATTTCTTAAAAAAGTAAAAAATAACACCCAATGCGCCGACGATGGCAAGAATTACGAGCCATCGCCGGTTTCTCGATGTTTTCAGATAGTCAGGGGCAATTTCCCGGTCCATTGGAGGCTATTGATTGTTTTCAAATTCATGGCTAATATGCCTTCTAATATTCGAAATTCATGCCAATAGCTAAACAACTTATTATCAATATTTTAACCCGAAATTAAAAACAAAAAACCGTGCGGAAGCGCACGGTTTGTGTGATTTGGAACAGCAGAAAAGCAGATCAGGTTTTGAGCTTTTTCTTTTTCGCGGCAGGGAAAAGGATGTTGTTCAATATCAGCCGGTACCCTGCCGAGTTCGGGTGCAGGTTCAGGTCGGTAGGTTCTTCCCCTACTCGGTGCTGGTAATCCTCCGGATCGTGGCCACCATAAAATGTGAAAAAGCCTTTTCCGTGCGTGCTGTGAATGTAACGGGCTTCCTTAGCCGGCTTATTTTCGGCCAAAATAATCACCTCCGGCTTGATCAGCCTGTTTTTAAAAGCTGTAGTCTGTCCTAAAAAACCTTTGATCAATGTTTTGTGATTCTGGGTCAGCATGCTGGGTACCGGGTCCCATTTGGCGGAAAACTGAAATAATGAGAAGAAATCGTTCGATTCGAGTAAACCGCGTTCGTCCGGCTGGTTATCAATATCAGAAAACTCGATTTCGTACGGATATGGTATCGTTTTGAAATCTTTGAAGGCAAAGGTATTTTCGTAATTGAGCTTACTGTTGGCCGTTGGATCTGCCGGCGTGCCGTCATACATCGCGTCCACAATGTCGATACCCTCGGCGGCCAGTGTAATATCAAAAGTGTCGGTTGCATTGCACATGGCAAACATGTACCCGCCTCCGCTTACAAATTCCGCGATTTTTTTCGCGACAGCCAGCTTCATCTGCGGCACGTTCGCAAACTGAAATTTAGCCGCAGTTTCCTCTGCTTCCATTTTCTGCTCGCGGTACCACGGAAAATCCTTGTATTGGTAAAACTTACCGAACTGGCCTGTAAAGTCCTCGTGATGCAAATGCAGCCAATCATATTCAGGAAGTTTGGTACTCAATACTTCTTCGTCATAAATCACATCATATGGAATTTCAGCGTAAGTAAGTACCAACGTTACCGCATCGTCCCAGGGCAATTTGGATTTAGGCGAATAAACCGCCACTTTCGGCGCCTTTTGTAGTTTGACCGCATCCATGTTCACATCAGGCGCGCTGATCTGATTCAGTATCTGTCCGGCCTGCCCCTCTGAAATCACCTCAAAACTTACTCCGCGCACCGTCATTTCAGAAGCGAACTGTTGGGTGTAATTGACCATAAAGCTGCCTCCCCGGTAGTTGAGCAGCCAGTCCATTTCCATTTCAAAGGTTTTAAGAATCCAGAAAGATATTCCATATGCCTTCAAATGATTCTTTTGACTATCATCCATCGGTATCAGGATCCTGTTGGACATCCCTTTCAAAGACATTGCCAAAAAAATGATAAGCGGGACAATCAGGCGTATCATTGGTTTGATTCTTTCACGTATCATGCGCAGTTTTACATATTGTAATGATTAAATATAGAAATAAAATCAAACGATCAGGAAACCATACCAGACGGATCGGCGATTTATATTTCTGACACTGGTCTTTTTTAACGACAGACGACAGATTATGGTGCATCAGCTATCGTACTTATGAATATTCGCGAAAACGTAGACGAAGGCCTCAGGTCGATTCAAAGTAACCTTTTAAGAACGGTGCTCACGGCAATGATCATTGCAATCGGCATTACGTCGCTGGTTGGTATCCTCACGGCGATCGAAGGCATTCAAAGTTCTGTAAACAGCAGTTTCGCCGATCTGGGCGCCAATACATTTACGGTGCGAAACCGGTACGACGATGATTTTTTCAGCCGCGGCCGCAGAAGTAAAAAGTACCCTCCGATCAACTATCGGGAAGCCAGAAGTTTTGCCGAAACCTTCCGGAAAACTTACGCGGACGCGAAAGTGTCACTCTCTGCCGACATTGCAGGTGCAGTCCAGGTGAATTATCAATCTAAAAAAACGAATCCAAACAGCAGCGTAGTCGGTACGGATGATCAGTTCCTGACAATCAAAGGCTATAAAATCGACCAGGGAAGGAATATTGACAGGAACGATATGGAAAAGTCACTGAATGTAGCGGTGCTTGGCCAGGAAATCGCCAGGAAACTTTTCGAACGGGCGGATCCGATCAACAAAGAGATCACATTCATGGGCAGCCGGTACAAAGTGATCGGCGTGTTACAGAAAAAAGGCTCGCTCGGCGGCGACAATGACTCCGACCGGATCATCATCATCCCGCTTGAAAACGGCCGGGGGTTGGCTGCTAATCAATCCCTCACGTACAGCACTACCGCCTCTGCGCCCAATATTGCGGATGGAGATCTGGTTGTAGAAGAAGCGCGGGGAATTATGCGGCGACTGCGCCACGACGCATTAGGCAGGGAGGACTCCTTTGAAATCGATCGTGCAGATGCCATTGCCAAGGATTTTGAGGAAGTGTCGGGATACCTGCGGCTTGGTGGCTTCGGAATCGGGATTATCACCTTGCTTGGCGCCTCCATCGCATTGATGAATATTATGCTCGTATCCGTCACCGAGCGTACCCGTGAAATCGGCATCAGGAAATCTCTTGGCGCCACCCCCGGCGTAATCCGTTTTCAGTTTTTGATAGAAGCGATCGTCGTGTGTATTCTCGGGGGGATCGGCGGCCTGCTCCTGGGAATCGTTATTGGAAATATCATTTCGACCTCGATCAGCACCGACAGCAGCTTTGTAGTTCCGTGGCTTTGGATGGCGATGGGCATTGCGGTTTGCGTGTTCGTAGGCGTGATCTCCGGAATTTATCCTGCAATAAAAGCATCACGTCTGGATCCGATAGAAGCATTGCGCTATGAGTAAGGCAGTTAGCGGGCGACCTTTATAAAATGTGTTTTAAACGCCTAATTTTTTCTTCCCTGGGCTTGCTAAATATGTTTTTCTCCCTACTTTTGCACTCCCAACAAGTAAGAGAATGCCCAGATGGCGGAATCGGTAGACGCGTTGGTCTCAAACACCAATGAGGTTACACTCGTGCCGGTTCGACTCCGGCTCTGGGTACATAGAAAGGGTTCAAATAATTGAAAATCAATTATTTGAACCCTATTCTTTTTCTTGCGTTACGCGATTGGTCACGCATTGACACTTAAACTACGGATCAAATCAAAAACTTGTGGAGCGGATAGGATTTATCTAGGTTTGTGTTTTTAATCAAACCAGTTTGTTTTGGAGAGTTTCCTGCCGCTTATCGAGTTAATCTTACCGGATTTTATAATTGAGAATTACTTACTGACCCATGTAGAGAAGTCAGAGGAACGTTATCACGTCTATTTGGAAGAGAAAAATTATCCAGAAGCTGATCCAATAAAGGCAGACTTGCTCTCCAAAGGTTATTTCCCCACCATTACCCTGCAGGATTTCCCAATTCGGGGCCACAAGGTATTCCTTCATATTAAACGTCGTAGGTGGCTCAATACCAAGACTGGCAAAGTTGTCCATAGAGACTGGACAGAAGTAGCAGAAGGCACGCGAATGACTATTGAATTCGCGGATTTTTTAAAAGAAATTGGTGGATACGAGGGCTAATGATATTTGGAGCATTGGTCGTTTCTATGGCGTTGATGGTAGGGCTTTGCTACGGCAGTATCGTGATTTTCAGAGTGGATTTAAAGATTGGAAGCAAAGAGGTCATGCAAAAAAATGGCTCTTGTATCCCGAAAACCTAGGATCTCATCTATCGATCGACGAAACCAGTCTTTCGCACGGCGAATTGTATACAATCCTTACCAATAAATCTGCCAAAGGTGGCCGTGGCAGCATTGTAGCAATAGTGGCTGGAACTAAGGCAGAAGCAGTGATTGAAGTACTTCGCAAAATCCCGGAACCACTGCGGAAGAAAGTGTCAGAAATCACCCTGGACATGGCGGGCAGTATGTCCTTGATTGCCAAGCGATGCTTTCCACGGGCGGTGCGAGTGACTGACCGTTTCCATGTTCAAAGACTCGCAGTTGATGCCCTCCAAGATATCCGGATCAAACATCGCTGGGAAGTCCTGGATCAGGAAAGCGATGCTATTGAGCAGGCTAAAATGTCTCAGAATGAATATCATCCAGAGATATTATCTAATGGCGACACCATTAAACAGCTACTGGCTCGAAGCAGGTACGCGCTATACAAAAAGCCCAATACCTGGACAGACAGCCAAAAAGAACGCGCCCTGCTTCTTTTTGAACGCTTCCCCGATTTGAAAAAAGCGTACGAGCTAACGATAGGGCTCAGTAACATCTTCACGACTACAACGGAAAAAATATATGGGTTGACCAGATTAGCCAAATGGCATGAAAAGGTCCGGCAATCTGGCTTCAAGTCATTCAATACCGTAGCCCGCTCGATTGAAAACCACTATAAGACAATCGTTAATTACTTTGATAACCGCAGCACTAACGCATCTGCCGAATCCTTCAACGCGAAAATCAAAGCGTTCAGAGCACAGTTCAGAGGGGTAAGAAACGTTGAGTTCTTCCTGTATCGCCTTACTCAATTATATGCTTAATCCAAGTTGCTCCACAAGTTTTGGTCTTGAGCCTAAACTACTCCATTCTGACCTGCCTCAAGGATCAATCTCGCGTATCGAGGGACATTTTTGAAAGCAGTTGTTCACGATCGTAACCTCAACATCAATGTCAAGGCAAACCCTAATTTATTGAGGTCGAGCCAACGTTGATTAATTCCGGCGAGTCATTCAAAATCGGCATGCTAGTGGACGGGCCACATTCAACTTTGAATATTCCAGCAAGGATAGAGGGAATTACAGAAATACTGCTTATTGCACCACAAAACACTTCGTTTGCGCTCCGCATTACGCTAATTGTAAGCTTGAAAACCCACTAACAACTAGTTAACTAACCTTTTAATCCTGATATTTTTGAAATAAGCCTTGTTCCCGTGATCCTGCAGTGCGATTTTACCTTCGTCAGAAATCGCGTAGTCCGGAAAATCATTCCATTTGCCACTGTTTCGCTCTTTTTTCCATTCTTCTGAGGATACTTCGAAGGATAAAATAAGCGCGCCGTTCAGCCAGTGCTGCACTTTCCCGTTGTCGTACACAATCCGGCTGGTGTTCCATTCGCCCACCTGTTTCAGCTTTTTCTCAGGTCCCGCTATTTTCATAGCGTAGTCAGCACCCGTTTTTTGCCAGTCTTCCAGCTTTTCGGGAAAACCGATATCGTCAATGATCTGGTATTCAGGGCCCGTTTCGTAGGGAGCTTTGTATTTCGGATCTTCCACCACATGGTACATCACGCCGCTGTTACTACCCTTGTCAACCTTCCATTCCCAGCTAAGGTCGAAATCCTTGAATGTGCCGTCGTACACCAGATCTCCCCCGTGCGCATCTTTGGCAGCACCCAGACAAACCAATGCACTGTCTTGTACAACCCAGTTTTTCACTTCTTTGCCGGGCTGGTTGAATACATGCCAGCCCGACAGCGAAGCCCCGTCGAACAAGACTAACTCCTCTCCCGCCCCCGACGATTCAATGGATACGGAATCCTGGTCATTTTCAGAATCCGACTCTGGTTTGGAAGTACAGGATAACGCAACAGCCACGGTCACAGCGGCTAGCAATGATAAAAGTTTCATACAATTATGTTTGGTTTAGTGATTATTCAAATTGCCTCTTCCGGGCTGCATTCGCCTTCTTCCGGCCTTTCAATGAAGCCCTCGTTTGTATTGATCGGCATTTCAGCCCGATCGATTTTCTTAAATACTTTCCCTAGAGAATACGGACTAATCTTCGACGACGCTACAATTTGCCCGGAACCTGGCGGCGTGCTGTCATACCAGAAGGTGCGCAAATCGCCGGGCGGAAGTTTGACGTTCAGGGTTTGCAGAATGTCTATACAAATGCCCGCCCCTGTTCGGTCAGCCTGCATACTTCCCCTGCTTTCGAGTGAAGAAAGGTAGCCTACCAGCAAATCAAATTGGGCGCTATCCAGTTGGAAGCCGACAGTCAGATCGATACTTTGCAGCGGCCTGGTCATTTTTACAATATGTGCCGCTTTGTTGGTTGAATCGGCATAAAAGGCGATAGTCCTTGTAAGTACAGCGCCCTCCTCATCCTCCGTACTCAACTGCATGTACACCCTACCGGCAGGATACCCGCTCGGATTGAATGGATTAAAAGGAAAATTCACATCTGCCACAGGCTGGTCGACCAGTATCCGCAGCGTGCGCACGACCTTCTTATCCCGGACAAAACAAGCGAAGTAGGAATCGGGATCGGCGACCAGCCCGGCTGGCTGCTGCCTGGGTTCCACGGCTATAAAATTGACATAGCATATGTAAATCACCGGCAGCATTACCGCCAGTATTTCCGGAAAACGTTTCATGGGATTTTTTATTTTTAGTTAGTTGTCGTGAAGGTGGTAAGCGACCAAGTGATCAATCAAATTGGGTACAATCGCGCCGGTTTCCATGCCAAATGCATCGGCCGTTTCCCTGAGCATATCTGCATAATAGTAACCGACCGATCCCACACAATTGAAAATCAGCGAGCGGAAATCAGGATATGCACTGACCAGATTCTGAAAAAATTCATGGAAACTATCCCGGATCACACCCTCCGAGTAGGCTTTGTCCATATCGGGGTGATTCAGGAATAATACATAGTTAGCGCAGTACCGATTCGGTAACGGAGTACTATATACTTCATCCATTACTACGACCGGTGTCTTTTTGTATTCCTGATAGAAAAGCTTCCGGGCCTTTTCCGGCATGCGGCCCCGGATATAGTCAGATAAGATCTTTCTTCCCATATAAGAACCGCTGCCTTCGTCTCCCATTAAAAAACCAAGTGACTCGATTTGCTGGTCTATCTGCACGCCATCGTATGTACAGGTATTGGTACCCGTACCCAGGATCGCAACAAAACCAGCTTCTTTTTGCAGCAAACCGCGCGCTGCCGCCAGCAGGTCCACTTCCACCTGCAATGCTACGCCCGGAAAAAATTGTTCGAGCGCATCGGCTACCAATGCTTTTTTCTCATCCTGACAACCTGCGCCGTAGAATATTACTTCGCTGATTTTCGATGTGTCGACAAACTGCGGAATGCTATTTCCAAGCGACTCAAAGATGTATTTTGAATCGACAAAAAATGGATTATACCCCTCTGTAACGAATTTACAGACTTCCTGACCCGCACTGATCAGACACCAATCTGTTTTGGTTGAGCCACTATCCGCAATCAATTTCATAGCAATCAGGCATTAAATGTTTCCTCCCGCTTGCCGGCTTTGTAACCCGACAGGGAGTAATAAAGAATAAACAAATAGCAAGGCACCAGCAGCCAATAAGCCGACTGCGGGTCGTGCTGATCGGCATAGTAACCGTATACTAGCGGGATTACCGCCCCGCCCGCGATCGCCATTACCAATAAAGCCGAGCCGAGGTTGAGTAATGCACCAAGCCCGTCCAGCGCCAGCGGCCAGATCGACGGAAAAACGAGCGCATTGGCGAAACCGAGAAAAGCAATGAAGAAGACAGAAGTGCTGCCTTCCGTAAAGATAGCCGCCAGCGCAAAAGCAACTCCTAATACCGCAGAGCCTGTGAGTGCGGTGCGCTGACTGATAAACCGTGGAATACTGAAAATTCCGATCAAATATCCGGCAAGCATGGAAGTGAGTGTAAATGAGGTAAAAAACCGCGCGCTCGCCATATCCACGCCTTTAAAAGATGCATAACCGATAATCGTATTGCCCGCGATCACCTCCACGCCTGTGTAAAAAAACAATGTTGCCACACCCAGCAGCAAATGTGCGTGAGACCAGATCCCGGCAGGTTTTTTGTTTCCCAAAATCCCTGAATCGTCAGCTTCTCCTTCCAGTTCAGGCAGGGATGATTTTTGTACAAAAACAGCCAGCGCAATCAGGACAATCGTGATCACAATGTAAGGGTTGATCACTTTAAGCGCCAGTGCATCCAGTTCTTTTGCCCTTTCCACAACTGAAAGCGATGCGATCGCATCAATTTGTTCCTGTGTATTGTCAAGAAGCACAAAGCCCAATGCGAGCGGCCCGAGTATTCCCGCGACGCCATTGCAGATACCCATCAGGCTGATCCGCTGCGCCGCACCTTCCATAGGCCCCAAAACGGTAACGTAAGGATTGGAAGCTGTTTGTAAAATAGCCAGACCCGTTCCCTGGATAAACAATCCGATCAGAAAAAGCTCAAATGTTCTTACAAATGCTGCCGGAATGAAAACCAGTGAGCCTACCGCCATTACAGCCAATCCCAGCGCCATCCCATTTTTGAAACCGGTTCTTTTCAAAAGCATTCCCGACGGTACCGCCATCACGAAATAGCTGATATAGAAAGCAAACCCCACCAGCTGCGACTGAAAATGATTGAGCTCGCAGGCAATCTGCAGGTATGGGACCAGCACGGAATTCATCCACGTCACAAACCCGAAAACGAAAAACAGAAAACCGATGATAACGAGTGGGCGCATACTTCAATAATTTTTAGTAGAGATCCGGTTCACCACACGATCCAGAATGTCTAATGGAAATAGAGACGGAAGTCCGTACCAGAAACAAGACCCTTCGCCTTCATACACCCGCGTTTTAATATGCCGCTCCACGGGCAGATAACTGGATACATCATTACAATAACCGGCCACCGAAACCAGCTTGTCGGGCCATAGCTTTTTAATGGCCAGACCATATTCCGTCACCACTTCCCGCGAAAGCCCGATCAGTTTCCACTCTCCTATGTTGATCGTCTGGATATAAACCGGCATTGATTTGGGCATCGTGTTTTGTTCGAGGTGACTGAGCATCAGATCGGCCCAGGCTACATTTCGCTCCGGCTCCATTTGCGCACCCAGCCTCCGGTTAGCCTCCCGGAACTCGACCAGCTTGTCTTTGCTCCACGGCCTAGTTTCGGCCAGGACACTATCCATATGAAATGAAATGGGTCCCGAAAGTGGCTTCATATTGCTGTCGATTACCTTCAAGGCATCGGCAGCAAGCTTCGCTCCGGTAATCTCCGGCTCGTCCACGGGATTGATATCTCCCGCGCAGCCCTGCATAAAAAGCGCAGTCGTTTTGATCTTGCCAGCTTCTTCGAGCGCATTTCTCATAAATCCCGGATAGTTGCTGCTGACTGTGAAATGTTTGACACCGGTGGTACCGGCCACCGGGTGGCAGCCGCTCAGTACCATCACCGTTTTTTCGCTTCCGTCTGTCCGCTCGGCAGTCAGCACGTCCACGGCGTTATCGTAAGGTGTAGCCAGTTCGCCGTTACTCCTGTTGCGGCCAATCGCAGTTATGCCCCGGCCCACTTTCACGTATGAAGGCGCCGAGGATGCCAGCGCCCGGTCGGCCGCTTTCAGCATGGCTGGGCGCACGACTTTGTTCATGTAAGCTTCGTCGGGATACCGGTTATGCGGTGCCCAGGTCAGCCATTTTTGCGTTCCGGGTGCAAAGTGCGTGTGCGACGCATTGATCAGGATCGCTTCCTCGGGTAGCCGGTGCTTTTTAGCAATATCTTTTTTAATTCCATTGATAAAACTTCCATCAAACCCGCATAGGTCCAGGCACATCAGCAGCACCAGGCTTTGCTCACTTTTCAATGCAAGCGCCCGCGCAAACAGTTGTTCCGGCTCCTTTCCGTGGATCACCGCGGCTTCAAAAACCGAATCAGATTCAGTCAATGCATACAATTTACCCTGTGACACAAAAATCTGTTTCGGTACCACACGCGGGATCTGTCCGTTGGAATAAGCCGCGCGCATCCAGCCCCTTTCCGGATTGGCCAGGTGCAGCCGGTACAGCGTATCACTTCCGGCAGCGGCGTACATGTAATTGCTTTTGACGACAAAACTGGTTATTCCCGGCAATGCGGGAATACTGGGTTTGGATTTCCCGCCACTGATATTGCCTTTGCTGTCCAGCTTATAGGTTACCTTGTCGACAACCGCAGTTTGCACCGAGCCTTTTCCGGCTTTGGGGATTGATCTGGAAATTGCAGAATTGCTGCCCCTCAACCCTTTGGGAAGCCAGGTGAATGCAAAGCGCCCCGCCCAAGGCGCGGCATAGCCTGAAAGTGGGACCGAAAAAGATTCCTCTCCCGGTTCCAGACTTTCACTGGCAACACCTACCTGGTACACCTGCTGGGCATTTACCAACTCACTTCCTGCGAGCAATACCACCAAAAACAATCCTGTCAGACTACGCATCATGTCTACTTTGTTTCTAAAAAATCCATTGCATTGCTCACACTTCCCCGGCTTACCAGCAGGTCTTTTGCTTCGGTATAGTCTGAGATATTCCCCATTCGCATCAGCATTTTCACCGCGCGGTCCACGATTTTGTCGTTGATCAGCTTCACGTTCACCATCTTATTTCCCTTCACCCTCCCCAGCCGGATCATCGTGGTCGTGCTGATCATATCAAAGATCATTTTTTGCGCAGTCCCGCATTTCATGCGCGTACTGCCCGTAATAAACTCGGGGCCGGTAATTACTTCCACCGGAAAATCGGCGTAGCTGGCTATTCCCGAATCGGGGTTGCTCACAATGCAGCCGGTTGTTATCCCCGCAGCCATGCATTGCCGCAATGCGCCGAGTACAAATGGAGTACTGCCGCTGGCCGATATGCCGACTACGATGTCATTTGCACTTACTTCCGCCTCCAGAAGCGCAATCCACCCTGCTTCGGGATCATCTTCTTTTTCTTCAAGCGCATCCGCAAGTTTGGGAATTCCGCCTGCCAGGATTGCATTAAAAACACCCTTTTCAATACCGTAAGTTGTCGGCAGCTCGATAACGTCCAGCACGGAAAGTCGGCCGCCGCTGCCTGCGCCGACGTAAAACAATCGACCGCCGTTTTCTATCTTCTGTACGATCGCGGCGATCAGGTTTTGTATTGCGGGCAAAGCGATCTCTATCGCCTCGGCCACGGTTTTATCTTCCTGGTTGATCAGCGTGGTAATTTCCTCAATACTCTTTTGATCGAGGTGATCGTACCGGGAATCACTTTCTGTAATTCTAGTCATATTCGTTATCATGCTTTGGCCAGCTGCGGCGCGTATTTTTGAATTCTTTTAATCGCATAGGCGATCTGTTCCATGTCCTTTCTGGTGCCCAGCAACATATTCTGGAAAAACCAGACCGATTCATTGTTGGTCAGATAATCGTTTTGCGGACACTGGTTTCTTTCCAGCCAGTCTTTCATGGTTTTCTCTCCATATACTTTCAGATAATGCCGGTTGCTGGCCAATCCTGTCACATACGAGTTCTTGTTCATTTGCCCATAACCTACCGCACACGGAACTCCTTCTGCACCAAGGGCATTCAGGAACTTTTCGCGGCTTAAACCGGCAAAACCTTCTTTATTATACCTGAACATATAAAGGTGGAATGCGCTCTTGGTTACCCCCTTATATAGTTTTGCGGGTGTTATTCCCTTTATTTCGTTCAAAAGGCTGGAAAGGTAAGCTGCATTCTTCCAGCGGGTTTCAGTCTGTTCCACCACGCGCGACATTTGCGCACGCAACAGATTCCCCTGAAACTCGGTCAGCCGCAGGTTTGTACCGCGTGTACCGGACGACCCCGGCAGGAAACCCGTCGATTTTTCACCTTGTCCCTGGTTATGAAAATCGTAGCAGGTTTGGGCAAACTTTTCATTGTTGGTGATAATAGCGCCACCTTCACCGGAGTTAAGGTTTTTGGTAGCCTGAAAACTGAATGCGCCGCCCAGGCCCAGGTTGCCCACTTTTTTACCCTTCCATTCTGCCAAATGCGCCTGGCATGCATCTTCGATCACAGGTATCCCCGCTTTTTCCGCCATTGGGATAATCGTATCCAGGTCGGCCGGAGAGCCGCCGATGTGCACCGGCATGATCAGCTTCGTTTGCTTCGTGATCGCCGGTGTAATTTTCGAAGGATCGATCTGGAAGCTTTCAGGATCAGTATCGACCAGGATCGGCAATGCGTAGTTGAGTGTCACCACATTGTAAGTGGCGATGAATGTGTATACCGGGATAATTACCTCGTCGCCGGGGCCGATATCCAATGCGCCCAGCATGGTTTGCAGCGCGCTTGTTCCGCTTGAAACACCGAGTGCGTGCTTTGCACCAAATAGCTTGCTGTATTCCTGTTCAAACTTATCAACCACACTGTTACCGCCAAGCCTGCCCCAGTTTTTGCTGTCCAATGTTTGTAAAATAGCGGATTTCTCGGTGTTGTCGGCGATCGGCCAGGCAGCGAACGGGCCGGGATGTGCTTTACTGCCACCCAGCAATGCAGGCTTGGAATCATCCGCTGTTTTTCCGATCGAAAACGTTGGAAAACTGACCGTAGCGCCTAATGTTGCGAGCGACGCGCTTTGTATAAATTCCCTTCTGTCAATATTCTGGTCCATTGAAATATCTGTTTTATTAAGAAAAAAATAATAATGCTTTGTTACTCAGTTTTCAGCACAAGCTGTGGACTGTAATTGTAGTAGTTACCGGGGTTAACCGTGCGCGCAGCCGCCCTGATATAGTAAGTTGTTTTGGGACTCAGGCCCGTGAGCTGATAGGTACGCTCGCCCGAATCAGGAATTTTATCAGCTGAAACATCATCCAGAATCGTTTTTCCATGCGGGAAGACCAGCATATTGGGGTTTGGAGAAGTGCTCCATGTAATGCCCAGCGCCGCGGCCTCCTGTTGCGCGTTCACTTTCTGATACGATATCTTCACCGTGGCAGCGTTCGTCGACGAACTTACCAGCGTGCTTTTCACCCGCATATTCGGAATCACTTCAATATCCACACTTTCGTTTTTGGAAAGAGAAACCGGTTGCTCGGCCCTGACGAGTGTAAAAGGTCCCTCCGCCACCAGCCGGTACTCCGCCGGGAACATTTTACTGTTCACAAAATTTCCGTCCGGAAACGTGCTCAGCAACAGCGGCTGCTCCGAACTTCCTTCATAGGTTTTCACAACGGTACCCGCATTGATCCCGCCCGATTCCACCAGTTCTTTGCTTTCCGAATCGATGATCTTCCCCGTCAGTTGCAGGGAAGGTTTTTCGTAATTATCAATGGAGCAGCCGGAAAGCAATGCGGCTACCATGAAAATGCTTACAGATCGTTTCATAAGGTTGTCGTTTTTGATTACATCCCGGATATTACCATCCGGGATTATTGCGAATGTTGGCATTGGAGCGGATGTAGGCGGATAAGTCGCTGTAATAGTCGCGCTCCTGGAACAGCCGCGTGTAGCCATTGTCGATCGGCGCTCCCGATTGCTTCCTGAATGTGTACTTGTAATTTCCATCCTTATATTGCAGGTAGGGCCACAATCCGTGCATCTGGGTATTGCGGAAAAGGCTGGTTCCGATGCGCCATCTTCTCATATCCCAGAACCTTTTGTCTTCAAATGCCAGCTCTATCTTTCTCTCGTTGCGGACTTTTTCGAGCGTCAACTGCGCGGTGGTCAGTTTGGCAATACCTGCCCTGGACCGTATCTGGTTGATTGCATTCAATGCAGCGGCTTTGTCAAGATTTGCCTCAAAATTGGCTTCTGCCAGGTTCAGCAGGATCTCCGCATATCTGAAATCGACGTAATTCTGCGCTGAGCGTCCGTCGGGTACGATCCCTCCTTTTGTATTGATGTATTTGCGCAGATAAAATCCTGTTTTCCCAACATCGCCAAGCGGCGCAGGCCCATCCAGCCCGACCTGCTTGCGGCTCGGGTCTAATGGAAAATCAGCTCCCGGCGCATCGTACACAGTTCCGTTTGGCGCCACAATCCCGCGGTAGATCTGAATATTTCGGCCAATGAACGGAGATTCAGACCTCGAAACCGTTGCTTTGAACCTGGGGTCTTTATTTTTAAAAAGCACATCCGGCGTTTCGAAAACCTTATTCTCATAGTCCAGCTTTCCGGGTGTACCGTCGATATTCTCGTAGGATTCCACCATTTCCAGCGTCACCGATCCCACACTTCCGCAGCAGGCCGGCTTGAAACTATGCGGCAGCACGTAAGTATCATACAAATGCGTTTTGTTAGGGTCGCTGTATGCTTTTTGGAAGATTACTTCCACGTTGTTCTCATCCGTAAAAATGCTCTCGTAATTAGCCGCCGGGTCGCCCGACCCTGTTTCCGGATCGTAGCTTTTCGCGTACAGCGAATATTTCTTTCCATCAACAATCGCTTTGGAAGCATCCAGTGAATGCCGGTAATACTGCAGTGCCTGGTCTGCCGGAATGCCGATCAGCCCATTGAGTTGGACCGCGCCATACTTAGCGATCGACGCGGCGTAAAGCATGGAACGTGATTTGAGCGCCAGTGCCGACCATTTGGTGGCCCTGTTGGAATTGGTTGCATCCCAGCTTTCGGGCAGCCCGGCAGCCGCCGCATCCAGTTCGGCGAGGATGTAATCATATACTTCTTTTTCGGTATTGCGGGAAACTCTGAGTGCCTCGATATCAGTGTCAAAGCCCTGGACTTCGGTAATAATTGGCATACCACCGTACTTTTTGACCAGATCAAAATAGTAGTAGGCGCGGATAAACCGGCACTCCGCAGTCCGCGTAGCGATTTCCTCAGCTGTAAGTGCGCTCGTCGGGATCATTTCCAGGAAATAATTGGCCTTCCTGATCCATGAGTACATGGTCGTGTTCAGCGCCAGAGCCTGAATGCCGTAATCAGACACAAATATAGAACCCGCATAAGGGTGGGAAGCTTCGTCGGTGTAGTGAAATTCAAAGGCAGCGCCGCCCCGTGCCATTCCCGTTGGGATGTTGTCGTACAGCGCGACCAGGTAAAGATCGACCAGCTGGGTTGACTGCCACACATCCGCGTCTGACACCAGGTTCAGCGGCTTGCGGTCGAGCACATCATCAACGCAACCCATAAAGGCCAGCAGCATAAATGAAAGTAATATTTTGCTCTTCATCGTAGTCAGTTAAAAAGTGATATTAAAGCCCAGGTTGTACGTTTTTTGCAGCGGGTAAACCGAATTTCTGCCGGTAGGCGTTTCCGGGTCCATGTATTCCAGACCTGAAAAAGTGATCAGGTTTTGTCCGCTCAAAAAGGCTGTCAACGATTTCACGCCGATCCGTTCCAACCGCGGCAGGTCGATTGTATAGTTGATATTCAATGCTTTCAAACGAATGTAAGAGGCATCTTTTAACCAAAAAGAAGAAAACCGGTTGTTGTTATTCGTACCATTGTTACGGATCGCCGGATAGCGGCCGGGTATCCATTCCGAATCCGGGTTGGTAATATCCGCGCGGTGCCACCGGTCCATAAAGTACGCGTAGGTGCTCATATCATTGGCAAAAGGCTGGATCAGGAAATGCTGCATTTGCATTACAAAATTGGCCCCGCCCTGCCAGTTCATGGTCACTGAGAATTTCTTCCAGGATGCGTTGAGGTTCAACCCGTACATGATCTCCGGAATTTCGCCGCGACCCAGCGGCTGCCCATCGTAATCATTGATCACCCCGTCATTGTTGAAATCCTGGTACTTTATATCTCCCGGAAGCAGCGTGGAATTCCCAAGTGCGTCCTGAACGGGCGAGCTGAGGATTTCCTCTTCCGACTGAAACTGCCCAACCGCTTTCAAACCCCAGAACCTGTTTTTCCACCTGCCCTGAACGCTGTTTCGCCAGTATGCATCCTGCGAGGGAAATTCGCCCTGTTCGTAATCCGTCCATTTCGATTTCGAGAATGAGACATTTCCTGAAATATTGAATTTCACCTGACTGATCTTGTTGGAATGACTTACCACAAGCTCCATACCCGAAGTCTGGTCTGCATTCAGGTTCTCCGCAGGCAGTCCGGCGCCAAATGTACTTGGCAGCTGCAATGCCCTTGTGCCCAGCATACCTTTACGCTGGCGTCTGAAAATATCGAATTCAACGTCCAGCAGGTGATTTTTAAGACCAAAATCAATTCCCGCATTAAACATGCTCGTACGCTCCCAGGTAATGTTGGGATTGGGCACACCTGCATCAACCAGTCCGCTTGAAACTTCATTGCCTCCCATAATATAGGTTTGGGAAGGATAATTGTAACCTGCCAAATATTGGAAAGCGCCGGTATTATCATTCCCGGATTCCCCGTACGAGCCGCGCAGTTTCAGGTTTCCGAGAAAGGGAAGACGGTCTGAAATGAATTTCTCTTCCGACAATCTCCATCCTGCCGAAACTCCTGAGAAGAGTCCCCAGCGTCTCTCAACCGGAAAGCGCGGCGATCCGTCATACCGAAAGCTGTATTCGAGGAGGTATTTGCCATCGTAATCGTAGCTGAACCTGCCCACGAGGCTTTGTCTCCCATCATCCATCGCAGTTCCCGAATTGGTCTGGCCCAGTAGCGGGCCCGCGAAGAGCTGGTCGATCGGCACTACATAATTATCCCTTCTGGCAGAAATGCTCGTTCCTTTAATCTCATTTTCCTCATACAGAAGCATTGCGCCTACATTATGGTGATTTGCGATGAGCTTATTGTAGTTGAGCGAAGCCTGAATCCGGGTTGACGAATTTTCTCCTTTTCCCAATACAAGAAAATTACTGTCGCGCCCGCCTACTACCCGCGATTTTCCCGTGGCCGGGTCCCAAACGTGGTGCTTGATCTGCTTTTGCCAGTGCTTGGAATCTTCATATAGCAAATCGTAGGCCGCCAGAAACCGGGCATTTAAGCCGTCAACAAAAGGGATTTTGTAATCAATGGCGAGGTTACCCTGCAATGCATTCCGGCGGTTTCTGGCATATCCCGATAGTTCCGGTTCCAGGTATCCGGAAAGCCCGTAGTTGGTATTTGCGATCTTTCCATCTGGCGTTTTTGGGTTCACGATTGGCCAGGAGTATTGCAGCCAGGAAGCCATTAAGTAAGCGTCCTGCACGAGGTCGTTCCGCGTTTCGCTCCTTGCACCTATATCCACGGACACTTTCAGGTTGTCATTAATCTGCGCCTCTACATTCGACCTGAAATTGTATTTTTTGTAAGTCTGGTCTCCCTCGCCCCACATGGCAGTAGCTTTGTGCCCGCCCAGCAAAAAGAAATATTTGATCTTATCGCTTCCTCCTCTTACGCTTAGGTTTTGCTGCACAACCGGCGTATAATCTCTTACATATAAATCGTAATAGTTATAGTTTGGAAAATTCATCGGGTCGCTGCCGTCGCGGAATTTCTGCACATCGGCCTGGCTGTAAACCGGTGTGCCTCCGATGTTTACGGCTGCCTCATTTTTCAATGTTGCAAATTCTTCGGAGTTAACCAGCCTTGGATATTTGGTCACATGCTGCACCGAGTAATTCATCGAATAACTCAGCTCAGGTTTGCCCGAAACGCCTTTTTTGGTTGTTACAAGGATTACACCGTTACCTCCGCTGACGCCGTATACCGACGCAGATGCCGCATCTTTCAATATGGTGATACTCTCGATCTCATTCGGATCAAGCCGGAAGAAATCCCTGCCTACGATACCATCAACCACCACAAGCGCATTCCCGAAACCGCGGATCGACAAAGTAGGATCATCTTTCCCGGGTTCGCCGCTACGCTGTACGGATATGAGCCCCGGCAGGTTTCCGGCAAGCAGGTTACCCACGTTCCCCGACGGTACGACAGACAGCTGCTTCGCATCCATCGTAGCCACAGAGCCGGTGAGATTTACTTTTTTCTGCGTTCCATAACCTACTACCACCAGCTCTTCCAGCGAGTTGAGCGCCGGTTTCAATACCATTGACACAAAACTTTTCGTACCTACCGACGTTTCCTGCGAGGTAAATCCGATAAAGCTGAAAACTAGGACTGCGGAAGTATCTGCCACCTTAATCTCAAATTCACCTTTTTCATCCGTAATCACGCCGGCTGTGGATCCTTTGAGCAGGACACTCACGCCGGGTAATGCTTCGTTCTTTTCTGAATCCGTCACTCTTCCTTTCACCACGATTTCAGCCTGTTGCGGCGCTAACACGCGTGGCCCATCACTGACCAGCGTTTTCAGATTGCTGTGATCGGGCCCTTTTTTTTGACTGGGTGTTATTTCCGGCGTACCTGCTGCTTTTGTGCTTGCGGGCAGTATCACAAATGAATTCCCCCTTACTTTTCTGTGTCTGAGACCGACTGGTGCAAGCAACTGCCTCAGGTTTTCTTCAAGCGTACTTTTGGGCTTCACCGTCATTCCCTTCGCTTCGAGTCCTTCCAGGAGTTTTTCTTCAAAAAGAATATCTGCTTTATAGAGTTCCTTCAATTGCAGAATTACCTCCCGTACCTGTTTTACTTGTGTTTCGGATCTTTCCTGGCTCACTTTGTGCTGTGGAGACAATGCCAGGATCTGCGCTGGGATCTCAATGGAAATGAAAAGAAATACAGCCGCGGACCAAATGCTGATAAACCTAAATTTTTGTCTCATGTAGCAAGAAAGGTTTAGTAATGGACATGGGTTTAATTGGTGTTTGTGGGTTTAGGAATAAGGTGCACTTGCTTTTTTACTTTAATTACTTCAATACCAAGCATTTCTTTAAGAACTTCCAGAAGGTCATCGGCCGTCTGAGCTTTGAAAGTTCCTGTCAGCTGCCTGCTTGCCAGCGAAGGGTCGTCAATCCGGATGTCTGTTCCGAAAACGTCTCGGATCTGTACTGCAATTTCTGTAAGTGTAGTGTGGTTGAATGCAAAACGCTGTTCCTTCCAGGCTGTCTGACTGGAAAGCTCCCCGGGAGAAAGTGCCTGGATATAAATGCTTCCGTCCGGCGCAAAACTTCCTTTTTCACCGGGTTTCATGACGGTAGGTTCGAGCGAGTTTACAGAGGCCAGCTCTACTTTTCCTTTGTTTAATGTTACGTCAGTTTTATTATTCCTGCTGTATACTGAAAACTCGGTCCCCAATACAGTAACCGTATTATTGCCAGGGGTATGGACTACAAAACGAAGCTTATCATCCCGCCTTCTCACATGAAACTCCGCTTCTCCGGCTAGACGAACTTCCCTGGACCATACGGCGAAGGTGAACCGGGGCACGCGCAGGGTACTGTTGGAATTGAGTACCACGCTGCTGCTGTCAGAAAGTGTAAATGAGCGCAATTCACCGTACGCTGTCTCATAGTTTTCATAAAGGATATGATCGCGAAAAAAGTACCCGGTCAATCCGAGCACGAATAGGCAGGCTGCTACTTTAACAGCAACCAGGCTGGTTAAAGCGTGAAGCGGACGGATTGCCGCATCCTTGCGAAGCCGGCGTGGCTGCCGTTCGGTGCTGTGTATACGTTTGAGATTTTTAGAGAATGCGGCTGGGAGATCCGGCAAAAACTGCGGCTGGCATTTTTCCCATTCTTCGAGATATGCATAATAGATTTCGAGATTTTTTGGATCTGCCAGGCTCTCCGCAATCATTTTCTTTTGCAGCGCCGAAGCATGTCCCGAAAAATAGTTGAACATGATCTCTTTTGTAATTATAAATTCCATTTCAATTTTGTGTTGATTCTCTTGTTAATTGGCTAATTCTACCTGCTCCAACCCTACTTCCCCGGCATTCTGTAAGCAGTCAGCGCCTTGCGGAACACGGCCAGCGCCTTGCTCATGTGTCCCTCTATCGCTTTCACGGATACACCCATTGTTTTCGCAATTTCAGAGTAAGACTTTCCTTCAAACCGGTTGAGCAGAAATACCTTGCGACATTGGGGAGGCAGTGAGGCGGCGATCTTTTCTATGTACATGCAGAGTTCATCGTATTCAAGTACCTGATCCGGTTCGGGTGTTCCGCCCATTTCATCATCCTCCTGCAATTCGAAATTATCCTCCTTAAAAAACTCCCATTTCAGATAGTTAAGGGCCTTGTACCGGACGGAAGCAAACAGGTAAGCCCGAAAAGATGTATTGATCTGCTGATAAGCCTGATTTTTCCAAAAAGTATAAAATACCTCTGAAACCAGATCCTCGGCAACCTCCCTCGTATATACGTACCTCGCCGCGTGGCTGCATAGTGAACCGTAGTATTGCCTGAAAAGCAGTTCATAGCCGGTAAGCGCGTTGATGTGAAAAGCTTGCCGGATAAAGTACTCCTTGTCCTGCGTGCAATCCGCTGCATGAATCTCACCGATCGTCACCGAAGCTTCAATTGGTATGCTGCCCGAAGCGGTTGTTAGCTCAGTTTTTTTCTGATTCAATGTCCTGATTGATTGATGCTTTCAATAGTAAAGACAAGTTCCGCTACAAAACACCCTAGCTCTGCATAATAAATTAAACTTTTATCATTGCACGACAGTATCCCACTTACGCTTAATTTCTGGCTTCCAAAGATAGAAATGACAAATTATTGGCACTACTATGTGTTTTAAAACCCACTTCCGACCGCATCCTTCCCGCTCTTCGGAGAGCGAGCTAATTCCTTCTATTTGATCTACCTGATCGGCAATTTTAATTTTTTCAAGGTTTTTTGTTTTTATTTGCGGAGAAAGCGCATCTTGAAACCGTTTACCGAACATACCGACGATCAGGCACTTTGGGCCGCTATGAGGGCAGGCGATGAGTCTGCTTTCGAGTCGTTGTATAACCGGTATTTTCAGATCCTTTTCAGTTATGGGAAGAAGCTTGCAGCGGAAGAAATAGTCAGCGATGCGATACAGGATTTGTTTATCAACATCTGGCGGAGTCGTCGCACGCTGGGCCAGGCGGAGTCGGTCAGGTTTTACCTGTTCAGATCCGTCCGCCGGGAAATCGTAAGAAGTCTGAAAAACGAAACGAGGGGTGAGGATTGGGAGGATCTTGATGAAAACCTGCTGCCTGTCCAGATGTCGCCCGAGACGATTTACGCGGGCGACGAAGAAACTTTTGAACAAACCGAACAGATCCGCCGCTGGCTGGACCTGCTTCCACCCCGCCAACACGAAGCCCTGCTGCTCCGTTACTATCATAACCTCGAATACGCAGAAGTTGCCCAGGTGCTTAACATCAAGGAGCAGACCGCCCGGAATCTGGTGCAGAAAGCACTGGCCATTTTGAAAAGGGTTGCCATTCTGTTGATTGTCGGGCTTTTACTTAATCAGTAATTTTTTTTCAAAGAATATTGCTTTTACAAGGTTAAAACCAACCCCGCTACTCTCTGTACATAAAAGGAACCACACGAACCCCTTTTATGAACTACGAACATTACTTGGTAAAGGACTTTCTCGAGGACACTGCATTTCGAAAATGGGTGCAGTCGCCCTCGGCAGAATCAAATGCATTCTGGCAAAAATTCCTCGACCAGCACCCTCAGAAATCCACAGAAGTCGCACAGGCCCGGAAGTTTTTGCTGGCATTGGACGAACACGTCAGCAGCGGTTTCGTCCCGGAAGAGCAGCAAAAGCAGGTTTTCCGTAATATCAAAACGCAATTGAACCAGGAAGACGAACGTCCGGTCCGGAGGTTTTTCCCCACCTGGCCCTACTGGTCGGCCGCCGCGTCAATCGTTTTGCTGCTGGGCTTCTGGTTTTACGGCAAGCAGTCCGACAAAAGCTATTCCTATCAGTCCAATGTAATCGACTCAGGAAGACGGCTGGTCGAAAAGGTCAATAATGGCGGTACGCCCATGTCCATTGTCTTTGCCGACGGCAGCAAGGTGCGCCTGGCACCTGCAAGCCGGATTTCCTTTCCGGAGGAATTTAATGCAGGTGATAAACGTGAGGTTTTCCTGAGCGGAGAGGCATTTTTTGATGTAGCCAAAAATCCTGAACGCCCGTTTTTTGTGTATTCCAATGAGCTGGTTACGAAAGTGCTGGGTACCAGTTTTAACATTAAAGCTTACGAACAGGATCAGGACATTACGATCAATGTTACCTCGGGAAAAGTGGCAGTATCTATTGCTGAGGATGCCAAACCGGCTGCGGGCAGCACCGAAGGTAAAGTGCGGGACTTATTGCTGCTTCCCAACCAGCAGGCAGTTTTGTCAAGAAAAGAAGCCGAGCTGGTGCGGTCGCTCGTGAAGGAGCCGGTGCTGGTGAAAGCCAATGCGACGCACAAGGACTTCGTCTTTGTCAGAACGCCGGTAGACGAAGTTTTTGAAAAGCTCAAAACCGATTACAGCGTTCAGATCACTTACGACGCTGCATTGTTTGCCCGCTGCGAGCTCACCGCCGACCTTACTGCCGAGTCGCTTTACGAGAAACTGGACGTGATTTGCAAGACCATCGAGGCCACTTATAAATCGGAAGACGGCCGGATCGTCGTCACCGGAAACGGTTGTAACTAACCCTTTTTCATGAACCCTAAACCCTTACCTATGCATTAAAAGTACCGTGTGCCAGAAAAGAAAAAACCGGTGATGCTGAAACATCACCGGCCCTGAAAATCCCCGATCATGTTGCCATGAACATCGCTTGAGACCCGATGTGGGGTGTTTTGCTTCAATGTTGGTCAAACCAAAACAATCAAAATTATGAAAATAATTGACGCTATCCCTCTGTGGGTAGTCAAAACCATGCGATGGACATTTCTACAATGCTGTATAGCAGCCATCATTGCCAATATCTCCTTAGCGGCCGACGTGCGTGCGCAGGAATTGCTTAACCGCAAAGTATCTGTCAGCGTCGTCAACCAGCAGATCTTTTCCGTACTTCAATCAATTGAAAAAAGCGCGGATGTCAAATTTTCTTATAGCCCGAACCTGATCCAGGCTTCCCGTAAAGTTTCCCTGCAATTTTCCAATGAAAAGCTTTCGGTTGTCCTGGACAAACTCTTGAAGCCCTATAACCTGCAATACGAGATCGTAGGCCGGCAGATCATCCTGAGACGAAACCTGCCGGATGTGCCCGAACAAGTCCCGGTGAAGGAAAAAGCGGAGGAAAAATCAGCCCTGAAAGTATCGGGAACCGTTTCCGATCAGTCGGGTGTGGGACTGCCGGGCGTGAATGTGCTCGTCAAAGGCACGCAAACCGGCGCGATCACAGACGAAAACGGCAGATACAGCTTTGACATTCCGGATGCAGGCGCAACCCTCGTTTTTTCCTTTGTCGGTTATATCTCCCAGGAAATCGTGGTCGGCACGCAGACGAGCGTTGATGTGATTTTAAAACAAGACGATAAGCTGCTGAGCGAGGTAGTGGTGGTGGGTTATGGTGTGGTCAAAAAACGCGACCTGACCGGGTCGGTGGCCTCCATCGGTTCCACGGAGCTGAAAGAACAGCCCGTCAGCTCTTTCAACCAGGCGTTACAAGGCCGGGTGCCCGGTGTGCAGGTGACCAATTCGTCCAATGCGCCCGGGGGCGGCATTACGATCCGTGTGCGCGGCGGAAACTCTATTTCGGCCAGCAACGATCCGCTTTATGTGATCGACGGATTTCCGATGACCAACCCGGACCCAGCCAGCGGCGCAGGCAACTCGACCTCCTACCCTAACCCGCTCGCGGCCATTAACCCCAACGACATCGAGTCTATCGAAATCCTGAAAGACGCGTCGGCCACGGCCATCTACGGTTCCAGAGGTGCGAATGGCGTGGTGCTCGTTACAACAAAACGTGGCAAGGAAGGCCAGGCAACGGTCGATTTCGACGCATTTTACGGCGTGCAGCAGGTGACCCAGATGCTGGATATGGCCACTGCCGCCGAGCATACTGCCTCGAAAAACGAGCAATTGCGCAACCTGAATTTCGCCGAACGCTACGGCGATCCGAAGGGGGCTTACCCGAAGAAACCAGCGGATTATGGCGCAGGCACCAACTGGCAAAAGGAGATTTTCCGCAGCGCGCCCATGCAAAGTTACCAGCTATCAGTGTCGGGCGGCACGGAGAAGATCCGCTATCTGGTTAGCGGCAACTATTTCAGCCAGAACGGGATCGTGATCACTTCCGGTTTCAAGCGTTACACGACGCGCGTCAACCTGGATGCGAGGGTTAGCAAGCGTGTGAAGATGGGGACGAACTTTACGATCAGTCGCAGTAATAATAACAGTGTTAATGAAACCGGGTCGCTTAGTCTCGTCGGGCTTGCGCTGCGTGCCTCACCGGCCAGCCCCATCTTCGATGCGAATGGAAACTACCAGTTGCTGAACGTCGGTCCCGGCTCGGGATTCAGTTCGGTAGCCAACCCTGTAGCCGTCGCGCGGACTTCCACCAACACCCTTTTGACCGATCGTATATTGGGTAGCGTTTTCACGGATATCACCCTGGCGGAAGGTTTGACTGCCCGCGTAAGTCTGGGTGCAGACATCCTTAACACGCGGCGCAACATTTTTTACACCCCGCAAACATTGATCGGCAACACGCAGAATGGCTACGGCAGTAATGGCTCGTCCAACAACCTGAACCTGCTCAACGAAAACGTGCTGACCTACTCGCGCTCACGCGGGGCACATGCATTCGACGTGGTGGCCGGGGTGACATTCCAGAGCAACCGCGAAGAGCGGGCCTATGCCGAGGCGCAGGATTTTCCCAGCTATTCGCTCGGTGCGAATAATATCGGAATGGGCAACAAGCCACTGCCGCCCCGCAGCGATCTCAGGGAATGGGGCCTGAATTCGTATCTGGGACGCGTGAATTACCGGTTTTCGGATAAATACCTGTTTACACTCACCGGCCGGATCGACGGTTCCTCGCGCTTTGGGACCAACAACAAATACGGCTTTTTCCCCTCCGGTGCATTTGCCTGGCGTGTTTCCGACGAGGCTTTTATGAAAAGCGTGAAAGCGGTGAGCGACCTGAAATTCCGCGTGAGTTACGGCGTGACGGGAAACGATGGGATTGGTTTGTATAACTCTTTGTCGCAATACACCACTTCTCGCGGCGTGTTCGGCGATCAAGAAGTGCTGATCAATCAGGCTTCCCGCATTGCCAACCCTGATTTGCGCTGGGAAAAAACGGCCCAGTTTGATGTTGGTTTTGACCTGGGAATACTTAATAACCGCATTTTACTCACCGCCGATTATTATATCAAAACCACGAGCGACCTGCTTCTTCAGGTGCAGCTTCCGGCCACCACGGGATTTGCGGAGGTTACCAGAAACATTGGTAGTCTGGTCAACAAAGGGTTTGAAGTGGGGATTAACACGGTAAACCTCGACGGCAACTTCAAATGGAGAACCAACGCCAACCTTTCACTGAACCGCAACAGGGTGTTAAAGCTCAATAATGCAGACCAGATTTTCACAGGTAACTCCATCGTCAAAGTGGGCGAATCGGTAGGGTCTTTTTACGGAAATGTTTTCGACGGGATCTGGCAAAATGCAGAGGAGATCAAAGCGGCGGGAAACCTGGCCCGGGCCGGTGATCTGCCGGGTGCGATCCGTTACAAAGATGTCAATGGTGACGGGGTTTTTAATGAAGCCAGCGACCGACAGATCCTCGGCAATGGCCTTCCTAAATTCATTTTCGGTATGACCAACAATTTTACATTCAAGGGCTTCGATCTGTCCATTTTTATCCAGGGCGTGCAGGGGAACAAAATCCTGAACGAAACGCGCAAATCCATGGAGCAGTCGGACCCGAGCGACAACCTCCTGCGGACGGTGATCGAAGGCGCCTGGCGTGCCGACCGGCCTTCCAACACATTGCCCTCGATCCGGCAGTGGCGGAGCACAGGCACCGATTCATTTTACATCGAAGACGGCTCTTTCGTGCGGCTTAAAAATATTTCACTCGGCTACGTGATCCCTTTCAAACCGGGCTGGATCAAAAGGGTGCGCGCTTATGTGAGCGGCCAAAACCTGGTGACCCTGACCAAATACAGGGGTTTTGATCCGGAGGTCAATTCCAATTTCAGCAGCAATGTGCAATATGGTCTCGACAGCTATGCTTACCCGGCGGCGCGTGTTTACACAGTAGGCGCTTCGCTGTCATTCTAAACCCGAAATTTTGATATCATGAAAATAAAAAACTACCTGATACTGACCGTGATGCTCATGCTGTCGGTATCCTGCGAAGACAATCTGAAAGAAGAGCCTCTGAGCTTTCTGGAAGAATCCAATTCATTTAATTCCCCCGCCGATGCGACCTCCGCGTTGAATGCGGTCTACGACCGGCTGAAAGGCATTTACGGCATGACGATGATCGATCTGGCCGACCTGAACAGCGACGAATGCGAAGTGCGCGAGGACAATGGAGGCGGAAATGAAATCCATAAAAACCTTTTTAACAGCGGCACGCGCCTTTTCGACACTTTTTATACCAACAGCTACACGCTCATCGACCGGGCAAACCGCGTGATCGCCAATGTGCCCGGCATTGCCATGGATACCAAGCTGCGCGACCAGATCGTGGGCGAAGCCAAGTTCCTGCGTGCACTGGCGTATTTTAATCTGGTGCAGGCATTCGGCGACATTCCGCTGGTGACGGTGGTAAGCAATGATGTGGTGAATGTGGAAATGCCCCGCGACCCGGTGGAAAAGGTTTATCAGCAAATCGTAGCCGACCTGCTCGATGCCGAAAAAGTATTGCCTGCGAAATACACGCTGGCGACGGAAACCGGACGTGCGACCGTCGGTGCTGCGAAAAGCGTGCTGGCGAAAGTATACCTGACCCGCAAGGATTGGGCGAATGCGGCGGCCAAAGCGAAAGAGGTGATCGACGCGGCGACATACAGTCTGGTCCCAGATTACCGCGACGTATTTCTTCCTGAAAAAGAAAACGGTCCCGAGCACATTTTTTCGGTGCAGTACAGCTGTGTGCTGCCGACATACGGAAGCGGCATGGCGGAGAGCTTTGCGATCTATTTCAGCTACCCGATCAACCTGACGGGCGGCAGTTACCAGGTGATACCTGCACACGTGGCATCCTATCAACCAGGCGATTACCGCAAAACGGTGACGGTGATCGAAGAGAAAACGATCGCCAACGGGACGGTTGTCAAGTCGCGCACAGGCCCGCATATGGACAAATACTGGGACCCGCTGGCCTGCGGAGCCGGCCGCGCGAGAAACAACTTTATCGTAATGCGCTACGCCGATGTGCTGCTGATGTACGCGGAAGCATTGAACGAAGCAGGTACCGCAACGGCGGAAGCCTACGCGGCTATCAACCAGATAAGAGCCCGCGCCAGAAATGGCGGCGCGGCCACTGTTTTGCCCGACCTTAAAAACCTCACCCAGGCTCAATTCCGCGAAAGCGTGTACCAGGAACGCAGCTGGGAACTGTGTTTCGAAGGTCACCGCCGCTGGGACTTGCTGCGAACTGGTCGTTACATTCCGCAGATGCAGAAAATAGGCGTGACAGCGGAAGAGCGGCACTTGCTCTACCCGATTCCCGTACAGGAAATCGACGTAAATCCCGCATTGGAACAAAATCCTGGTTACTGATTCTTCACGGCTGGCGGGCATTCGTTTTCCCGCCGGCTCAAATTTAACCTTATGAAACATTTACTGATACTTGTTTTTGCATTGCTATCATGGACGGGCATGGCCCAGGAGAAATACGACGTGATCGTGTACGGAGGCACGCCGGGGGGCGTAATTGCTGCTGCGGCGGCCGGGCGAGAAGGAGCGAAAGTGCTGCTGATCGAGCAGACGAACCATGTGGGCGGGCTCAATACGAGCGGGATAGGCACCGCCGAATCGGAGCATATGATCGAGGAAACCATTTCAGGGCTGCCCCTGGAATTTTACCAGAGAATGTCGAAGTTTTATGGAAAGGACAAGGTCGAGTTTTACTTCGAGTCACACGTAGCCGAGAAGACTTTCAATGACCTGCTTTCGGAGGCGGGCGTGAAGGTTTTGTATGGAGGTTTTGTTCAAAAAGTCAATAAAAAAGGAAATGCGATCCAGTCGATCAAACTCACAGACGGTAAAGATTTTACTGCAAAAGTTTTCCTCGATTGTACTTACGAAGGTGATTTAATGTCCCGCTCGGGGGTTTCGTACACCTGGGGCCGCGAAAGCAAACAGCAATATGGCGAATCTTACGCGGGCGTCAGGTTTATGGACGAGCCCATTGAAGCGTCGCCTTACGATGATTCCGGAAAATTGCTGCCCGGTTTTGTCGAGCGCAGCACATTGACCGAAGGCCAGGCCGACAAACGTGTGATGAATTACAATTTCCGCGTAGTGATGTCGACGCTGGATAATCGTGTCCCCTTTCCCAAGCCGGAGCAATACAATCCGGACCGTTTTGTTTTGTTGAAACGCCTTTTGAAAAACAAACCTGAAACCAAATTCCGCGACCTGATCGACCTGTACAAATGGAATTACCCGACGGGAAAATTTGAAACCAACAACAAACAAAAATCGGTGATCTCGCTGGGGCATTTCGGGGGCAATGTCGATTATCCCGATGCGGATTATGCCGCACAAAAGGCTATTTATGAAGATCACAAAAACTGGACATTAGGTTTTCTATATTTTCTGGCCAATGACCCTTCGGTGCCCAAAGCCCTGCACGATGAGGTGAACCAGTACGGACTCACCGCGGACGAATTCAAGGATAACGGGCATTTCCCCTACTATCTCTACGTCCGTGAGGCGCGCAGGATGAAAGGAGCATTGATCCAGACCCAGAAGGACATTCTCGAAACACGCGCGAAACCAGACGCGATCGCCCTGGGCTCACACTGGATCGACAGCCACCATGTACAGCGCGTGGCGGTTTCCAAAACCCATTTTGTGAACGAGGGCCGCATCTGGCATACGACGGCGGCACCTTACGAATTTTCATATCGGACACTCACGCCGAAAGCTTCTGAATGCACCAACCTTCTCGTGCCGGTTTGTCTGTCGGTCTCGCATGTAGCCTTTTGTTCGGCACGGGTAGAATCGACCTGGATGCAGCTTGGAAACAGTGCGGGCATTGCCGCGGCGATGGCTGCGAAACAACAAAAAACCGTACAGGCGATCGACGTGAAGGCATTGCAGGCGCGGCTCAAAGAAAAAGGCGTGATCATCAGCATCGACGCCCAGGTGTGGAACGACAAGGAAACCCGTAAAAAATAGGTAATGCAAAAATGGATCGGAACGCTCCTGCTGCTGGCTGTGGCATGGGCAGGTTATGGACAAGAAAAGTTCGACGTGGTCATTTATGGTGGCACGGCAGCAGGATATGCATCGGCCATTCAGGTCGCGCGACTGGGTAAAACGGTCGCGCTGCTTGAACCTTCGGCTCACATCGGCGGGAATGTGGTGGAAGGTTTGGGCGGGGCGGATATTGATAACCACAAGGAATTCCGGAACAGTCCGGCGGTGAGCGGCATTGCGCTGGAATTTTACAGGCGCGTGGCCGATGTGTACGGACGCAGGGAAGCTTTTGAAAAAATGCTTTCGGAAAAACGCAAAGATCCCGGCCTTTGGAGAATGGAATCGAAAGTAGCCGAAAAGGTGATCGCCGACTGGCTGGCCGAGCACAAAGTCCCCGTTTTTAAAAATACAGCACTGGCGGAATCTGCGGACGCTGTAAAAAAAATCAACGCTAAGATTACCCAAATAAGGTCGGTCGACGGCCGGACTTTTTCGGCGGCTGTTTTTATAGATGCAACCATAGAGGGCGATCTGCTGGCGGCAGCGGGCATCAGCACAGTTGTCGGCCGGGAGTCGAACAGCACTTACGGAGAGACGCTGAATGGTATACGCGGCGAAACGACGCATGCACAATTCAGTGTAAGGGTAGATCCTTACCGCATTCCCGGTGACGCGAAAAGCGGCCTGATCCCGACCATTCAGGACGAGCCGCTGGGCAAGCCGGGCGAAGGCGATGATCATTTGCAGGCATTTTGTTTTCGGGTTTGTCTGACCAAAAATCAAAACAACCGTCTGCCTTTTTACAAGCCGGAAGGCTACCAACGTAGTGAATACGAGATTTATATTCGCTATCTCAAAGCCGGCGGCAAACTGTACACGCCCCATGCAAATCTGCCCAACGAAAAAACCGACCTCGGCGCCTGGCACGATCTCTCGCACAATTTGTACGGCATGAACAAAGCTTATCCGCTGGGCAGTTATACCAAACGAAAAGACATCCTTGACTACCACGCGACGTTCACAAAGGGACTTTTCTACTTTCTTTCCACCGACCCGGAAGTGGCAACGCTCGCGCCGCAGTTGCAGCAGGAATGGGCCAGATGGGGTTATGCCAAAGACGAATTCCCCGATAACAACCATTTCCCGCGTATGTTCTACGTGCGTGATGCACGTCGCATGGTTTCTGACTATGTGGTTACCCAACACCACGTAAAACGCAAAAATCCGACGCCGGTTGAAGACCCCGTTTGCATTGCCTACTGGCCCACGGACGTGCACAGTGTGCGCCGCATTGTGCGCGATGGAGCGGCCTATAACGAGGGGTTTGTTTTCGGAGGAGATTACTGGCGGCCGCTGCCGGTATCGTACCGCTCAATGGTTCCCAAAAAGGCTGAATGCATAAATCTGATCACACCGACCTGCATTTCGTCCAGCCACATTGCCTACGGTGCGGTCCGCATTGAATGGACATTCATGCTGCTGGGCCAGGCGGCAGGTGTAGCAGCCGCCCTTAGCATTGACCAAAAACTTCCTGTTCAGAATTTAAAATATCAATTATTATCAAATCAATTAAAACAATTTAAAGTAGTCCTTGATCACAGACAGGTTGGCGCCCCGGAATGAAAGGCGGCGTGCGATAGCAAGGATAGTTCAATTAATGTAAATAATGCTTTTCAAGCAATGTCTTGTACGCTGCAACATCTGCTTCCCACTTGTCTTATAATAGGTACCTTTACGACAACACCACCCCTATAAGTCAATGAACGAGGTAAATGAATACGCTAAGCTAAGATCCGCTATTGAAGGTCTGGTCGATCTTTCCGATCAGGAATGGAATGCATTGAAGAGTGCCTTTACAATCCGAGTTGTCAGAAGCAAAACAATCATTACCAGGGAAGGGGATATTGCAAATGAATTATACTTTGTTTGTTCAGGTTTGGCCCGGCTCTTCTATCACACAAAAGATAGTGATCAGATTACTGCTTTTATATTCAGCGAAAATATGTTCGCCAGTTGTCTTGAAAGCTTCATCAACCAGCAGCCCAGCATCCAGACCCTGGAAACGCTGGAAGACTGCACATTGCTGGTGCTCAGCAAAGAAAACCTGGAAACCCTATATGCGCAGCTTCCCAAAAGCCATGTCATCATGCGCAAAGTAATGGAAGCACGGTTTATTTCCGCACAGCAGCTTTTGTCGTCTTATATTCTGGCTAGCCCCCAGGAGCGCTATGGGCTTTTTGCAGTGCGTTACCCCGAACTGGTCCAGCGCGTGCCGCAATATATTTTGGCATCCTTCCTCGGTATCACGCCTGTTTCGCTTAGCCGTATCCGTAAGCGGATTGCCCGTCCAGATTGATTTCTTATCTTTTGTTAAGGAATGGCCTTACCGACTACGGGTATCTTTGCTAACAATCAATTTGCAAATGATATGAATAGGGCCACAAGGATTATCCTGGTTTCCATCTTACTTTGTCCCCTTCTAGGTATTTCACAAGGCCAGCCTGCACAGAACCGTTTCGAGCTGGAAGCAGACCCGATAGCCTTCATATTTAAAGGCTACTCCTTTCATGCAGGATATACCATAGAACATGTCAGGTTCGATATCGGTGTTTTTGGTATTAAACAACCCAATTTTGCCCTGGAAAACAAGCTGTTTTCTGTTTTTAGCTCAGGGGCAGGAATAAAGGTGGATTATCTGGTACGAAAAAACAAGGGGATTTTCGTGGGGTTGCAATCGGATTATGCAACAGATAAAATTGGCCTGAAAAACGACGATCAGCGGCAGTCAACAGGCGGTATGACACTCGGCCTGAGAACAGGATACCGTTTTATGCTTGGCAATAAGCAAAACCAATATAAGGGCCTTTACCTGGTTCCGTGGGTGGCATTGATACATTCCTTTAATCCTTCCATGATAACCAGAAACGGGCACCGATATTCTCAATCGCAATGGTCTGTTTTCCCTACTCTTCACTTGGGATACAGGTTTTAACGTCGGGCTTTGTTTGAAGGCAACCTTCGGAGGTGAAGTCCCGGAAATGATTTCGAAAGCATATAGCACAAGCTGAACGGACAGCTTGCGCCATATGCTAATCTCAGATTACAACTTTTCGATCACCACATCTTTCAATTCACCAGTGAAGGTGAAAGGTGCCTTATAAGCGGGTGTCACGGTTGTACCGACGTCCCTGCCAACTTCCAAACCTTCATAACCGCTGGCAGCTGTGGCCACTGTACCCAGGTTCAATATTCCAGCCTTTTCGTTATTGATAAACAAAGTAACGGCCTTGTCTTTTTTGTCGTTGCCGTATATAACCTCTGCCTTCAAGGTGATTTCACCTGCCGGCAACGGCTTGTCCGATGCTACTTCACGCACTTCTCCTTCTGAATTATATGCAAAAACCAACTTCTTGTCTTTTACATACAAGCTCAGTCCCGACAATGTATTCCCAAACGATAATAGCACACCTTCTGCACCTTTTGAAGGAATAACGGCCCGCGCAGAAATGGAGTAAGATGAAGTGCCAAACCGGAATGCCGACGCACTGGTAAAACTTGATTCGGGGTACAGGGTTATCTTCGTTTTTCCATCATAAATACTTTGGTTGGCGATTTCCCACTTGTCTTTCAACGGATATACATTGTATTTCCAGGCTTCCTGATCAAATACCTCCGCCAGCTCTTTCACCTTGTCCGGATACTTGTCTGCCAGATCGTTCAGCTCATTGAAATCTTCTCTGAGGTTATACAAATGCCACTTTTCTTCTCTTTCAGGGATCCTTTTGGAGCGGTCGTGCGGGAAAGATGCTTTCCAGCCGTCTTTGTAAATCGCATAAGATCCTGTCATTTCGTGGTACTGCACCGTGTGACGCTCGGCCGCATTTTTGTTGGCAACATCCACTGAATACCCCAGACTCACCCCTTCGATCGGCTCCTGCTTGTACCCGTTGATCACGTCCGGCACCTTTGCTCCGGCCAGTTCGAGCGTAGTCGGAAGGATATCATTTACGTGCGAATACTGGTGGCGGATACCGCCCTTGTCCTTGATCTTATTGGGATAAAAAAGGATCAGCGGATCGTGCGTCCCCCCCTCGAAGTTCCCGTAACTTTTATAATAACGGAAAGGCGTGTTCGTAGCCGCCGCCCAGCCATCCGGGTAAAGAACGGATGAATTTTCTGTACCCAGCTGGTCGATATTTTTAACATATCTGGCTACGGTTTGTTGCTCTGTTTCATTTGGTTTATTGGCCAAAAATCGTCCGACCTCGCGCCCGGCACCCTCTGCCCCGTTGTCCCCAACCAGCACCACTACCAATGTATTATCCAGCTGACCTATCTGCTCGATATGGTTGATAATGCGCCCGATCTCGTGATCCGTATGTGAAACAAAAGCAGCATAAACTTCAATGTACCTTTCAAAAAGCCTCTTTTCATCCCCCGAAAGTGCATCCCAATCTTTCACACCCTGGTTTTTGGGAGCCGGTTTGATGTTCGCCGGGACTACACCGAGCGCTTTTTGGTTTTTCAATACCGTCTCCTTGTATTTATCCCAGCCTGCGCTGAATTTACCTTTGTATTTGTTAATCCATTCCTGACTGACCTGAATTGGCGCGTGTACTGCACCAGGCGCGAAGTAGAGGAAGAAAGGCTTATCAGGAGCCGCGGACTTCTGACCGGAAATGTAGCGGATGGCCTCATTGGCGAGCAGCTCAGTTACGTGCCTGCCTTGTGGATCCTCAGGTTCGCGCTGCGTATCGCGGTATAAGGTCGGGTGCCATTGGTCTGTCGCAGCTACCTCGGGCGCAAATCCGAAATAATGATCAAAACCCCTACCGGTCGGCCAACGGTTAAAAGGCCCCGCCTGTGTGGCGTCGGACGGATGTGTAAGATGGTATTTACCGACTGCGAAGGTATTATAGCCATTTTCCCTCAAAATTTCTCCGACCGTAGCTTTTTCAAAAGGAAGGTAACCGTCGTACCCGGGCGTGTTATAGGAATTGCTGGCAAAAAACCCGAAATGGACAGAATGCTGGTTTCTTCCCGTCAGCAACGCGGCGCGGGTGGGCGCGCAGAATGCAGTAGTATGGAAATTGGTATAGCGCAAGCCTTGCTTGGCAAGCCGGTCAATGTTGGGCGTCTCGATCAGCCCGCCAAACGCGGAAATCGCCCCGTAACCAATGTCATCAATCTGGATCCATACAATGTTCGGCGCGCCTGCTGGTGCCCTGGGATTGATCTTCGGCGCCGATTCCGTAGTTGTTTCAACAGTTTTGCCAATTTTCCCTTCAAAAGCTGGTGTAGGGCTATGCTGCCCCAGCACCGTGTTCCAGGTCAGTAAAAAAAAGTACAACGAAACACATGTTCCAGTTTTAAATCGTCTTTTCATATCGAAAAATTTAAGAGGTTAAAACCAAAAAAAAGTATTGGGGCAGTGGGTGGTTAGCTATTAGCGGTTAGCTATTGGCGGTTAGTGATTAGCGGTTAGTGATTAGCGGTTCAATTGCGCTTACCGTGACAAGTTCTTTCAGCCAGGTTTCAAAGCACTCATTCATCGCACCAGCGACCCGGTCATTCATCGCACCGGCGACCCGGTCAGTCATTCAATCATTCAGTCATTCAGTCATTCAATCATTCATTCATCGCACCGGCGACCCGGTCATTCAATCATTAAAACTCAACTCACGGCACCAGATCCCTCTTCGGTCTCACATACTTACCATGCTCATCCAGCGGGCGGGGATCGGCGTAGTTGGGGTTGATATAGCCTACTGCCTTTTCTTGTTTTGACAATTCCCCCTGCAATTGCGTTTTCAGCTTTTCCCCCTCTTTGGTATGGAAGAGATTTCTGGATTCGCCCGGGTCGCTGCTGAGGTCATATAATTCCGACCAGCCCTCTTCTCCCGGATATAGGATTAGTTTGCTTCTTTCGGTCCGGAGCGCTTTGATCGTAGGGGTTTGGTTATTTCGTTCGTAGAAATATTCATAGAGAAATGAGGTTCGCCAATCTTTGGCTTTGTCCTCTATCAGCGGCACCCAGCTTTTGCCCTGAAACGATTTGGGCGCTGCTACGCCCGCCAGGTCCAGCAACGAAGGCGCGGCATCCAGGTTAAGTACCATTTTGTCTATTTTTTTGCCCTTTGGAAAACGGGCGGGATAGCGGACCAGCAGCGGGATGCGAATCGACTCTTCGTAGGCCGCGCGCTTGTCACCCAAACCGTGCTCACCAAAGAAAAACCCATTGTCACTCGAAAAAATAATGACGGTATTCTGGTCAAGCTTCAAAGAGTCGAGCGTTTGCAAAATGCGCCCCACATTTTCATCAACTGCCTTTAATGCACCGAAATACCCTCTGATCCGCTGCTCATTGTTCGCTGTCCACGGGCCGCCTTTGGACTGGGATGCATTCGCATTGTTATTGCCGGGCCTTCCGGTTTCGATCTGCCCTTTGTAAGGAAATAGTGCCGCCTCATTACCTGGCTCGGTCAGCTTAACTTTGGCATAAGTATCCTGATGACGCACCGGCGGCTGAAAAGGCCCATGCCCCGACTTGAATGCGAGTGTTACCAGAAAGGTCTTTTCCCTGTTTTCGCGGATGTAGTCGATTGCATTCGTGGTAGATACGTCATCAACCCATCCCTGACTGGGCCGGGCTTTGCCATTGACCTCAATGGGGCAATCGAAATACTTACCTTGTCCTACAAAACTGGCTGAATAGTCAAACCCGGGCCGCTTGCCGGTTTCATTTCCCATGTGCCATTTGCCAAAATACGCAGTGTTATAACCTGCTTTACGGAGCTCGGTGGCGTAAGTTACAGTCGTGTCAGACAGGCCTGTATGGTTATTGGCAATCCCATTCAAATGATTGTACCGGCTGTTGAGCAGTGTCGAGCGGCTTGGCGAGCAAAGTGAATTGATCACGAATGCATTGCGGAAGCGAACTCCTTCATGAGCCAGACGGTCCAGGTTTGGCGTTGAAAACCAGGGGAAGCGCGCTTTGTCACCTTGCTCCTGCTGTACCACACTCAAGGCATCAAATCGCTGATCATCCGTGTAGATAAAGATAATATTAGGCTTTGAAGGCGACTGGGCACGGGCAACAAGTGCAAGGGCAACCAATGCGGCAGAAAGAATAGATTTGAGCATCGTATTTAAGTTAGTTTGGTTGTTAAACCATTGCCGGTGTTGTCACCGGCAAATGTGAGTCGGCGCAGGTTGTTGGTGACAACACCAACAATGCCTTAGGGTAAAAAAGGTGCTAATAGCTAAAAGCCAACAGCCAATAGCTAATAGCTAATAGCTAATAGCTAAAAGCTAAAAGCCAATAGCTAAAAGCCAACACCCACCATCACCACCCCGGGTTCTGTTTTCCCTGCAACTTTGGATTATTGTCAATTTCCTGCTGTGGGATCGGGTATAGGTAGTGTTTGGGTTGTACATTATTTTTCCCGGCTGCTTTTAAGGATTTGATCAGGTATGCCTCCGCACCGGTGAGCGGTTTGTAGCGGATCAGGTCAAACCAGCGGGAGTATTCAAATACAAATTCCAGGCGGCGGTCAATGCGCAGCGAGTCGCGGAACTGCGCCTGGGTAAGCCCGGGTGTGAGGTTGTCCAACCCGGCGCGGTTCCGTACTTTGTTATAGGACGCGTATGCTGCCGCAGTTGGACCAGACTGCTCGTTAATTGCCTCCGCGTGGATCAGCAGCACATCTGAAAACCGCAGAATCGGCACGTTGGCAGCTGATTGTCCGAGGTTACCAACCTGCGCAGGGTCCCACCATTTATTGAAGTGCGGGTTTGGCTTTGTATTTCCGGAAATTGGATCTTTTACCGTCAGCTGATAAGTCTGCCCGTTCGCGGGACTTACAATAGAAGTGATAAAGCTCACGTCCCGACGTTTGTCTTGGGCAGAATACAGCTCGTAAATGCCGGGCATCGGCTGTTCAGCAAAATTTCCATTCATGCCGGGAATCCCCGTGGGCGCCGAGCGCATGGCCTGGTTGTTTCCATGAGAATCTGCATTGGACTCAAACTGTGCAGAGAAGATATGCTCGATCCCGTTTTTGTTTGCCGGCAAGAACACCTGCGCATAAGTGGCAAAGAGCCCGTAACCAAACGGTCCCTCGATTACCTCCGCGGCCTTGGCGACCGCATTGGCATAGTCATACTTCGTAAGATACACCTTCGCCAGCAGCGAGCGGGCCGCGCCACCGGTTGCGCGGCCCGCATCAGCGGCGGTATACCTGGATCCCGAAGCTCCGAATGTATCATTTGGCAGCCCGTGCGCGTCGGTAAGATCCTGGATGATCTGTTGGTAAACCTGCTCTGCCGGTGTTCTTTCGACATATAATGCTTCCGGACTGAGGGACGTGGTTTCATGAACGACCAGCGGCACGTCACCGTAAAGGCGCACCAGGTTGAAGTAATACAATGCACGCAAAAATTTGGCTTCCAGCACCAGCCGGTTTCTCAGGGTAGCGTCCATTTCGACAGCCGGGATTTTGTCAATGGCGATATTTGCGCGATTGATCGCATCATAGTGCTGCTGCCATATTTCCCGCACACGCAGGCCGGTGGATGAATGTGAAAGTACCGACTGTGAACGCACATCTGCATTGGTAGCACCCGGCCCCGGCTGTACGTCATCGCTCATCATATCCATTCCGGTCGAAAAAAGTACATGATAGGGAGTCTGTCCGGTAGCATTCAGGCGGAAGTAAATAGCATTTACCCCGGCGATCGCGTCCGCCTGGGTTTTAAAAAACTGATCGGACGCAATGAAGGATTTCGGGGCTTCTGACAGATCAACGCAGGAGGTTGCTGCAAGCTGAACCAGCCAGGCCAGCAGGAGGGATTTGAAAGTAATGGAATATGTTTTCATAATAAATGCGCTTGAAATAACTGTAACTAGAATGTAAGTGTTAATCCGCCCAGGAATGTTTTGCTTGCCGGATATACGCCATTATCCACCCCCTGCGTCAGGGTTGCCTGTTCGTTACGGCTCACTTCCGGATCGTAACCGGTGTATTTGGTCCACGTGACCAGGTTTTGAGCAGTAACATAAATGCGCAGTTGACTGATACCGATCTTGCCGGTCAGGACTGCCGGGAGGGAGTACCCCAGGCTCAGGTTTTTCAGTCGCAGGTAGGACCCGTCCTCGATAAACCTGTCTGAAACAGTTACCGCAGGGTTTTCAATTGCCCGGTGGATTACATTGCTTGGATTGGTTGGTGTCCAGCGGTCGAGCATCGTCGTCGAGCCGTTGATATAACCTGTTCCCAGTTCCAGGTTGGCCTGATTGGCATTGTATACCTTGTTGCCTGACTGCCCTTGCAGCAACACATTCAGGTCGAAGCCTTTGTAGTTGAAATTGTTGGTTAAACCAAATAAGAACTTAGGCTGCGCATTGCCTACTATTACGCGGTCGTGCGCCTGGGTAATGGTCCCGTCGGGTACACCATTCGGCCCGCTGATGTCTACATACCGCTGACTACCTGCACGATCACTTGCCAGGAATTTTGGAAGATTTGCAATATCGTCACCGGTCTGGAAAATTCCGTCTGCTTTCAGCACAAGAAATGAACCGATCGGCGAGCCTACCTGCGCAATGGAGTTGCCCGAGATCACCTGCGAAACACCAGGCCCGAGGCTGAGTACCTTATTTTTGTTGGTTGAAAAAACAAAATCAGTTGTCCAGCCGAGCTCTCCTTCGCTGTTGACAGTATTCACCGACAGCTCGATCCCCTTGTTTTCAACTGCACCATAGTTCTGGAATGCATTGGCATAGCCCGATGTATAAGGCAAAGGAACGTCGAGCAACAGGTCGGAAGTTTTCTTGTAGTAGGCGTCCAGGGTCACATTGATGCGGTTTTTGAAGAACCCCAGGTCCAGACCGGCGTCGTACTGGGCGGTTTGCTCCCAGCCCAGGTTCGGGTTTGCGATTCCGTTTGGCGCGTAACCTGCCACGAGTTTCCGGCCGAACAGGTAGCTGTAATAAGCTTCCTGGGCGAGCGAAGTGTAGGGGGCAATCTCCTGGTTGCCTGTGATACCCCCGCTGATCCTGAATTTAAGGTTGCTGATCTCGCCGATGTTTTTGATAAAATCCTCCCTTCCAAGATTCCAGGAAAGTGCCGCCGAAGGGAAAAAGCCCCATTTGTTATCATTTCCCAAACGAGACGATCCATCGGCACGTGCAGTGACAGTCAGGTTGTATTTCTGACGGAACGTATAATTTACCCGTCCCAGGTATGACAGCAAAGTCCATTTGAAATAATTAGAAGAAGCATTCTGGAAAGTAGTACCGCCGCCCAGGTTATGATATTCAAATGCATCTGTAACGAAGGTAGCTGAGCGCGCCACGGTGTTTTCTGTGGTGGAAGCCTGCTGGGTTATCCCGATCACAGCGTCGAGCGCGTGGTCCTGGTTAAATGTTTTGTTGTAGCTCAATGTGTTCTCGTTCAGCCAGCCTATCGTGTTTTTGTTCCCCACAATCCCCTGTCCACCCAGCCCCGCTCCTTCCTGCAAAGTCGAGGGCAGGTAGCGGTTTTGCTTGTTGAGCAGGATGTCGGTACCGATGGAAACTTTTGCTTTCAGCCCGTCCGCGATCTGGTACTCGCCGTAGGCATTTCCGAATCCCCGGAAGATGTGCGTCTCATTGACCTGCAGGTACAATGTCGCGATCGGATTGGCGAGCGGGCTGTCATAAATACTCCGCAATGTGAATCCATTTGCCGAATTTGGATCGTAGATCGGCATGGTCGGCGGCATTTGCAGCAGGTTAGGTACTACGTTTTCGGGTGCTACATTGGCGGACGATTTGCTTCCCGAGAAGTTAATGCCCAGCTTAAAGCGCTTGTTCATGTCCCGGTCGAGGTTAATGCGGAAGGAATACCGTTCGAAATCAGAATTTTGGAGAATACCGTCCTGTTTGAAATAGTTACCGGACACCGCAAAGCGCGTTTTATCATCCCCGCCTGAAAACGAAAGACTGTGGTTCTGGATCGCTGCCTGTCTGAATGCCGCATCCTGCCAGTCGGTACCCACGCCGGGCTGACCCAGGCTGTCTATTTCAGCTTGTGAAAACGCCGGCGCCTTTTTCGAATCGGCCAGCGCATCATTTTTAAGCAAAGCCCATTGCTGTGCGTTCAAAAGCGGCAGCGTTTTCAGCACTTTTTGTACACCATAATAGCCATCGTAAGTGATTACATTCTTGCCTGCATTCCCTTTTTTAGTTGTAATAATTACCACTCCATTTGCGCCGCGCGAACCGTAAATGGCTGTCGCCGACGCATCTTTCAGGATATCAATGGACTCAATGTCGCTGGGGTTCAGCGTAGACAAAGCATTGATGGTCGGGCCATTTGTGACGCCCGCATCGGCGTAGCTGTTATTATTGTAGACCGGAAACCCGTCGATCACATACAGCGGCTCGTTGGCACCATTGATCGAATTACCTCCCCGGATCTTGATACTGACTGAACTTCCCGGCTGCCCCGAAGACTGGGTTACCTGCACGCCCGCTGCCCTGCCCTGCAATGCGCGGTCGAGTGAGCTGATCGGCACGCCTTTTAAATCGCCGGTCGAAATGGATGAAACAGAGCCCGTCAAATCGCCTTTTTTCTGGGTACCATAACCAATTACCACTACCTGATCCAGCACGTTGGCTGTTTTTAATACAACGTCAATGGGTTCCGCCGCCAGTTCGTAGATCTCTACTTCCTGCTGCTGATAACCAGTCAAACTGACCTGGATCGTGAATGGGACTTCCTTCCCGGCCGGGATCTCGAATTTTCCGTCAGGGTCTGAAACGGCGTATTTGGATGTGCCTTTTTGCACAATGGTCGCGCCAGGCAACGATTGGCCGCTGTCGTCTTTAACAAAGCCACTGACAAGGTCCTGCGCTTGCGCCAGACCCATTACCAGCACCAGACCGGCAATTAGGTAAAATTGCTTCATGAATCTGTTGGTGGCTCACAGACTACCCTATAAATTTGATAGACAAAGTAAACTTTTAAAAATCGAAGAAAAAAGATTTTTCTTGAAAATTTCGGTTTAATGGTACACCCGGCTATTTAGTTGACGAGATTTCAGGATGAAAAGTCGGGACGCTCCTACTCTTTCCAATACCTATCCTGCGTATACCTCGGTTGATTCTTGTCCATGGTGCGCTCGAATTTCTCAGGTTCGTATTTCATTGGGAGAATGTTTTTTGCTGTGTGAGCTACTGTGTCGCCAGTTTCCTGCTGCCATTGAGCCAACAACTTTTTCAGGCTTTCTTCCTTTGCACGGTACTGCGGTTTTCCCGAAAGATTGTCCAGTTCGAGTGGATCTTTTTTCAGATTAAATAGCTGTGTGTAGTCCCGGTTGGGGTAACGGATCAGCTTCCATTCTTTATCCCGCACGGCGCGGATCAGGTTTCGGTAAGCGGTAAAGCTGCTCTCCCGCACGCCTGTTGATTCCCCTGAGATGACGGCAGCGAGACTTTTTCCGTCTATATGATCCGGATTTGGAAGCCCAGTTTTAGCAGCCAGCGTCGGGAAAATATCATACAGGTATACCAGGGCATCTGACTTGCGATTCTCCGGAATGCCCGGACCGGTGATTACAAAAGGCACTTTCATGCTGTGTTCATACAGGCTTTGCTTGCCGAGCAATCCGTGACTTCCAACTGCGAGCCCATTGTCGGCAGCGAAAACGATGATTGTATTTTCATAAAGACCTTTGTCTTTCAATGACCTTATTAAATCACCGATTCTCGTGTCCAGATGCGAAATAAGCCCGTAATAATCAGATAAGGTCGCTTGGATCACTTCCGGCGTGCGCGGCCAGGGAGCCAGATTTTCATCCCGCACCTGCGCTTCGCCGTAATCAAACAGGTGAACGGGCTTGTAATTTCCGGGTAGCGGAATGTCTTTTTCAGGATATTTCCCAATGTAATCTTCGCGCGGCGATCGCGGGTCGTGCGGGGCAGTGTACGCGACATAGCAAAAGAACGGACTCGACTTGTCGCCTTTTGCATATTCGTCCAGATAAGAAAGCGCCGACCCGGTAAAAATATCCGTTGAAAACCCTTTCACCTCCACTTCGCCTAATTTACCGTCTGAGCCCAGATCGCGCACCGGCACTTTGAAATGGTCGCTCATTCCTCCGAGCATCACGGTCTTTCCTTTTTGAAAGGAAGCCTCGAAAGTCTTCGCCCCATTATGCCACTTGCCGGTCCCGAAGGTCTGGTAGCCATTTTCGGCAAAATGTTGCGGCATGGTGTGCACACCGTCGAGCACGTCATAGACGTGAAAAAGGCTTTTTCCGCTCATTAACATTGCCCGGCTTGGCGCGCAGATCGCGCCGTGGTGCCCTCCCATGACGTAGCAATTTAAGAACTGCACGCCCGAACTGGCAAGCAGGTCGATATTCGGCGTTTCAACCACCGTGTTACCGGCATAGCCCAGCGCGTCAGCACGGAGATCGTCGGCAAAAATAAAGAGGATATTGGGACGTGTGGCTTGCTTTTCATCTGCTTTCTTAAAAGCTACGAATGCGGAAAGTGCGATGAATGCCGCAAAAAAGATCGCTGCCCAGCTGCCGGATTGTAGCGTAAATATTTTCATACCAAGTGTTAAACGCTGTATTTTTTAAGAACTGACTCATTAAATCCATGCCCCAGCCCCGGCGCGTCGGGAATGTGCATGTAGCCTTCATCAAAATGCTCCGCTGGGGACAATAGCTCCGCGCGCCACGGTACCTCACCATATGCATATTCGAGAATTGAAAAGTTGGGGATCGTGGCACAGACCTGCACACTTGCTGCCGTGGAAACAGGCCCGCTGGGGTTGTGCGGAGCAACTGTCATGTTATCGGCACTTTCGGCCAATGCAGAAATAAAACGCAGTTCCTGAATTCCGCCGCAATGCTTCACGTCGGGCATGATGATGTCCAGGGCGCGGGTTGAAATAATTCTGGCAAATCCTTGCCGTCCAAAAATTGATTCTCCGCCCGCAGAACCTTGCGAGATCGCATCGGTGATCGCCTTGGTATCTTCGACATTCTTTTCAGGATCGATGGCCTCTTCATACCAATATAAACTGGCGCTTTCAAGACGTTTTGCCGTGGAAATCGCCAGGTCTCTATTCAAATGGCTGTGCACGTCGATCAGCAGGTCAATATTTTGCCCGATCGTTTTCCGAACTGCCTCCACGCACGAAACCGCATAGTCAATGTCTGAATCTATCTGCGACTGACCAGCTGATTTTAAAGGTTTCATATCGTCGAATGGCGCGAGCTTCACTGCTTTAAAACCACTGCTTAAAGCATTTTCAGCATTTTTCTGAAACTCAGGGATCAGCCTGCGCCCATTTGCATCCCGCGCGTTGGTAGCCCGGTTAATATTCGCATACACTTTCAATTTGTCACGCAGCTTTCCGCCCAGCAAATCGTAAACAGGTACGCCGAGCGCCTTTCCTTTCAAATCCCACAATGCATGCTCGATCGCGCTGAACGCGGTGACGGCAGCCTTCCCTTTTTCCATAGCAGTTTTTAACCCACGCTGGCGAAATTGCTCGATATGAAACGGAGATTCCCCTTTTACAAGCCCGAAGAAATATTTGATCTCTGCATGCAGCTGCCCCGGGCCGTCTTTCACAGCGAAACCATGGGAAGCTTCACCCAACCCGGTAATACCTCTGTTTGTTTTAAGTTCGACAAAATGCCAGTTCCCACGCGTATTGACCTTCACCTCGTGGATCCGGATATCTGTAACGACCAGTTTCTGATCCGCAACCTGCGGTAGCATCAAGGCGGCCGGGATCCCAGCCGCATGTTTTGTAAACGTCCTTCTGTTCATATTGAAAAAGCGATCACGGAGCGCTTGATTTTCTTCCCGAAGCAATTTATATACTAAACCGATAGAGTATATGCATTTATTCAAAATTTTTATAGTTTTGGACTGCAGGTAAAGTCACAAAACTGGCGGTGCTACCCATATGCTGATTTCCTCCAATTACCGCAAGCGTCACTCATGATAAACCATCAATCATAAATACTGACAAAGATGAACCTGAATTACATGGCGCTGGCAGTCCCGGTGTTTTTGCTGTTTATTGGGCTGGAATATTTGCTCTCCAAAAAACTCGGTCGCAACGTCTTCAACTTCACAAGTTCGATCACCAATATGAATGTAGGTGTGGCAGAACGCCTGATTGATATGTTCACGGCGGCCTCTTTCTACTTTTTTTATGAGTATCTGCACGAACATTACGCCATTTTCGATATCAAGCCGGGTATTTTGATGTGGGTTTCACTGATACTCGCTACCGATCTGATCTGGTATTGGTACCACCGGTTTGGACATGAGATCAATGTTTTCTGGGGATTTCACGTCGTGCATCATACCAGCGAAGAGTTCAACTATACAGCGGGCACAAGGATCACCGTTTTTCAGGCTTTTATACGGACGGCATTCTGGGCAGTATTGCCAGTAATCGGCTTTCCACCGGCGATGATCACGACCATGCTGATCATACACGGATTCTACCCGTTTTTTACCCATACCCAACTGATTGGAAAATTGGGGATCCTGGAACATATCCTGGTCACGCCTTCACATCATCGCGTGCACCATGCCAGCAACGAGGCTTATCTGGACAAGAATTTTGGCGACATGTTTATTATATGGGATAAATTGTTCGGGACTTTTGCAGAGGAAAAAGAAACGCCCAGATATGGTCTGACCAGACAGTTGGGAAGCCACAGCTTTTTGTGGCAGCACTTTCATTATCTGATCGAGCTTACCTATGCTGTCAAAAAAGCTCCCGGGTTTTTTCAGAAGCTGAAAATTATTTTCGGGCGCCCTGCCGACTTCGATCCCGCGCTCAGAGAGATGGCTGAAAAAAGGTTTTTGTCGAAACACAAAGTGCGCACCCGCTCTCAGAAATTTCGCTCCTATGCGGTCATTCAGTTTGCCTTGATGGTCACGACACTGTTCTTCCTCTTACTTTTCGAGCACTACATCGCTACTTACATCCAGGTTTTGGTTGCGCTTACCATATTTGTAACGCTGATCAATTGCGGAGCTATTCTGGAACAACGAAGGTGGGTTTTTTATATCGAATTCATCCGTGCAAGCCTAATTGTGATCATCACATTCTATTATTTTCCACATCCGACAACTTTCCTTTTCCTTTCTTCGCTGACCATTGCCTGCCTGGCCTATTTCTCAAATTTGCAGAACAAATATCTGAGCCTTATCTATGGACGCTAAGGTTGGTTACGAGGCCCGTGTACCAGATATCACTACATATGCCGGCGGTTTTTTTTGCCGGATTGTCTAACCGGTTTCTGTATTTCTTTGCCGGAAAAACGATGACGCACAGTGAGAATCGGCCTGTTTATATCTTCTTAATTGCATATTGATAGATAATGACATTAAGATCTTTTTTTACCATTACGGCAATATTAGTCGCTGTTACTGTCACCTCCTGGCTGATTGGCGGACGCAGTAGTGAAGTCGACTACAATGCGGACGTCAAGCCGATCCTGAACAAAAACTGCATGGGCTGTCATGGTGGCGTGAAAAAAGCCGGCGATGTAAGTTTCCTTTTCGAGCACGAAATGCTGGAACCGGGCAAATCGGGCAAGATTCCGGTGGTGCGCGGCGATGCCCATGCCAGCGAGATGATCCGGCGCATTATCACCGACGATCCCGATGAAAAAATGCCGAAAAATGCGCCGCCGCTCAGCGACGAGGAAGTCAATATTTTAAAGGACTGGATCGATCGGGGGGCGAAATGGGAGAAACATTGGTCGTATAAAAAAATTGAGCGGCCGGAAGTGCCTTCACCTGACAACGTCTGGAATCTTTTCGGTGTGTTTAAAAACAGAAATTCCAAATGGGCAAAAAACGAGATCGACCATTTTGTCCTGGATAAGCTGGATGATCATGATCTCGCACCTTCCAGGGAAACCGACCGGGCAACCTTGTTGCGTCGTGTCTGCCTGGACCTGACAGGCTTACCTCCTACCGAAAAAGAAGTCGCTGATTTTCAAAACGACAAATCCCCGAATGCATACGAAAAAATAGTCGACCAACTGTTGCAATCGAATGCCTACGGTGAAAAATGGGCGGCGATGTGGATGGATTTGGCGCGTTACGCGGATACCAAAGGCTACGAACGCGACGGTGCCAGAAGGATCTGGAGATACCGCGATTATGTCATCAAATCTTTCAATAAAGACAAACCTTTCGACCAGTTTACAGTCGAGCAGCTGGCGGGTGATTTGCTGGGCGAAAAAAACAGCTTTCCCTCAGAAGAACAGCTGACTGCCACCGGTTTCCACCGCAATACGATGAACAACGACGAGGGCGGCACGGTGGACGAAGAGTTCCGCGTGGCAGCCCAGCTCGACCGCGTGGGCACGACCTGGGAGGTGTGGCAGGGCACTACTTTCGCCTGCATTCAATGCCACAGCCACCCTTACGACCCGATTTCGCACGACGAGTATTACAAATACATGGCGTATTTCAACAATACCCGCGACGAGGACGTGCCGAGCGAAACGCCGACGCTGCGTTTTTACAAAAATGAAGATTCATTGAAAGTCCAGAAAATTGTCGACTGGGTTTCATTAAAAGACAAAAACCAGGCGCGAGAGGTAGAAAAATTCCTGCGTTTGACCGAGCCGAAAGTCAATTCCCACGACTTCAGGATGATCAGCAATTCGACGTTGCTGGACAGTAAATACATGGGTATCAAAGGAAATGGCACAGCCAGTCTGTCGGGCGCGACGCTTACGGGCAAGTCGCAAATGCTGATGCAATACAGTACCAAGGCTGAAAATGCGGTTTTGACCATTTCCGAAGACACTTTAAAACCGGATTTCATCGCCAGATTCCCGGTGCCGAAGTCCGGCAGAGACACGATTATAGTAGCGACCATTCCGAACATTACGGGTAAAAAGGACCTGTATTTTCAATTAAAAAGTCCGAAAAATCCGGAAGAGTGGGTAAGCGTCAAATGGATCGCATTCCAGAAAAACCTGCCGGGCTCGGGCGATCCTGATCAACCGCAGATTGCAGCGGAATACATGAGACTGCTCGGCCGGAAAGTGGAAGAAACGCCGGTATTGTGGGAAGGCGAGGGTGATCTGGTGCGGAAAACAAATGTGTTTGTAAGAGGCAACTGGCTTGTCAAAGGCGCCGAAGTAAAACCGGACGTGCCCGCGATGCTGCCGCCGGTACCAAAACAATACCCGCAAAACAGGCTCGGACTGGCCAGATGGATGACCCACCGCGACAACCCGCTGACTTCCCGCGTGATCGTAAACCGCTTCTGGGAACAGCTTTTCGGCAGAGGTATTGTAGAAACGGTTGAAGATTTCGGCTCGCAGGGCAGCGAACCTTCGCATCAGGAACTGCTCGACTGGCTGGCGGTGGAATTCATGGAAAAAGACCAGTGGAGCGTCAAAAAGCTGCTGAAAAGAATGGTCATGTCGGCGACCTACCGTCAGAATTCGGCTGTCGACGAGCGTACCAAACAGATCGACCCTGCGAATATGTGGCTTTCGCATGCTTCCCGCGTGCGGCTGAGCGCGGAACAGATCCGCGACCAGGCGCTGGCAGTTTCAGGGTTGCTATCTACCAAAATGTATGGCAAAAGCGTGATGCCGCCGCAGCCGGACGGCATTTGGCAAACACCTTACAACGGCGACACCTGGGTGCTGAGCGAAGGCGAGGACAAGTACCGCCGCGCATTGTATACCTATTGGAAACGCAGCGCCCCCTACCCCTCGATGATGACATTCGACAGCCCGACGCGGGAGTTCTGCCAGTCGCGGCGCATCCGGACGAATACACCTTTGCAGGCATTGAACACATTGAACGATCCGGTCTTTCTGGAAGCGGCGGAAACCCTGGCTGTTGAATTAATAAAACGCAAACCGACGGCGCAGCAGCAGTTAACCGAAGGTTATCGATTGCTTTCGTTTAAATCTTTGGATAAAAAACAGCTGGCGCTGCTGATGGGAATCTATCATGAGGCTTTGAAAACCTACCAAAAGCAACCCGGCGAGATGAAAAAGATATTGGTCAACCAGAAAAGCCCGTCGCCGGAACTGGCGGCGCTCACGGTGTCTACAAATGTGCTGCTGAACCTGGATAATGTTTTGACAAAAGAGTAATGGAAAAACTGCTCAAAGAATTACAACATACTGATCTGCAACGCCAAACAAGGCGGCATTTCCTGCAATCGTGCGGTTTTGGGCTGGGTGCTCTGGGACTTGGTTCGTTGCTCAGCTCATGCGACGGCTCGGGAAAACAGGCCACGATCAGCGATGCCGCAGGTGAAAACCTGATCCCCCAATTTGCCCCGAAAGCCAAGCGCGTGATTTACATTCACATGGCCGGCGCACCTTCGCAGCTGGAATTGTTCGATTACAAACCGCAGCTTGAAAAATACCACGGCAAGGATTGTCCCGCAGAGTTTCTGGAAGGCAAAAAATTTGCATTCATTCAGGGTGTCCCAAAAATGCTTGGCCCGCAGGGGAAGTTTGCGCAGTATGGTCAGTCGGGCGCGTGGATGTCGGACTATATCCCTTATTTACAAACGATTGCCGACGAGATCACTTTTCTGAAAGCCATGCACACCGACCAGTTCAACCACGCTCCGGCGCAGCTTCTGCTGCACACCGGCAGCGCGCGGCTGGGGCGGCCGAGCCTCGGCGCGTGGGCGACTTACGGGCTGGGATCCGAAAATCAGAACCTGCCGGGCTTCATTGTTTTAGCTTCCGGCGGGAAAGATCCGGATGCAGGGAAAAGCGTTTTTGGCAGCGGTTTTCTGCCGTCAGTTTATCAGGGCGTGCAATGCCGCACAGGCGGCGACCCCGTACTTTTTGTAGGAAATCCGGACGGTATGAACCGTGATATCCGCAAAAAGACCATTGAAACCATTAACAATATTAATAAGCTTGCTTACGAAGATGTGCGCGACGACGAGATCCTGACGCGCATTAAACAATATGAAATGGCCTTCCGGATGCAAATGTCGGTGCCGGAGGTGATGGATGTTTCCAAGGAGCCGCAGTACATTCTGGATATGTACGGTGTAAAAGCGGGCGAGGGAAGCTTTGCAATGAACTGTCTGCTGGCACGAAAACTGGCGGAAAACGATGTGCGTTTTGTGCAGCTTTTCGACTGGGGCTGGGACGCGCACGGTACTTCGGCAGCAGGGAATGTCGGCCAGGGGCTGCGTAACAAATGCCTGGAATCCGACCGGGCCGTGGCTGCATTGATTCAAGACCTGAAAATGCGCGGGCTGCTGGAAGACACATTGGTTGTCTGGGGAGGGGAATTCGGCCGGACGCCCATGCAGGAAAACCGGAACGGGCTCGTGTTGCCATTCATGGGCCGCGATCATCACCTCGAAGCATTCACGATGTGGATGGCAGGTGGCGGCGTCAAAAAAGGATTCTCTTTCGGAGAAACCGACGAACTGGGCTATTATGGTGTAAAAGACCGCGTCCATGTCCACGACCTGAATGCGACCATTTTGCATTTGCTGGGTTTTGATCACGAAAAATTCACCTATCCATTTCAGGGAAGGAATTTCAGGCTGACCGATACCGAAGGGAAGATTGTAAACTCCGTACTGGCATAATCATACATGCAACCTATATGATTGGCATATTTCGCATATCCCGTCCGTTGCGCGTACGAAAAACTCCTTGGCGAAAGCTGAGGGGCTTTTTTGCTTTTACGATCAATGAATGGCAACTCAGACTTTCCCTTGATCATTTTTAAAAGGCTATTGGTCCGACTCCGTTGAAGGGGCTAAACAGGTTTTTTATGCAACCATATAAAAACCAAGGTAGATTTGCCTGCCCCAAAATGAAATATTGGATTCGTCGGGATATCGAAAGATAATGGTACTTTTTGTAAGTTTAATTTACAAATAACCTAAACAAATGAAGCAGTCTTTCTACGTCCTGATCTGTGTGGCCTTCCTTTTCTGGCAGTGCGGGAGAGAGGAAAAACTAATGGTAAAGGCGGTAGAAATAAAGGAAATTGATGTTCTCCGCTTTACAATACCCGGAATCGATCAGAAAAACATCTACGTTGGTGAAAATGTAATTGTGGTGCATTTACCAGAAAATTACGCCAAAGGAAATTACATCAAACCTGATATTGTCTTTGGAGCCGGCTATTCTTCGCAATCTAAACTTCTGAATGGGTTTAGTTTCGAAGGGCAGGAGATCAGGCTCGAGCTGGAAAGTGCCACCCGTCCAAGAAGGACTTTTAATGTCATTGTCATACCATATAAAGCTATTCAGCTCAACAGGCCAACTCAAACTTACGACTTCACTATCGGCCCTGAGAAAACGTTTACGGCATCTTTTGATCTCAAAGGAACACTGGCGACTGTAAATGATAGCGGAAAGGTTGTATATGAGCCGCTGGTCCGTTTTATCGACAAAGCAACGGGACTAATCGCCCTGGAATTGCTTGTGGATCACGGTTATGAAAATTCCGGTAACGAATCAACTTTCACATTGCCACCCCCGATTTTACCAGGCGAATACACCGCGGAAATTGTTTGGGGTACTAAAAGAGAACTGCTGTCATCTCATGTTACAGTCAAACCCGGCGCAGTCCGGTTCAAAAGAGGATCGTGGCGCATGCTGGAAGATCACCGCTATTTTGAGATAACGGCTTTCAATTTACCCCCCACAGCTAAATATGAAGCAATTATTCAAAATGATTTCGTATCACCACAGCGCATTTCGCTGAAGTATGAGAAACCCGGGACATTGTCGGGGAATTTGCCAGCTGCGATCGGTTTGGGAAATTACAAGATTACCTATCTGATGAATGGAAAAGAGCAAAAGCCTTATGAAGAAAGAGCGTGGCTGGACAGGTATTCGGGCGATGACCATTTCTACATCCGAAAAAATAGTACGCAACCGATCCTCAGAATAGTGACGCAACCGTCACTACGCGGCTTCTTTACCACACCTTACGGATATGATCTTGCTTATTACCCTGCTGCCAGCATCGTCAACCGGAAAGAACCTCTAATTGCTTACACCCAGGCCTGGGGAGGATTTCCCGATCACAATGAGATGATTCTGGTGAACCAAAGTACTGGAAAAGAATATAGTCTGCCGTACTCCGGCGACGTATATGGAATTTTCGATTACTATCTTTCATTCCTCTCTTACCCGATCCCAAGCCATGTGCCCGTCGGGAAATATGCGGTGTACGTCGTCCGGGGAACAGAGAAAACGGAACGTTACAGCCAGATTATCACATTGAAATAAATTAAGGCAATTGTCTGGCAGAAGCAGGTCAAAAAGCTTCGTTGTTTCACCGAAGGTTATCTGCGGTTAGTGATTATATGCCACAAGCTTCATGATCCGTAAAAATATTTTGCTCTAAATACCTTAACAGACCGTAATTTGCACCATTTACGCCTTCGCTTATTACTCAGCGCTCATTAATGACCAGCTACAAATAAGGCATCTGGAGAATGATGAACGTGCCTGACGAGCCATACATTGACTCTTTACTCGAACAAACCCGCTTTCGTAGCGGAAAACAGGTGCCGTTCAGTCGGGCACCGGAAGTTTATGCAAGGCTTGCCAAGACGCCATTTCCCTCTTTGTATGCAATGGCGGCCTGGTTTGAGGATATTGCCGAGCTAACGACCATTTACCACCTCACAACCAAATTGAAGCAGCCATTTTATATCATCGTTACTAAAAACAACGTGGAGCTGGCCCGGTTTGAACCAATGAAAAATGTGCTGGTCAAGCAGCGATTACGTCAGCTTACGCCTTTTTATGAGCCCTGATTTCGCCTTCCGGGAAAAATGTACATGGCGCATGGCCTTTTATCCATTCTTCCGGGGGACCGAACCTGCCACCTTTGTAATGTCAAAACACAACGACAATTTGCTAACGGTTAGCAGGTTAACTCCAAAAATCAAACTTACTACTCAGATGAAAACGATTGCCTTCACCATCGCGTTCTTATCCACTTTTATCCAAAGCCAATTCCTTTTTGCACAAACACGCAAACCGGCATCGCTGGGAAGGGAAGAATACATTGAAGTGGAAAAAAATGTAAAACTGCACGTAATCGACCTTGGCGAAGGTCAGCCAGTGGTGCTCATCCACGGATGGCCACTGAACAACGAGATGTACGAATATCAATACCAGTATCTGGTGGAAAAAGGGTTCAGGGTTATCGGCATTTCCCTCCGCGGTTTCGGAAAGTCAGACAGGCCCTACGGAAAATACGACTTCGATACTTTCTCCGACGACATTAAAGTGGTGCTGGAAAAACTTAAAATTGAGCATGCGACACTGGGTGGCTTTTCAATGGGAAGCGCGGTAACCCTACACTTTGTGACCAAATACAATGGCGCACATATCAAAAAATTAGTCTTATTCGGAACATCCGGCCCATCATGGAAACAGCGCGAAGGCTACCCTTATGGCGTCACCGACCAGGCCGCAGATGACCTGATCAAGCAGACCAAAATAAACCGGGAACAACTGGTGGCAGGATTTGGAAAAGCCTTTGAAGGCAGGGAAGGCAGCCTCTCACCAGAATCTATCAAATGGCTGGAAAGCATCAACCTGAATGCATCACCTTTTGCTATCACTCAGTCTATCACAGCATTACGCGACCTGGATCTTCGTCCTGCGTTATCAAAAATCAAACTGCCTGTCGCGATATTCCATGCTGTAAACGACAAATTATGTGACTTCTCACAGGCTGAGCAGCTCAACAAAGCCATCAAAGGTTCTTATATCGTCAAATTTGAAAAGGGCGGACACGCATTTTTCCTGGAAGAAATGGATAAATTCAACGCAGAGCTTGAAAAGTTTGCCAGAAATTAAATAACACCATTACACCTGTGAAGCGATGGATGCGCTTCACAGGTTTTTACCTATTCCAACGCATAGCATTTCTGTCATTCAAAGCATATACAGCCATGAGTACAACCGTTTTCAGCAACAATTTAAAAACGTTGGGATTGTTGCATGTAAGCCGGCAGCAAACGGATGTGATCAATGGGCCAGCCTACAAGGAATATATTAAGATACTTTATCTACCGGCTGGCTATCAGCTTAAAGTAGATTTCACCTGTTACGAAACGCAGCAACCAACATTGTTTTTTGTCAGCCCGAACCAATACCTGGAACTACGAGCAGCCGGCCAGGAAAGTGGCTATTTTGTTTTTTACAACCGCGATTTTTACTGCATTCAGATCCATGACCAGGAAGTTGCGTGTGATGGCTTGCTGTTCAACAACATCCGCAATATGCCCAAAGTAGAGCTTTCGGAAGTCGAACATGTTTTTTTGAGGGGAGTGTTTGAAGAAATGATCCAGGAATTCCGCCTCAACGACAGCTCATTGGAGGAGATGGTCCGCACCTATCTTAAACAATTGCTTATCCGCGCGACGCGCTCCTGGAAAAGACAACACCTGACCCATGATGTGACCGATCAACAAAGCGATCTGGAATTTTTCCGAAAGTTTACCAGGCTCGTGGAAACGCATTATAAATCCAAACACACCGTTGCCGATTACGCCGATTTCCTGTGCATGGCACCGAAAACCATCACCCACAAATTCAACCGTCTGCGGCTTCCGCAACCCAACGAAGTGATCAAGAACCGGATTATCCTGGAAGCAAAACGGCTATTGGCCCATACTTCCCTCACTGCAAAGGAAATCGCATACAACCTTGGCTACGATGACCCTGCTTATTTCAGCAGGCTATTTACGACCAAAACAGGCGAATCGCCATCCAGTTTCCGGGCGAACTTTTTGGGGACCCAACTCCTTTGATGCAATCGCCGAAGTTATATCAAGGTGAACGGCGCATCAAACCGGTAACAACCGCTGTCCAGGTAATTCCCGGAACAGAACATTTACTTGGAAGCTGCATCCATCCTGATCTATGCCAGTTGCTCCAGCTGCATGAACACCGGGACCAGCGACTTTCCTTTTTCTGACAATGCATATTCAATATGCAGCGGTTTGAGCCTGATGACCGTTTTTGTCAGCAAATCCTGCTCTTCCATTTCCTTCAAAGCTACGGCAATGGCCTGCTTGCTGGAACCTTCCAACTGGCGTAAAAGCGAGTTAAAACGTACGGGTTCTCTCAACGCCATTCTGAAAATCTGCGGTTTCCACTTGCCCGACAATTGCTTCAAAAGGCTTTCCGCCGGACATTGGTTTGGTTCGTCGGCATTGTTTTTCATTAGAATTGAGTTTAAAATATGAGAGAACACATACGATCAGCAACACCATCAATTCATGAAAAGTTACAGCCAGCGACATGGTCAACTTTTCTTGACTAATTGACCAGGGAATATATAAGACTGAAATTTGTGGCATAATTAATCTAACAACCGTCCAGACTACCCGGTCAGGTGACGGCCAAAAATCAGATAATGGAAAATACAAACAATAACCCGTTGCTATGTGACATTGAATCAGGCGTTTGCGAAATGCCGGATATGGCTGCTGCATCGGTCGATCAGGTACAAGCTGCTACCCGGAAAGGCGTTAGACTCATTTATTTTACCGATCCGATCTGTTCATCGTGCTGGGGTATTGAGCCGCAGTTGCGCAAATTGAAACTGGAATACGGCCAGCACTTTGAAATCGATTACCGAATGGGCGGCCTGCTGCCGGACTGGAGTTATAACAGCGGCGGAATCAGTAAACCTTCCGATGTAGCGCATCATTGGGACGAAGTGAGCCGGCATTACGATATGCCCATAGATGGTGATGTGTGGCTGGAAGATCCGCTCGATTCGTCCTACCCACCTTCCATCGCCTTCAAAGCAGCCCAGTTACAGAGTTCCGACAAGGCTATTCAGTTCCTGCGTGCCTTGCGTGAAATGCTCTTTCTGCAAAAGATCAACATTGCGAAATGGGAGCATATGGCAGTGGGTGCAAAAACAGTGGGCCTGGATGTGGAGCAGCTGGAAAATGATTTTGATGGTCGTGCCAAAGATTTGTTCAGGCAAGATCTGGAATTAGCGGCGCAGCTGGGTGTGAGAGGTTTCCCGACCATGTTTTTTGTAGATGAGCAAGGTAGCCAGGAGAAGGTTTATGGCACGAAACCATACCAGGTTTATGAGGCTGCATTGCTAAAACAATTGCCTGGTGCAACCAAAAGCAACATCGATACGGATTGGAAAGCACTTTTTAACAAATTCAACACGCTGACCTTACGTGAGTTTTCCGAACTTTCGCAAATCCCCCGCCCGCAGGCGGAATCGTTATTGGTGAACCAAGCCGATGCAGGAAATCTGAGCGAACTGACCACCAAAAATGGCTCGCTCTGGCGGCTGGTCGGGCAATAATCCCTACCCGCTCTGAAGGAATAAAACAGGCGAAACGCACGTGTTTTTGCGATTTTTTTTTGCAAAGATGGCTTTCATTGAAAACTTACGACACGGGTGTTTCGCCTTACACTGCCCTGTTTCATTTATTTCACCAAAATCAATTCCACTGCGCGGATATCGGCGAATTTCTCTCCTTGAATGTCTGTTGCTACAAGCTTTAATACTCCCCTACCTTTTTGTAAATCCACTTCTCCGACCTCTAATGTTTTAAATTCCTTTTCATAGGATTCGGCTTGTCTTTTTACCCGGTCGGGGCTTTCGATCAGCGGTGGGTCAAATACATCCCTGATCTTTCCTGAGATACTTTTTTGATTGAATGTAAGCGTAAATGCATCGCCGGGTTCGGGGCTGGTGTAATAGATATTTACCTTGTATTTACCGCTTGTATTCACCGCTACATTCCAGGTTACGTATGATTCGAGGTCATTCCAGTTTGCGATCCACGAAGAATTAGGCGCGGATGCACTGTAAGAAAGCGTGCTGTTTTTGGATCGATGCAGGACCGCATCCTGCGAAGGAAGAACTGCTTTGGGAAATTGCCGGTAACCAACCGGAAGCCAGCGCGCAGTATCAATGCTTTTGCTCATTTCAGACTGCCAGTTTTCCAGCGCTGCTGAGAGTGTTCCAGTCAGTTCCGGCTCTTTGGAGGCGATGTCATTTTGCTGAGTAGAATCTTTGGAAAGGTCAAAAAGTGAGCCGCCGGAAAACAGGTAATTTCCTTTTCGTATACTGCTGCTTTTATTAATGGAAGTGAAAAGTACGCGCTCAGGAACCTGCGGAATTTTTCCTGTCAATGCTGGTTTCAGACTGATCCCATCGAGCGGTTTTGATCCTTTTGATGAAATCCCGGCAAGATCGGTCAGTGTAGGGAGCAGGTCAATATAGGCTGCATTACCGCCGACTACCTTACCAGCAGCAATTTTGCCCGGCCAGCGAATCAAAAACGGCACTCGTACACCACCTTCGTCAGCCATACCCTTGCGACCCTTCATATCCCCGTTCCAGCGCCAGGAATTGGGCCCGTTATCGGTCATATAAATCACGATTGTATTTTCAGAAAGTTTGAGCTGATCGAGTTTTGACAGGATCCGGCCAACATTTTCATCGATATTCTCGCACATCGCCAGTGCCGAAATAGTTACTTCAAGCTCCTCCCCGCTCTTGTTTTTACCAAACATTTTGACTCCTCTTGCTTTTACCCGGTCATAATATTTGTCCGGAACCTGAAAAGGCGAATGCGGCGCATTGTAAGGCACATAGCAAACAAAAGGCTGAGCCCTGTTTTTTTCGATGAAGGCAATGGCCTTGTCTGTCAGATCGTCGGTGATGTAACCATTACTGCGAACCGCCTTACCATTGTGATCAAGCATCGTGTTAAAATAATTGGCATAATGCCCGCTCAGAAAACCATAGAATTCATCAAATCCGCGACCGTTCGGATGATACGGATACTGACTCCCATTATGCCATTTTCCGAAAGCCCCCGTCGCATAACCAGCTTTTTTGAACATATCAGCGAATGTTACCTCGTCCGGGTTCATGAATTCTTTTGAGCTGGAAACACCCCAGACGCCCGTCCGATAGTGATAACGGCCGGTCAGCAGGCCTGCCCGCGTAGGCGCGCACAAAGGCGCTACATAGAATCGTGAAAACCGCGCACCTTCCCGACCGATCCTGTCGATATTAGGTGTGCTTACATTGACATTTCCATGAATGCTCAAATCGCCCCATCCCTGATCATCTGTGAGAATGAAAACAATGTTCGGGCGGGTTTGGGCATTCACTTGTTCATTAGTACAAAACGCAGTCAGCAAAGTCAGGAGGCACAGCAAGTGCTGATTTCGAAGGTATTTCATGGGCGCACGGCAAGAGGTTGATTCGTATACTGGGATTCTAAGGCGACTTCGGAAAATTCCGTATCTCCCCACTCAATCTGGGAAAAGACTCAAGATAGTCACCATTACCGGTTTCACGGGGATCTTTCCTTGCAACCTGATAAATTTCAATCGCTTTCTGAAACAGGTTGAGCCAGACTATCCGACAAATCCCAACAATGGCGTGACAGTTATTTCCCAAAGCCGATTGTAATCCGATGCAACGCCTGGTTTCGGGCGGCACCGAAGGGCCTGCCTGATAGCAGGACGCGCAGGAAACGCTGTCGTGGTCAGTTCGCCGTGGATCGTTGGATATTACTTTGGTTTGCTGAGCAATCCTGTCAGTTTCAACTGGACGCCTAAGGAAGTGAGCTGTAACTTTTCTGCGGTGACGGGACCAATCGGGTATTTGACATATGGTTCGACTCCCAGACCGTAATGTTTCATTTGATAATTAAATCCCAATCCAAAGTAAAGTGCGCCGCCGAAGGCCCAGTCGCCCTTTTTATCCTCTTCCGTTACCGAGCTGAAATCCTCGATAGTTTGTGTCGAAACCACGACAGGCCCTCCTGCGGTTTCGGATAACGTTGTAATTGTGCGGCTGGTTTTATAAAAATAATCCGACACTTGTCCTGTGCTGCCCAGCCACGATAAACCGCCAACTGCGGTGATCGCGGCCTTGTTGAAAGTCTTGACGCTGTATTGGACATGCACGGGCACTTCCACATTGAACCACTGATAACGAGCGCGTTGCAACTGTGCTATTCCACCCGAAAGCGTCGAGGCAATGGCATCTATTTCTACATTTAAAGACTGTCTGCTTCCGGATGCACCTGTAACGAGGGCCATTCTAGGTGTAATAGGGATGTATAAAGCGCCGCCCACACCATAATTCATTTCCAGGTGCGTGCATGCGGCCTGGTTTGATTGCTGAGAAACAGCTACGCCAAAACGAAACGATCCGGGCAGACGAGCAGGTGGTTCTGAAAGCTGCTGCCTAACCGGAATATATAGCTTGCCGAACTGGACATTTTGAAACGTGAACGGCCGGGATTGCAGAACATCCAGGCTCCGTAACTCTTGCTCTTTCGTCTGATCTGTTGTCGCGATTGCACTTGCAGGCTGGTATTCAGGCATTCCGATTAAAGGCCCTTTCCTGAAACTTTGCTGACTGCGTATTTCAGTCGCTATTCTCTCTTTCTTTCCATTCACCTGACTCAAATCCGGCCTGGAATTCAGGCTGTTTGCTTTTTCAGAAGACAATTTTCCCAGGTTTTCTTTGCCGGAAACCCTGTCGTTCCTGATCTGATTTACCGCAGTTTTGTTATTCGCCGTTTTCTCCGCGGGTATTAGTTGGCTTACCAAAATGGCTGTTCCAAAAATAACCAGCACAGCAGCCGCATTCAGCCAATACATGACAACCCTCCTTTTCCGCTTCCGCTGGTCCCGCAATCGTTCAAAATGCTCCCAGGCGCCGAGCTGGTAAGGCTCGGTGTGCGCCCAAAGCTGGTCGATGATCCGCTTGTTGTCGGGTTCCTGGTCTGACATCTTAATTGCTTCCGTTTTGTATCGCTATCATTTTCCGCAGGCTCTGCTTTCCTTTTGCAAGGTAAGCCCGTGAGGATGAAGCGGTGATAGACAGCATTTTACCAATTTCTTCATGGCTGTAACCCTCCACTTCATACAAGTTGAACACCACTTTCCAAACGGGCGGAAGTTTGTCGAGCAGCTGCAAAATCTCAGCAACCGACTGATTTGAAGTCACTTCCTCCTCTATTTCCGCATGCTCAAAAACGGCATCCAAATCGATTACAGCAAAGTTTTTCTTCTCCTTTCGAAAGTAGTCAATGGCTGTGCGAACAACCATGGCGCGCATCCAAGCCCTGAAAGACCGGATTTCCGAAACTTGCCTGGGTAGCTGATCAAATATTTTGAGAAAAGAATCACTGACCGCTTCCTGCGCCAGATCGTAAACCGAGAGATATCGCACGCAGATGCCCATCACCAAACCAAAAAAATGCTTAAAAACCCATTGCTGCGCTTTGGGATCTTTTTTCGCACAGCGTTCAATCCATTGTTTTTCATCGGTTGTACAATCAGATAGCCATTCCACAGGAACATATAACGGTATTGCCCCCGGCCTATCCCGGGGGCAATAGAAGATAAGGTGATTGAATAGGACGCTGTGTTACTTCGGGCTGGACGTGCTTCCGTCGGGATCAACTGTTGTATCCTGTTTTTTTGAACCGTTTGACACATGCACAATGACATCAGACGCATCTGCTGCACTGCCAAAGAGCTTTTGGAGATCCACTTCCAGCGTGTAATCATGCATCATGGCATCCTGAACGCCATCAGGCGTATCATAACCCACCACTAACCTGGCCTGCATTGGATACGAAAGCATCAGCGAGCCGTCCCAAACCACCTTGTAATTCTCAATGCCGCCGGCGCCAGTCACATGTATCTTCAGCGTGTTCCCCGTTCTGTCAACGTTTTTGATTTCAAAAGGCGTCCCGTCAAACGTCTCGCGTGCTGCCATAAGCTTATTATACTCATCACGGTTTGTCTGGATGAGTAAGCCGTTATCCGGCTCAGGAGCAATGTTGTTTTCCTTGTTACAAGAAAAAGAGATGAACAGGACAAGAAGCAGAAGAAGCGTAGTACGCTGTGAGAATTGTGTTTTCATTTTGCTAACAGATTTAAATGGTTACATCATGATGTCGTAGAAAGACTTTGAAACGCTACTGCAACAGGAAAGAAATATTGTTCCCAATTGACTGACATTGAGCCGGAATGGTTGAAAGGCTTCACTTCAAATTCTGTAAAGCGAGGCAATACCAGCGATCAAACGGGCAGGATTGCCGATGAACTGAGCTGGCTAGGAAAACCGCAGATTTATTTTTGCTGTGATATTATTTAATTCAAAATCAGATCCGGAACATGAGATCCATCCTACTTATCCTGACCCAGCTCTTGCTGATTCGGGCGTCTTACTCACAGTCGGATACGGCTCGGTCACATCTTGATAGTGACATTCTTGACAAAAGCGAAATAGAAGCTATTACAGCAGCCATCCCCCGATTGATAGAGAATCATTATGTCGACAGTATTGCAGGCAGCAGCATTTGCAGCGAATTCCGTAAGCTTTCGTCGTCCGGCAAATATTTGCGTTACAATCAGAAGAAAGCGCTGGCGGACGAGCTGACCAAAGACCTCCGGGAAATTAGCAAAGACGGCCATCTATATGTCCAGGGCAGGGAGAATGGTAGGGCAGACAGTAGAAACTGGGAACAACTGGAAAAGGGCAGAGAGCAGAAATACAATTACGGTTTTACGCGCATGGAGATTTTAGACGATGACATCGCTTACCTCAGGATCACAGAATTTATGCACCCAAAAAGATCCATGCAAACTGCTGTGGCGGCAATGAAACTGGTTGAAAACAGGCGAAACCTGATTATTGATCTGCGGGGAAATGGCGGCGGCTACCCGGGTATTATGGAATACATCCTGAACCATTATTTTGACGGCGAACCCATAGAAATTTCAACTACGAAATCTGCAAAAGGGACTTGTCAGGTGACACTAAGTTCTGATCTGATTTATGGAAAACTCCGGATCGGCACACCACTCTACATCTTGATTGACCATAAAACCGCCTCGGCTGCTGAATATTTTGCCTATACCTTACAGGCCTTCAAAAAGGCAATTGTTGTGGGCCAGCCCAGCGCAGGAGGGGCCAATCGAAATGAGTATTTTGACTTGCCAGCTGGACTCAGAATGTCTGTCTCCATTGCAAGTCCGGTCAATCCTGTCACACAAACCAACTGGGAGGGAAAAGGAGTAATCCCTGACATTGCTACGGCCGACCCGGAGCGCAAATCGGTCGAATTGATACGAGCCCGGGACGGGAAATAGATTTCAACTTCGAAGGATCATATCAGGTCGGGTTATTTGCTATTTCAAGATGACGTTCCACCTCCTTCCGCTCTTCCGTAGAAAGATGTAGTTCAATGAGCCTGAGGCTTTCATGATCTTTGGGACGCCAGTCGGATCTGGGAATCTCCTGTTCGTAAGTCAAAAACTCGAAATACATCGCCTGCCAGCTGATGCACCGGATGAGTTTACCGTTAAGTTTTCCTTCCGGCTCCGGCGGGCAGGAACCGGAAGGAAATCCCGGCAATATATACGCCTCACCAATTTTTGAACAAGGTTCGCAATCGATCAGTATGTCATTTTTACTCATCAAAAAACCATAATCCATTTGTTCGTATCCCGAAAATCCGAGATTGCGGAGCAAATCAATATAGCTATCATGATGCTCAGCCGGGTAGGCAATATCGATATCTTCATGTTCTCTGGTAATTTGTCCGATGCGGGCATCAATCGCCCAGCCACTTTCGAGCCACAATGTTATCCCTTCGGAGGACGCGGCGTTGAATATCGATTCCATGTTTCTAATGTGTGATGCGACGGCTTCTGACCAGAATCCCTGGCCATTTTTTTGAAATGAATACTGCATATGACATCGTTTGTTTTACCGGATCATTCCCAAGAATTATCGTACAAAAATACCGCCGCAACCAGATTTTTAAATGCAGAACTTGACATATAAGCCTAACAATAACCAATTTAGCATATCAGGCAGGCCATCAGACACCCGAAACGGACAAAACAGAATACCATGTCAAAATTCATCCGGAAATATCAGCTAAAAACAGGCGCGCTTCTGGCGGCTGTCCTGCCTGGTGTTTTTGTATTTTCCGGGTCCAGCGGCTCTGAGGCTCTGCTGCGTTTTGTATTTTCATTTTGCTGCATTTTCTCTTTTTGGACAATCAATTTTGCATTGATTGACTTCTCCGGTTTTAGGGAAAGTAAAAAAAGCGCCAGAAAACTGGTGCTGCGCATCCTGCTTTCGACGGTTTGTGCAATAGCCATATTTCTGACCATCGGTTTTGCAGACAACTCCGAATTACTCCTCTCGCAGGTAAGAGGCGCATTGATACATTCCCCGAAAGCCTGGTTCTATCTCATACTCAGGATCATCCTTTTAAATGGCCTCGTAATCCTGATCAAATATTTTTATGACGTCGCAGAAAAAAGCAGGCGGGTGCAGGCTGAACTGGAAACCCTGAAACGCGAAAATCTCATTGCTTTGCACGAATCATTAAAACAGCAGTTAAACCCGCATTTCCTTTTCAATTCACTCAACACCCTGAAATCCCTTGTCAAACAGGATCAGATGCAATCGCTGAAATTTATCGATCAGCTGGCGTCGATTTACAGATATATGCTGGTTCACAATGGAATGACGGAAGTGACGCTGGATGAAGAAATCTGCTTTTTGAAATCTTACGTCAACCTGCTGCAAATACGCTATGGAGAGGCATTTACTGTGGATATCCAAATTCCTGCCAGCATCCTGGCTGCAACCGTTCCTCCCAACACCCTCCAACTGCTGATTGAAAACGTGGTGAAGCATAATGTCTTTTCGCAAAAGCGACCGTTGAAAGTTTGCATTTATGTAGCGGACGGATTTTTAGTTGTGAAGAATAACCTCCAGTTCAAAAAGGCCGGTGAAACTTCTCAGGTAGGTTTAAATAATATTAATAACCGCTTTGAAATCCTCAAAGGCCGCGGCATCCGCGTGGAGAAGGATGCAAACCATTTTGAAGTTTTACTGCCAATCGCCGATTGATATGAACATTGTAATCATTGAAGACGAAGTCCACACTGCCTGGGACATTCAGAATTGCATAAAAACACTCCGGCCTGACAATCAAATACTTGCAGTGCTGGACAGCGTGGAAACTGCGACAGAATGGTTCCTGAATAACCCACAGCCAGAGCTGGTCATCTCCGACATTCAACTGGGCGACGGACTTGCATTTGAAATATTTAAAAAGATTGAATTGAGCTGCCCGATCATCTTTTGCACGGCCTATGACGAATATGCCATTCAGGCTTTTCAGAGCAACGGCATTGATTATATATTGAAACCGATCAATGAAAATCTGTTCGAGAAAAGCCTGAGGAAGCTCGAATCCATCGCCCAAATGCTGGCCCCCAAACACGACATTGATGCATTTGAAAAAATAATTACCTCCATTCAATCACGTAACCGAAAATATAAAAGCAGCTTTCTGATCCATTTCCGGAACCAGCTTATTCCCGTCGCGACTGAAAATATTTTACTGTTTAAGGTATGTCATGAAACCACAGAGCTATTCATGCAGGATGGCAGAAAGTTTCAGTTATACAAGCCGTTGGATTCCATAGAGGCGCAGGTTGATCCCAAAAAATTTTACCGTGCAAACCGGCAAACGTTACTCGCATTCGAAGCCATTCACCGCATCGAACATTATGACGACCGAAAATTAATGGTCAAACTGGAAGGCGTGGCCAGCGAGCCGGTCATCGTCAGCAAGGCAAAATCCACTGCTTTCCTTGCCTGGGTCGAAAACCGGTAAGCATTTTTTAATCCTGGCAATTTCGAATAACGTGCTGCACGGCCGCGACCAGCCCGGTCATGGCACAAAAACTTGCCGCGATACTTCCCGCAACCCGAACCCAATGCAGAGAACGGAACTCCCCTGCTGCCGTAATAAGCGTCTGCGCATCATGCACTTTCATTCCTTCGGTAAACATGATCGCATTGCGCGGCCAGAAATACAATGCCGACGCGATAAAGTCAAATGCCACAACGAGTAAAAAGCAGGTTAGAAAATAATAAAACACCTGTCGCTGCCCCCTCCAAAACCACAATGCGGCCAACCCGATTACCAGCGAAGAAGCCCCGAGCGGAGGAAAAAAGCTGCCTGGACTTGCATGACTCAAAAACGCCATGGAAGTTGAAAGCGATTTCGGCACATCGCTGAAAATATTGGGGTACAACACAAAAGTATCAAATAACAAAGCGCCCGTTATCACGGTCTGGATCCAGCAATAAATCATACCTGTGACGACGGGTATAGTAAAAATGACCCGGCCGTTTTTGTCGAAATTCATCATGGTGAATGGTTATGTTACAGGCGAAAACGTTTTCATGATGCCTGATTTTACCCTCGTAAAATTAATGTACAGCGCACACGCCCGCTTGCAATTGATGGCGTCAAATGGCTGTTTCGTTCCCCTTTCTGGCTGGTTGCTGGAAGGTATGCTTTCCGGTAGTGCGCAACTTTACTACACTCGCATCCGGGCTTTTGAAGCCCGGACAATCTGGCGGATGAAGCGGTCAATGACGGTCCTTAAATGGAGCTATCCAGGGCATACACCCGCTTAGTTTTGTATTTCAAAACTGAACGAAATAATGCCATGAATTGGAAAAGTTGGATGCTTCCCGGGGCGATCTTTATCGCTTCCGGATGTAAAATTCAGTATCAAACAGAAAAAATTGAATACAGAGCCGAATCAAGGGATATCAGGGAAGGAAAAAGACTTACTATGCTGGTCTGCGGATCGTGCCATTATAATTTCGAGACGAAGGATTTCAGCGGAAAAAAGCTGGAAGACTCTCCTGGAATTATCGGTAAGATATACTCCGCAAACATCACCCGGGATCCCGAACACGGTGCCGGCAAATACTCGCCCGGAGAACTCGCTTACCTGATCCGCACGGGCATCAGCAGGACGGGACGGCTGATGCCCTACATGCACCGCCCCAATATGGCCAATCAGGACCTGGACGCTATCATTGCTTATTTGAAATCTGACGACCCGGCAGTACAACCATCAGCAAGAAAAGCAGGAAAAACCAAGTACACGCCTATTGGCCGGCTTGGTCTGAGTATGGTAAAAGCCGGAGAATACCGCGACAGCAGCATTCAGAAACCCAAAAGCGACGCGGTGCTGCTCGGAAAATATCTGGTCGACAACCTGGCGTGCTATCATTGCCATTCCAAAAGTTTTGCCTCCCTGGACGCACTGGATCCTGCCAAATCGAAGGGATTTATGGGCGGGGGGAACAAATTGCGCGACGCCAGCCGAAAAAAGATCAGGACACCCAATCTTACCCCGCATGCAACGGGCATTCAGGATTGGACCGAAGCCGAATTCAGACGTGCCATTACGGAGGGTGTCGCAAAAGACAACTCGGTGATCAGTTATCCTATGCCCTTGTTTCCTGAACTGACCGAAGAAGAAAGCGCAGCCATATATGTATATTTAAAAACCATCCCACCGATAAAAAATAAGGTTAAACGATAATATGCTGGCTATTTCCAAACTCACCCCCGATGCGCACGACGAGGCTGCGAGGTTGCTGGCTACAACAATGTCCAGCAACCCGATTAACCGGGCAGTTTTTAAAAGCGCAAATCAGGAGGCGATACGAAAGCAGGAGCAAATGTTTCGGTTCGTATTGGCAAGGCCTGGTTTTACAACCTTCGCAGCCACGATAGATGGACGCATCGCCGGTGTAATGTGCTACACTACTTCCGACAACTGTCAATTGAATCCGTTAGCGCACCTGCCCCCGGTACTTTCCCTGGCTGCGGCGCTGAGACTGACCATGATACCAGTCTTGCGATGGCAAAAAGCCTGGGGAAAACGAGATCCGAAAGGCTATCACCTTCATTTTGGGCCACTGGCAGTGGCGAATGAATACCAGGGGCAACAGATAGGGAGCGGCCTTCTGGAGGTGTTTTGCAAACACGCCGATGCAATGCAACACCCTGCCTTTTTAGAAACGGATAAATCCGAGAATTTGGCCCTGTACCAAAGATTCGGATTCAAAGTCGTAGCATCGGATATAGTTTTGGGTATAAAAACCTGGTTCATGCAGCGAGAGCCGCAGTTTTAGACCCATTTGTCCAAAAATGCGACCTGGTCTTCAACCGTGTCTGACAGCATTTTGTGGTAAAAATCGAAGTGGTCAGCTTCGTAAATTCTGCAGGCACCTAATGGTATGGATCGGGCGATCTTTTCCTGAAATGCAGGGTTTGCGTAAATTTCGTTTCTGGCAATGCACACCAGCACCGGCGTGTCAGCTCCGGGGGCTTCATCGGGCCGGTAACGCGGAGGATCCAGATAAAAGCGGGGTGTAAACCGATTCTTCCAGAACCGGCTTTTCCTTTGCAGGTTCCGGAAATTTTCACGCAGGTCTTCTCCCTGAAAAACAGCAAGTTCGCCGCGCTCGCCATATACCTTCATATAATACGGAGACAACCCAAGCAGGCCTTTGACCGAATCCACCATCGCCGCAAGCAGGAGCTTCAACTTAAAACCGACGGATAAACGCACCAATGCCCGCGCGTCCTTGCTAACCATATCAAATGCAGGAACCTGAGCGATAACGGCAGCCAGGTTCGGGATCCTGGCTGCTGTATAAAATACGTGTCCACCGCCGAGTGACGTTCCCCATAGCACGATTCTCAATCTGTCAACCCGCCGGTCTTGCCTGATAAAATCTACGGCGGCAATGATGTCTTCACGCTGTTTATGAATATCGATAAGCTGCCTGGGCGTTCCTTCGCTTTGTCCAAAAAAGCGATAATCGAAAGTGAGTACCAGATATCCGGCTGCTGCAAACCGTTGCGCATAATCGGGCAAAAGCCAGTCCATTGTACCGGTGAACCCATTGACCATCACGATGCAGGGCAATGGTGACTGCTGATTTTCATTGACATAAATGCGACCTGCGCAACGTGTTCCGTGCGAATCAAAATAAACCGCTTCTTCCAGCATTTCAGGCATATCGTCTTCTTTAAATTTGTTTTTTAAAGGTCTTGAAACAGCCTGTTTTGTGACAAAGCTAGCGGCCGGTAAGCCTTTTGATTTCCACGCCATCGCTCCACTTGCCCATGAACGTCTGTTCTTTTGTTTCGGTGAAGGCGGTGGGGCATCCTTTATTGTTCCTGCTGCAATCGATCAGGGCATCGGCGAGGCGCCAGTAGCAATAATAGTCGGTGGCATCTACCTCGGGGGATGCGGCCAGTTTGCCGTCCTTGCTATCAAAATCCAGGTCTGCGCATGTAGGTTCATTGTGTCCGGCAGTGATCGAGTCGTTCCCGTAGCCGTCGGGGTAATGCATGAGCAAGTTCTTATTGGATGCTGAGATGGCCTTCGATTCAGCATATACTTTTTTCATAAAAACACTGTCTACCATCGTATCCTGCTTCTCAATGATCATCAGCAGCTTCAACGAAGCAGGCAGCCCGGCATAGGATTTTGCCTGGCCTGAGGGCACCGGCCCCACACCAGCTGCGGCCAGAAAGATGCCTTTCGGCTGCGGTATGCCCAGTTCGGCAGCATTGAGTGCCAGATTCGCGGTCACCACACCCCCATAGGAATGACCAATGATCACAAGCTGGTCCGTCCCGGCCTTGATTTTCAATTCTCCGGATGCCAAAACCTGTAAAGCCCTTTTAATCCCTGCGGCAGCATTGGGTGTGAATTCTGCCGGCTTCGTCCGCGCGTCCTTTTGATAGCGGGGATAAATCACAATGTTGCCCTGCCTCACCAAATGCTTGATCCAGGCACCATAATTGGCAGGATTCCAGCCTCCATAGCCGTGATTAAACACGATAACTGGGGCCGAAACCGGCGCAGGAGATGCAGGTAAATACAACCAGTAACCGGTGGGCCCGTCATCATAATTTTTCTTGATCACCTCGGCATGCTGGTACCCACTGCCTCCATAACCAGACGTAGGCTGCCCGGGCTGGCTGGGTTTGCCGGGGTCAGGCGTGCTGTTTTGGCAACTGGCAGCCATGGATACGAGAAATATTAATCCAAAAATCAATCGCATTGTTTTCATGTTATTCTATTTTTCTGACTAAAAATTCAATGTTATGTAGCTAAAAATCACCTCGGCCGGAAAGCAAACAGAGTCCCGTCAAAGGCAGGCACATACACGTTACCTTCCGGGCCAATCGTAGTTCCGACCGTAAAGAGCGTTTTGCCGGGGAATGGCATGCGGTCGAGGACTTCACCCGTTTTTGTGTCAACGACTACCAGTTCTTTGTAGGATTTATCGGGCGAACCCGCAACGGTGGCATACACCAGGTTCCCGGCTGTCTGCATAGGCAACCCCAGGTGGTTCAGGCTGTCCTTTTTCCACACCAGTTTCGCTTCCTGACCGACATCCTGAATGCACATGAGCGGCGCTGTACCGCCACCGGCAGGCATAATAAGGCCTTCGGGCGAAGTGGACTGGCTCCCTCCCGGCTCATAACCAATATTATATTTCCATATGCTATTGCCCTTGGCCGCGTCGATGGCGTGCAGGCCGCCCGCATTATCATTGACATAAATGCGCGAACCGTCTGACGAAATATCCGGGCTGGAGGCGCTGCCGCCGGGAAGCTCTTTATGCTCCCACAACGGTTTGATCGCAGGCCCGTCCTTTTCCGAGTAAACCATCGCCCGAACGCTGGCCCGGGCCGCTCCCGGTGCCCAGTAAGTAAAAAAGAACCGGCCCGTCTGCTGGTCGATGGCAACCGTATTTGCGCAGGGACAATCCGCAGTGCCGCGCATGCAGGCCCTGGGATCAAAGTCCGGGTCAGACGGAAGTTCGGCTGAAAGCGGGTGCGGATCTAAAACAAATGCACCTGTCTTTCGGTCGAGCACATAAATGACGCCGATGTGGGTAATGAAGATCAGCCTGCCGGTCTGTGTGAATTGCGCGGAGAATGGAAAGCCCTTGATCTTCGTTTCCCAGAGCAGGTTTCCGGATGCGTCAAATGCATGCATAGCTTCATTATCCGCGATGAAAAGTCGTCCCTGCTCATCGAGGAGGGCAGACGAAGCAACAGCGAATTTGTTTACTTTATCGGTACACCAAACCGTTTTTCCCGTCCGGGGATCCAATGCATACAAATAGCAGTCACCGGCATTGGTCGTTATGTAAACTTGCCCTTGCCTGCCAATGGTCGGGCCAAGGTTAATGGTACCGTCAAATTTGCGATGCCACGCGAGTTCAACTTTGCGGGGACCTTGCAAAGGCGAGTAATCGGAGTTGCGGCTGTCGGCATGCACAGCCGACCAGCCTGGACCATAGGCAGGGTCCAATATTTCGGATCTGCCCGGTTCGCTGGTTTTGCACCCTGCCAAAAACAATCCGGCCATCAGCAAGCCCCTCCCCAATGACCAATTAAGACCTCCTGTTTTTCCTGATTTCATCTTTTCGTTCCTGTTGCTGCTGTTTAAACTGATTGAATTGTTCCTGGCTCAAAACCTGTTTCAGCTCGGCCTCTTTTTCGCTTTGAAGTGCCCTTACCGCTTTCAGCTTAAACATTCTGCTGCCGTTGCCGAGCATGATCGGATCCAGTTTTTGGGCATAGGTCAGATTGATTTTTTCCACTTTCCCGGTCTGCGCCGAATCCAGTTTCAGGGTGGTGGCCATGCGTTGTGTCTGCATTTTTGCCCGTTCTGTGGCGGGCTTTTCCATCAGCACCTTCTGTGCGAATAAGGGATTTGAAAGGAATACCAGCCCGAAAAGCGCGGTCATGATTACATGTTTCTTTTCCATGGTTTGATAGATTTTTGTTGTATCTGTTTCAAACCAACTTTCTAAATTTTGCAAATGGAAAAAAATTCATCGAACGCGGCGATTTCCTGCATAAAATCACAAAAAGCCCCTTTGAGCGACCCAGGGCGACCATTGAAATCCATTCATGTGAAAAAAGGATTCGTTTATGCGAAGAATTGGTAAGTTGAGCGGACAATTTTTTGCATAGGTCACTTTTATCTTACACTTGCAGGAAAAACAAAGAACAATGGATAGCAGGGAGTGGAAATATAAACTGGCCAACCCGTATGTGCTCGGGATTTGTTACTGGCTGATCTGGCTATTCCTGTTATCCAGCTTTCAACCGTTCGGCAATGCGGCTTGGGCCGCTTCCGTTAATGTGGCTGCACAGGGAATCACTGCATTCGCGACCATTTGTTTTTTGATCCCGCATTATCTTGAAAAGAGGAAATATCTGGCTTACGCAGCACAGGTTGCGATCTTGATCTTTCTGCTTACGGTACTTTATATGAAACTTACCGAGCCGGGTTTGCATTTGTTGGCGGGCAAACGTGAAATCAGATATCCGCGTGCATTCCAGTTCGGCAGGATGTATTTTTTTCTGTTTGTAATCCACATTGTCAGTACGGCCTACAAGTTTGCATCCGATCGCTTTTATGCATTGCAACGACAGTCAGAGCTGCACAGGAAACAGTTGGAAACAGAGCTGCAAGTCCTTAAAAACCAGATCAATCCGCATTTTCTTTTTAATACATTGAACAATGTGTACACGCTGGCTTACCTGAAAGACGACAATGCTGCGCCCATGATCATGAAGCTTTCGGAGCTGCTGCGCTACACGCTTTATGATTGCCAGGCCGACCGGGTTAAGCTTGAAAAAGAGGTGGAGTTTTTGCGTAACATTATTGCCATGCAACAGCTTAAATCGGATGTTTACCAAAAGCGTGTTTCGCTGGAAACCTCCGGTGTACAGCCGAACCATTTCATTGCTCCGTTGCTCCTTTTAGTGTTTATTGAAAACAGCTTTAAATTTTCAGACCTGGATACGAATCCCGACGGGCATATCCATATCTCATTGCGCGTGGATATGTCAGGAACCTTGCATTTCGAGTGCGGGAATACAACAAAGCAACCTTTAAATGAGGAACCGAAAGCAGGAATCGGGCTGGCCAATGTGCGCAAAAGATTGCAGCTGATATATCCTGAAAATTATGAATTACAGGTAGCTGAGATGGAAGGTGAATTCTTGGTCAGCTTAAAAATATTTCACTTATGACTGTAAACTGCCTGATTGTCGATGACGAGCTGCTTGCCCGGCGGCTGCTGACCGATTATATCTCTAAAATACCGGAATTAAACCTGGTTGCTGCGTGCGCATCGGCCATGGAGGCGCAAAGTTTTTTGCAGAAACAGCGCATTGATTTACTTTTTCTGGACATCCAGATGCCGGATGTGACCGGGCTGTCTTTTCTCCGTTCTTTACAAAACAAACCGGTGACCATTTTCACGACGGCCTACACAGAATACGCTTTGCAAGGTTATGAGCTTTTTGTGCTTGATTATCTGGTCAAACCAATTTCCTTCGAGCGGTTTTTCCAGGCAACCAGCCGGGCAACGGAATACATCTGTCTTTTGAACAAAAAAGTGCCCGCAGAACGCGGTAGCAATGCTGTTTTGCCTAAAAACGATGAACAGGAAAATGCATATCTGTTTGTCAAAGCCGATTCCAAAATCCACAAAATCGCTTATACCAACATTGACCTTATCGAAGCATATGGGGAATATGTGCTCATTTTCTGCGGGAAAGAAAAGATCATGACTTTGGGGCAACTGGGAAAAATGGAACAAATGCTGCCCCGGCCCGCATTTGTGCGCGTGCACCGCTCTTTTATCATAAATTTTGCAAAAGTTGGCGCGATTCAGGGAAACACCATTTATATAGGAGAAAGGCAGGTCCCACTCAGCAAAAGTTATCGTGAAGCATTCATGGAGCTGGTTCAAAATGGAAGGCTTTTCCTGGGCTAATAACTGACTTTCATCTTGTCCGGATTACGTATGATATACATTTTCGAGAAAGCCATTTTATCTACCTCAAAACAAAAGATCGTTTCGGGTTTTTGGCCTGAAAAAAATACAAGTCCCAGGCGCCCGTTAACCCGCAGAATCTGAACAGTCTGCGCCTGAACGCTTTCCATGCCTGATATGGCTTCAAGCAACTGCATCACGTTATCCGCTCCTGTCACTGGCTTCAATGCCGCCGAAGCTTTCCCTCCGCCGTCGGAATAAATGATAACGTCTTTCTTCAGCAGCGATGCCAGCGACTTGATATCTCCTTGCTGATGTGCCCGAAGAAACGCGTCGAGCAGTTCCCGGTGTGACTTACCGTTGGTCTGCCGTAACGGTTCGGATCTGAGTTTCACCCGTGCGCGCGAAAGGATCTTGCGGCAATTGGTTTCACTGGTCTGTACTATTTCGGCTAGTGAGGCATACGAGTAATCAAAGGCTTCCCGAAGGACAAACACAGCCCTTTCAACCGGGTTAAGCTGTTCGATAAGGCTCATTAAGCCATAAGAAAGTATATCCGTTTTTTCTTCGTCCGCGGCCGGCAGTTCCGTCTGCAGATAGGGCTCGGGCAGCCATGTTCCCGGATATTGCTCCCGCTCTTTTTTGAGCTTCTTCAAACGGTCAATGGATTTATTGGCAACCACCCGGGTCAGATATGCTTTTTCATTTTGCACTTCTCTGTCGGGAGTGCTCAGAATATCCTCGAAACAATCCTGAACCACATCCTCAGCCTCCTGTATCTGACCAAGTATGTTGTAGGCTACTGAAAATAAATAGGATTTATACAGTGGCAATGCGTCTTTCATATGATAAATGCTAACTCGGACGAACCGGCGACCTTTTCTTCCGGATATTACTCAGCGATACCGGCGTCATGCCAAGATAGGACGCGATCATGTATTGAGGTACGCGCTGACCAATGGAAGGATAGGTGTTTAAAAACTTTTCATACCGCTCTTCCGCCGATTCCGTGATCAGTTCGCTCTTTTGCACTAACAAATGTGCCAGCGATCGCTGATAGGCCAGCCGGAAAAACCGCTCCATTACCGGCGCTTTGAAATAGAGCTCTTCAAGATGCTCAAATGAAATGCGGACTACAACCGATTCTTCCAGAGCCTGGATATTTAACGTTGCCGGTGACTGGTCGATAAAGCTCATCAAGTCGCCCAGCCACCAATCTTCCAGCGCAAACCTGCTGATGTGCTCGTTCCCCTGCTCGTCTACAATGAATGTCCGGAAGGATCCCCTGGTTACAAATGCGGTGTGCCGGCAAACCTGACCCTTTGTTAACACCATATCTTTCTTCTTGAAAGACGCAACCTGGAAATGTTCTTCGATTAAACACAACTCTTCGGTTGTCAGGTCAACATAGTTTTTCATGTGCGTGACGAGCTTTTTAAAATGATCCGTAAAAATCTCAGCAGCAGCCATTTATTAAAATACTTTAATTTTTTTATCGTCTAACCGCACGAAATTTGACACAAAAAATCAACGCAATGCTTTTGAAAAGAATCATATCGCTAATGTTTGCCGGAATTTTTTCGACTTGCTCAAATTCAGATGAAATGAAAAAAAACCTATTAGTATTAAAAGAAACCATGGAAGAAGTGGATAAGACCTGGGATTTTACTCCATTGATCAGTATTCTCTCAGACAACGTTGTTTTCGAAGCTACAATTCGCGAAGGCACGCCGATCAGCGGTCAATTCAAAGGCAAAAAGGCTGTTTCTGACTACTTCATGAAGATATTGCCGGCTACGGCGGTATTCAAACAACAGGCTCCGATGGAATTTGTAGCGCACGACGATAAAGTGATCATACTGGGTGACGATGCCTATACTTTAAAGAAAAACAATCGGACTTTCCGAAGCCCTTACGCCATGATCGTCACTTTTGATCGTGGATTGATTACCAAAATCCTGATCATTCAGGATCTGTCCGGCTTCCTTGAAGTATATCGTAACAATGTCAATTAGCAGCGGATCAATCTGCCACATGAACTTCTGCCCGGTGCAAAACAGGGAAGTTGACCGAGTTGGCGATAAAGCACAATTCGTTGGCTTTCCCATGTAAGCTGATCGCCTTTTCAATCATGGAGGGATCAGATACATGCACTACCGGATTCAGTGTTACTTCTGCAAACCTCCCTCCCCCATCCAGTGTTTCAACCATGATTCCGGCAGCCTTATCCACGTAGTCGGTCACCCTCACAGACGCTTCCGAGCAAAGGTGCAGGTACCATAACATATGGCAGGACGACAATGAGGATAACAGCAGCTCTTCCGGGTTATGCCTGGTGCGGTCCCCTCTGAAAGCCGGATCGGAAGAAGCATGTAGTACTGGCTTGTTTTCAATTTCGATGACGTGATCGCGTCCGTAGGCCTGATAACCGGATGTTCCGGTACCCTTGTTGCCTGTCCAGATGATTGTCGCTGCGTAGTGATGTTCTTTACCCATATGATGAGATTAAAAGTTTACTTAACGGGTTCCCTTAAAATTGTTCTCAACTTTTCGGGTGCTACTTTTCTAAAATCCGAAAGATAGATTTCATGATGCAATCCATTTTTCTGCAAGTTATGCGCTGTCATAAATGATTGCATCTTTTTCAAAGATTGAATTTCGGTTGAAAATGGGCCCACATGGAGCATCTGAACAGCCTTACCTTCCTGCATTTGGTAAAATTCGACATCTGCCGCCAATCGGATTTTCTTTTTAACAGTGACAGTTTGCACGGCAGCTTTCAGCAGATTTTCGTTCACAAAGTCAGGCATTCGAATCAGCATTCTGTATTCCCATACACTGCGGGGGACAAGTGCCGGAGCTTCTTCCATGGAGACATTTTTATACGCACTGTCGTCAAAACTCCACTGCCCCTGAAGCTTTGGGACTACGAAATCTTTGCCTTCTGATTTACAAAGAAACTTAATCGCGTACGCGGTAGCATACAGGGCCTGCAACTTGTCAGCATATTCCTGCTCTGCCGGGTCTCCTTTGCCCGTGATCGAAATAAACTGCGCCTTTTCAATGTCTACCAGCTGCGGGCTTTCATCAGCATTGTAATATGCTTTGTAGTGTTGGGTCAAATCTAGTTTTTTCATCTAGTTAGAATTTTTAAGCAAAAAAAAGCGCCCGCATTGACAGCACTATGTCAGCAGCTTGTGAAAATATTTTAATCAAAACCAGACTTTCCTAAGCCGTACCAATCCCCTGCATTTCCAGCGGGATCTTCCGGATCCTTTTACCGCTGGCAGCGAAGATCGCATTCAATACTGCCGGAACGCCCAGCGGACTGGATACTTCACCTACTCCGCCCGGCCTTTGTTCATCGGTGTCAACGAAATGCACTTCCATAGGGGGACATTCATTCATACGCAGCAACTTGTTTTCATGGAAGTTGGTATGCACCGCCCGGCCATTTTTAATAGGCAGTCCACCATATAATAATGCGGTAAGGCTCCATACAATGCCCCCGGTCATTTGTTGCTCGACACCCGACGGATTAATGACTTTCCCGCAGTCGATGGCAATGGTCATTTTGTTGATAGTAAGCTTGTTTTCATGCATGGTAACGTCTGCAATAACTGCACAATAGCTGTATCCGAATGTACTTACTGCGATGCCCTTTCCCCGGCCTGGCGGTAATGGTTCACCCCATTTCGCTTTTTCGGCGGCCAGTTTCAATACCCGCAAGATCCTCGACCCGTGAACTGGTATCGCATCCCCGACATAAGTATCTTTTCCACCGTTTAAAAGCGCCAGACGGAATTCGAGCGGATCGCGTTTCAATTCCGCGGCTACTTCGTCCAGAAAGCACTCACCATAAAACCGACCATGACCATCCACGCCTCGCCAGGCCGATGAATGCACCAGTTCCTGCTGGATCATATCTTCAAAATCATAGCGCACATTCGGGATTGCATATGCCATTGACGGCAGTTTCGGGTCCATATACCTGGCCGACCAGGTGTAAGTCCTGATCTCCTTTTCGTACCACGCATACAAATTGTTGTCCTTGTCTAATGCAGCCTGATATTCCATGTGCTGGAAAAGGTGCGCCAAATTCGCCTGATGGTCGTCCTCACGTGTCCAGATCATTTTCACTGGTACATTGCCCGCCTGCCTGGAAACAAAAGCTGCTTCCACTGCCATATCAGGGTAATACCGTCTGCCAAAACCACCTCCCGACGGGCAAAGATGGATCTTAACGCTGTCCTGAGAAAACCCGAAAACACGGCGTATTTCGCTGTCAATCAGATGCGGCGCCTGCGTTCCGATCCAGATTTCACATCCATCTTCGCCCATATGCGCAGTGCAGTTGAGCGGTTCCATGCAAGAATGCAGCTGCTGTGGATAAACGTACGAAGCGCGCACTGTTTTGCGAACATGGTTCAGGTCAGCCACCGCATTGGCATCGCCGATAAAACCAGTGGGATCGGTCCGGTGCGTGGCGCGCGCCCATGCCATTTCTTCGAAATCGGGCGAACTCAGCTTTCCGTTCGGGCCTTCGTCCCACTGAATGATGAGCTTAGCCTGCATTTGCCTGGCAGCCCAGAATGAATCTGCGACAACAGCCACGCCTTCGCGGATATCGTACGGCATATATGGAGCATTCAGCTGCAAACCTGCAATTGGCTGCGTACTGAAGACGTCCCTGGCCCCTGCAATCTTCATTGCTTCCGAAGCGTCGAAAGATTTTAGTTTCCCTTTAAAAACCGGACAACGTGCAATGACCGCATAAAGCATCCCGGGCACCTTCACATCCATCCCATATTTGAGTTCGCCGGTAACGATTTTGGGTACAAGCTTGGCCGGTTTTGACTTTCCGATGATCTGGAAATCAATCGCTTTTTTCAGTTCGACCTTAGCCGGGACCGGCAACTTGGCTGCGGATAGCGCCAATGCTCCGAAAGCGAGTTTCTTCGCCGTGTTTTTCTGAAACACATAATGTTTTTCAGCATAGCACTGCTCCGGCGCCGTGTTCCATTGCCTGGCTGCGGCTGCGATGAGCATTTGCTTTACCGTCGCGCCCGCTGTGCGCAGCAGGTCCCACTGATAAATGATCGTGCAGCTTCCGCCCGTATCATGCCCGCCATTCCTGTCATTCTGATAGCGCTGCATATCGGCATCCGGAAAGGCTATTCTCACTTTTTCCCAATCCGCACAAAGTTCATCCGCCAGAATCTGCGCCATAGCCGTGGCGACGCCCTGCCCCATTTCATGTTTTACAAATTGGAACAGTACATCGCCATTGGCGTCAATTCGTACAAAGTCACCCAGAGCTGTGCCGGGCACTACCGTGCCGGGCGCAACCAGTTTTGCCTCCCAGGAACCAGCCATCAATTCCTGGAATGATAACAACAACCCACCGGCGACGCCGGCCGAACGGATAAAATCTCGTCTTTGCATGGCTTTCAGTATTAGTTACGCATGGTTGAAGCTTTTTTGATAGCCTTGTGAATGCGCTGGTAAGTGCCACAGCGGCAAATATTGCCCGACATGGCCGTGGTTATTTCCATATCCGTGGGCCTGGCATTCCCGCGAAGCAGTGCAGCGGCGTTCATGATCTGGCCCGCCTGGCAGTAACCGCATTGCGGAACATCCTCCTGTTGCCAGGCCAGCTGCAGCGGATGGTCGCCTTTTTCTGACAGGCCTTCTATGGTCGTGATCTTTTGGTTGCCTACTGCCGAAACCGGCACTGAACACGAGCGGGTTGCATTACCATCCAAATGGACCGTACAAGCACCACACTGACCAATTCCGCAACCATATTTGGTCCCTGTCAATCCCACGAAATCACGGATCGCCCACAGGAGCGGCATATCGGGGTCGACGTCGATTTTGACTTTCCGCGCATTGATGTGTAGTTCCACGGTTACCATAGCTGCAATGTTTACGCACAGGCGTGCAGTGTTTTTATGCAAATCAATGCAAAACCGGCATGTAAAAACCGGCAATTTGACTAGCGTTTGTTTCGTGCGACAGACATTTATTTTGCCTTACAAAAGGCGTTTGTCGGGTTAGGCGGCGTGGCTCGAAAACAGGATCAGGATTGCATGATATCATGCCTTGTCAGCGCCTTTAAAGTTTCATTCTTGTAATTTCGGCCGATCGGAATGGTGAAGTCACTTACTTTGATGCTTTGCGGCGTGAAGGTCACGATCTGGTCGAGCGGGACGATGAAGGAGCGGTGCACGCGCTTGAATTTGGTTTCGGGGAGCTTTTGCTCCAGATAACTGATCTTGTTGTAGGAAATGATCTGCCCACTGGTTGTTTTCACCCGGACATAATCGCGGAGGCTTTCAACGTATAAAATGTCTTTCAAAAAAACCTTCACCATTTCCCGCTCCGCACGCAGGTAGATGTAGGACTCATTGAAATCATGCAGCAACTTATATTCCGCCCCTGGCTGAAATACAGGCTCTTTAAACCCATACACTTTGCTGATGGCTTTGAAAAACCTTTCAAAAGTGATTGGTTTCAGGAGGTAATCGACCACATCCAGATCAAACGCTTCGATAGCATAATCGCGGTAAGCTGTTGTGAAAATGACCCTGGTTTTGACCGGCAACGATTTGATCAGATCAATACCCGTTATTTTGGGCATCTGAATATCCAGAAAAAGCAGGTCAGCTGGCGTGCTATGGAGATATGTAAGTGCTTCCACAGCATTGGAACAGCATTTTGCCAGGTGAAGGCCGTCCACACGTTCGATGTAAGAGGAGATCAGTTCGGTAGCCAGCGGCTCGTCGTCAATTACCAGGCAATTCATCTTCGCTATATTTCTATTTTCAAAATGACCAGATAAGTCTCTTCATCCATGATATTTAGTTCATAACGATCTTTATAGATCAGTTCCAGCCGTTTCCTGACATTCACCAGCCCGATACCGCCCAATGCTTCGTTTGTGTAAGCCGAAGGGGTTTGACTTTTACTATTCTCCACCTTGATAATGAGCTGGTTATCACTTGTAAGGATATCAATATTGACCCAAACCTTTCCAATATCATTACTAAACCCGTGCTTGAAACTGTTTTCTACAAAAGGCAGGATTAGCAAAGGGGCAATTTGAATGTGTCTGATCGCATTGAAAACATTCAGTGAAACGTCCAGCCGGTCTTCGTAACGGATCTTTTCCAGGGTAATGTAGTTCTCAATGTAATCGATTTCCTTTTGCAGCGGCACAATGGTCTTGTTGCTGTCATGAAGCATGTAGCTCAGCAGCTCCGAAAGTTTATGAACGATTTCTGGGGCCTTTTCCGACCTGGTAACCGTAAGTGAATACAGGTTATTGAGCGTATTAAACAAAAAATGCGGGTGGATCTGGGCTTTCAACAGTTTCAGTTCCGCTTCGAGCTTATCGTTTTTCAACTGCTGCTTTTCCTGCTGGCTGCTGTACCATTGCTTTCCTACATGTAACACCACCACAATCGCGACCACCGAATAGACTCCGAACGTTTCGATGATGACCTTGGGCAGATACCAAACCGGGACATCGAGCGCCTGCGGATAGTATTTGGGGTAAATAAGGTGGTAACTGACTGCCCGCTGCATAAATCCAAAGAAAATGATTGAGGCAAACAAATAGGCATAGAATCTGACCGGCCTGCTTTTGTCATGATACACTGTCGTCATCAGGTAGAGGGTAAAGTAGGTAGCCGCGATCTTGACGGGCATGGCTATGGCCGCGATCACAATACGCGACAACGGATCAGCCTCGATAATGGAGGAGATCGGGCCGTCGTACAAATAGTAGGCAATCCAGAATAAAAGATGCCGCAGCAGTCTCTTGAACTGACTGTAACTGGTTGAAATACTGAGCATAGCCATGCTGCCTTGGAACCCTGCAAGATAACGTATTGCGAAAATCCGGAATGCAAAATTCGACCAACGACAATTTAGCCTGACGAAACGACTGCTATTACCGGCTATTTTCTGCGAGAGATAAATTCGCCGTTGCCGATCGGAACGGTGAGGCAGTCAAACCTCGGATCCGCGAGCGCATTGGTGATCATGGGTTTCAAAGCCTGAAACTGATCTGTTGCATTGTCGGCCACTATCAAACCGTTCCTGACCATTTTCCCGGCAATCGCATCGAAGCAGGACTGATAGATTTCTTTTTCTGCATCGAGAAAACAAAATGCAATGTCGCCCAGGCGATCTGCTTCTTCCAGGAAATCATTGTGGATCAGCTCAATGTATTCTTCCAGCCCCGCGATCCGGAACGTTTCGCGGGCGAGAGCAACCTTTTCCGCCGACACCTCGAAGGTTTTTACCTTTCTACCCGTTTCCTTCGCAGCAAAAGCCAGCCATACCGTGGAATAGCCTGCGCTCGTTCCGATTTCGATGATATCCCCGGCGGGCGCATTGACCAGCAACAATGATAGAAACTGACCTGTTTCCCTGGTGATTTGCCTCAAACGCTGCTCCCTCGCAGTCCCGTCCGTACGGTCTTGCCGGTCTATGTTTTCCAGAAAGCGCATTCGTTCTTCAAGTTCCTTTGAAAATTCGCTGAACATGCCCGATGTTATTGGTTTCGACAATATACTTTGAACGCATCCAGGATCTTTGGCCAGCCCTGCTCGGAATCCATGGCCTCGGCATAGCCGGACGCACCATCACCATGTTTTTCGAAATTACTGTGGATCAACGTAATATCGGTTGCGTCATACAAGGATTTGGTAAAAAGGATACTTACCAAGCTCGCTTTGTCCGGATCCGGTTCGGGAATCCGGGCTGGGCTGATCTGCCAGGTAAAACTCAATTTCACGCTTTGCGTAAATTCTGTGACCCTTCCCCAATCGCATCGAAAGCCAAATGGGCCTGTCTCGGTGCACAGACCGTTGACCTGCGGGTTGATCCGGATTTCAACCAGCTTTTCACCCGACCAGGTATACGCTTTCGGCCACCACTGATTCAGTTCATAAACGAAGTAGTTAAATGCATCGTGAGGTGTAGCTGGTACGACTATCTTCTTTGTTACATTCATAAAGTTTACCCGTATGTCTTACCCAAATAGATTTTGTGACATTTTTTTTACTTTTTAAATTCACTTATCCCGTTTACTTTAAAACGTGCGTTATTATCTTTGGAAATCCTTCAAAGCAGCATAATTTATTCAAATACTTCCGAATTGATAAGTTTCAATAAACAGTGGATTGGCCTGAGCCTTTTGATGCTAATGCTTGTAAAAGCATGGTTGATCCCGCTTGTTTGTCTGGATTACGAACTTCGGAAAGAATATATTGCCAAAACGCTGTGTGTGAACAGGAACAAGCCCATACTTAATTGTAACGGGAAGTGCTACCTGGCCAAAAAGCTTGCTGCTGCCAATCAACAGCAGGAGCGCCAGGCCGAGCATGACTATATTGCCAGCCTGATCTACCAGGTGATGGACACCCGGAGCGGTTATGCATTCGAATGCACCCCAGTTTCCTTTCTTTTTACTGATGCGGTGCAATATCGTTATCAGTCTCCGTTTATCGACCGCCTGCTGATCGGCAGCATCTTCCGCCCGCCAGTCGTTTAGTAACCTGTCATTCTTTTCTTGTCTTAACAGTTTACTAAAACATCCATTTTCCCGGCAATGATTTGCTGAGACCAACCTCATATTGTATGAAAAGTATCAATCAATACTGCGCGGCTGCATTCGCAGCCTGCCTGGTCATCCTGTTAACTTCGTGTTCCACCCCTGCCAGTCCAGGCCCCAAACCCGACGTCCCCGCCGGCGGGAAGATCCGGATCGAATTTGACAATGTTGTTGGCGACACAAACCTGGTTTTGAACAATGTTACCTACCACAATGCGTCAAATGAGGATTTTGTGGTTACCAAATTCAATTACTTCATTTCCAACATCAAGCTGACCAGGGCCGACGGAAGTGTATATGTCGTTCCGCAGGATTCCAGTTACTTCCTGATCAAAGAGGGAACCACAGCGACGCAACTCGTCACGCTGAACAATGTACCTTTCGGGGATTACACGGCGGCTGAATTTATGGTGGGCGTGGACAGTGCCCGAAATACTGCCCCCATTGAAAAGCGGTATGGCGTGCTCGATCCATCGGGTTCGATGATGGATGACGGAATGTACTGGGCCTGGAATTCGGGCTACATTTTCACTAAACTGGAAGGTACTTCTTCAAAGGGAAACCCGGTGAATGGTAAATTTTACTACCATATCGGTCTGTTTGGTGGGTATAGTGAGCGGACGGTCAACAACACGCGCGTTGTAAAACTGAGTTTTGGGGAATCAAAAGCCAGTGTCACCGAGAGCAAGGTTCCCGAAGTTCGCCTTCTGGTCGATGTCCTCAAAATTTTTGATGGCCCTGCTACGAATATCCGCATTGCTGAATACAAAAGCATTATGGCCGGCCAACCCGCAAAATCGCAGCAGGTGGCAGATAATTATGTCAACATGTTCACATTAGACCGCATCCGCTAGGTCAATGGGTTTTACGCTTTTGATATGAACAGAGCTATTTTCCTGGTAATGCTTTCGCTGATCTGTTGCAGTACAGCTGAGCAGAAAGATCCCCTGCCCCACAAGACAGGCCCAACACCCATTGTCTGGACCAAACCCAAAGGATTTCCCGATCCGGTGTACGATTTGTCCCGCAACCCGTTGACCGAAGAAGGTGTGCGACTGGGCCGGTTCCTATTTTATGACGGCATACTTTCGAGAACAAACCTGATCGGGTGCGGCACCTGCCATCAGCAGGCAGCGGCATTTACCCATCATGGCCATGAATTAAGCCACGGTGTCGACGACCGGTTGGGTGTCCGCAACTCGCCTGCTATCCAGAACATGGCATGGAACACTTCCTTTTTTTGGGACGGCGGTGTGCACGATCTGGATTTAGTGCCTTTTAATCCAATCGAAAACCCCGTTGAAATGGATGAGAAAGTACTGAACGTGCTGGATAAGTTAAGAAAAACGCCCAGCCCGGTGTCAAAAATCCCGGTCGATTACCCCGGGATGTTCAAGGATGCATTTGGAACGGATGAAATCAATACGGAACGGATGATGAAGGCGCTGTCACAGTTTATGATGACGATGGTTTCGGCCAGTTCAAAGTATGACTACTACCTTGCCGGAGATGCGAATGCGCTCAATGCGCTGGAAAAACAGGGTCTTTCTGTTTTTGAAAAAAATTGCAGCTCCTGCCACCAGGGGGTCCTTTTTACTGACAACAGTTTCCGGAACAATGGCCTTTTGCCCATGCGGAATAACGATCAGGGACGTGCAGCCAATACGGGAAAGGATGCCGACGCGTACAAATTCAAGGTGCCGGGCCTTCGTAATGTGGGTTTTACTGCGCCTTACATGCATGACGGGCGTTACCACACATTGGAGGAAGTGCTGGATCATTACACAAACAACGTCCAAAAACTGGAAACGCTGGACCCGCTCCTGGTACAGTCCGACGGAAAACCAGGCATTGCGTTAACCCAGACCGAAAAACAAAGCCTGATTGCATTCCTGAAAACACTTTCCGACGAGCAGTTTGTCCGGGACACCCGATTTTCCGATCCGGGGATTGGCAATTCACTTTAATTTAAATAACAGGTTAAACAACTTTTTATGAAACAATATTTGATTTTAATCATGGCCGCACTCGCCATAACCGCATGCAACAGCAACCAGAAGCGTGAAAATCATACTGCTCATCACGATACATCCCATGCCAATCACGGACACCCGAAGGCGAAGCAGCTTATGAACCTGCACGACAGTATCATGGTAAAAATGGATGAAATAATGCTCGTTAAGAAGCGGCTAACAAGTATTGCAAATGAACTGGACAGTTTGAATGCGGCAAGTCCGGGTCCGAAATTGCAAAAGCAAAAACAGAAGGCAGAAATCCTGATCGAGCAACTCGGCCGGGCAGATAAGTCGATGATGGGCTGGATGCACCAGTACAAGGCAGATACCCTTGAAAACCTTGACGCAGATCAGCAGGATGTCTACATCGCTGATCAAACCGCTAAGATGGACCTGGTAAACGGTCAGATGCTCGATGCAATATCAAAGTCAAAGGAATTTATTGAAAACAGAAATTTATGAAATATCTAATCGCATGCGTACTGGCGCTGATGATCGGTGCGTGCAAACATAAAAAACTGCCGATACTGGGCGAGCCGGATATTGTGGTAAAAATCGTAGATGGCAAAAAAACGGAAGTAACGGAATATCCGAAAATTCCGGACTATGCTTTTATCAACCATAAAAATCAGGTGTTTACCCAAAAGCAGATGGAGGGGAAGATTTATGTGGCAGATTTCTTTTTCACAACGTGCCCGACGATCTGCCCTGTCATGAAATCGAACATGCTAACGGTTGTGGAGCGTTTCAAAGATAATCCTGAAATCAGCATCCTTTCGCATACGATCGACCCTGAACATGATACACCTGCCGTGTTGGGAAAATATGCCGAAGACCTGGGCCTGAAAGGCGACATGTGGCAGTTCGTTACCGGTGACCGGGAAAAAATCTATGAAATTGGTCAAAAGCATTACCTGGTTAGCGCAATGGCAGACCCCGATGCGCCGGGAGGTTTCATTCACAGCGGCTCATTCGTACTGGTCGATAAAAACAAATATGTCCGTGGAATTTATGACGGCACTTCCAGTGAGAGTACAGCCAGGCTCATAGCTGATATGGCTGTACTGTTGGAGGAGTAGATCCTCCTTATGCAGCGCAATTATCGATAGTATCCAACCACGGCCAAACCACTGTGGTTGAATACTATCGCCAAAAAAACTCATCCGCCCGACCTAAATCCTGCATATATTGCATTTGTCAAAGCAACATGCAGACGGACCTTTCCCACGCAAGGCCCATACCTCCTGAAAAACAGGGATACCATGAAAACAGACGTGAAGTTGCTCATTGTTGAGGACGATATGATCATCGCCGCCGACATGGCCATGCAACTTAGCAAGCTGGGATATGAAGTGAGCGGAATTGTGCCCCGGGGCGAAGAGCTGATCGCAACTACTGCCGCCTCTTCACGGCGAACAAAGAATACTTGCTGACCGCCACCCTGAAAGTGATGGAAGACAAGCTTCCGGCCAGTGTTTTTGCGCGGGTCCACCGCTCCTATCTGGTGAATCTTACGCAAATGGACGAAGTAGGCGAAGGGCATATCGGGATCAAGGGAAAGAGTGTGGCGTTAAGCCATAACCTCCGCGACGCATTGCTAAAAAGGATCAGGAAGTTTAGGATGATTCTTCGGTAAGTTGGCACTCAAAATTGATATGGCGATAGCCGTGGGGTTAATCACCTACAATGGTACCTTCGTGTGGAATATCCGCCTTCCCTTTCCTACCTGCTTTTGTCTTTTCGGACGTGCTATGCCCTTTTATCTGAAACCCGATCAACCAAACAGGCAATGCGCCTAGCGGTACGGCGGCCGACAGGATTTCAATACACACCCACTCAGCAAAAATTTTTCACATTTTTTTTAAAAAAAATCCTGATTGGACTAAGGGGCATTTTCTCAGAAGTTGTCTTGTATATTATGGACCGGTTCAAAGAAAAATCTGTCCTGCTCCTTATGACTGATAACCTGCCACACAATTCCCCCGGGAAGAACATTGAGTCAGACAAAGTGTTGAACCTCGGACCCAGGCCGGCTCAGACCGACGGTCCGATCGATAGTGAATGGATGATCCGGAATGGTTTTGAAAAAAGTCCGAAACACGGTTTTGAATTGTTGTTCAAACGCTACCACAAAGTACTGTGCAGTCACGCCGCGCGCTTCGTATATTCAGATACGGTAGCTCAGGATATTGTCAGCGAGGTTTTTTGCAAACTATGGAAATCCCGGTCGTACGAAAAAATCACTACCTCTTACCGCTTTTATTTATTCCGCTCCGTGAGGAATGAGGCCTATAATTATATCAGGCTGGAATTTCAGCCGACGGAACAACTGGAAGTCGCTGCAGGCCACGTATCCAGCAACGGCCAGCTGCCGGACATGATCACGCAGTATGAAGAAATCCTGAACCATGTGGAGCGGCTTGTACAAAACCTTCCGCCTCAGTGCCGTAAGATTTTCCTGATGAGCCGTTTTGAGGAAAAAAAGTATCAGGAGATCGCAGACGAGCTGGGCATATCTATTAAAACGGTAGAAGTACACATCAGCCGGGCGCTGCTTTCGTTGCGCCACGGATTAAAAGAACATTGGATTTAATATGAAACCAACAATCAGCAAGAGGCTCATATTCGACCATTTTGCAAACAAAACTTCTCCGCTGCAACGCACTGCCATTGAAAACTGGCTGACAGACAGGGACAACGAAGAGCTTTATTATCAATGGCTGGAAGAATGGGAACGAAACCACCTTCAATACGATGCGCCAAGCGAGATAGCGCTGGAAAATTTTTTTTCAATCGTTGAACAAGAGGAATCCGCAAGGCCTGAGGAGCACATAAGCTTCTATGAGAAGCTGGCAAACTGGACCAATTACCACGCCGGAAAAATCGCCGCGGTGATCGCGATCGCACTCGGACTGGCCTGGTACAACCGGGATACAATCACTTATATCTCGTACAAAACCGGTTACGGAGAGATTGAAACTTTTGAGCTCAGCGACGGCAGCAAAGTGAAGCTAAACGGGAACTCGGTATTGAAGCTGTCCCGCTGGAATTTTGGAGAAACGAAAAGAGAGGTTTTCCTGAAAGGCGACGCGAGCTTTGACGTAGAACACCTTAAAAATCACCAGAAATTCATCGTCAATACGCCCGAAAACTTTACTGTGGAGGTATTAGGCACCGAATTTACAATGTCGGCGCGAAAATTCGGGTCCAAAGTGGTACTCACCAACGGAAAAGTGAAACTGCATTACAAGGAAGCTGCCAAGGAGAAGGAACTCGTGATGAAACCCGGGGATGTAGTGAAGCTCAAAAAAGACCGGCCCATGGAAATAACCCGCACGGAAGCACCTGAAACTTACTCTGAGTGGGAAAACAAACGCTTCGTGTTCGACGAAACTACCCTGGAAGAAATGGGCTATCAGCTTCAGGAAACCTATGGACTAGAAGTGACTTTCAGTAACCAGGCGATCGCCAACCGGCAACTGATGGGGTCTTTTAAAGGACGTACCATCGACGAATTTTTACAATCGATCGCGGAGGTACTCGACCTCTCGGTAAGCCGGGAAAATAACAAAGTGCTTTTTACAGACCATTAAAAAAAGCGGCCGATACCTGGTATGTACGACCGCCTCCCATACCCAAACTGTCCCTAATCAACTTAACCCATCATGTCCAGACATTACTACCCGGCTACCATTTGGGGAGCTCTCCTCTTTCTCCATTTGCTGATTTCTGTCCCGGCAGGTGCCCAGGCGCTGGCTATAAACCAGACAAAGCAAGACAAAACGAATGCGCAGCGTCCCGCTAAAACGCTCTTGCTGAAAGATGCGCTCAACGAGCTGAAACATCACTTTCGGATCGATATTCTTTTCGACTCGCAGGCCACAAACGGTGTGCAGGTACCCAACTTTCGCATCAACAAACAATGGAATGTAGAAAAGAACCTGGACGAAATGCTTACTCCGCTGGGCCTGACTTACAAAAAGGTAAACAAAAGCTCGTATCTGATCGTCGACCGGAGCAGCAGCGCCAGTAGACCTGCATCCGGAACGATCAAAACGGCTGGTTTTGAAGATGGAGCTGAATCGCCGGGCGGATTGAACAAGACAGCTGCAAATGAGACAGAATCGACTGGTACATCAGCCCAGGCACGCGCGGATGTGACTATTTCTGGTAAAGTAACCGATGAGGCGGGCGAACCTTTGCCGGGTGTGAGTGTGATGGTCAAAGGTACCCAGCAGGGCACAGCCACCAGCGTGTCGGGTGAGTACAGACTGACACTGAACGCATTACCCGTATCACTGGTGTTTTCGTTTGTCGGATATTTATCAAAAGAAATAGAAGTAACCAGCCAGTCGAACCTCTCGGTTAAGCTGGCCGCTGATACGAAGGCGCTCGAAGAAGTGGTGGTAGTGGGATACGGTACCGTTAAAAAAAGTGACCTGACCGGTGCGGTATCCAAGATCGGCGAAGGAAATATCAAAGCAACCCCCATAGTGTCACTCGACCGCGCCATGCAGGGCCGTGCGGCAGGCGTACAGGTAGTAAGTAACTCAGCCAGACCCGGCGGCAGCTCCACGATCCGTATCCGCGGTTCGGGTTCCGTCAATGCCAGTAATGACCCGCTTTACGTGGTCGACGGATTTCCTACAGATAACCTGAACTCCATCAACCCAAACGACATCGAATCCATTGAAATCCTCAAAGACGCTTCGGCAACAGCCATTTACGGTTCTAGGGGTTCCAATGGCGTGGTGATGGTCACTACCAAACACGGCAAAGCCGGAAAAACGGTGGTGAGCTATGAAGGATATTATGGAATTCAGTCTGTACGCCGCAAAATACCCTTGCTGAACGGACAGCAATTTGCCGAGTTTGTGAACGATGCACAGGTTAACAATGGAGGCACCCCCTATTTCGACGGTTCCACCGCCGACAGACCGTTACCCTCGGCAATCGGCGAAGGAACCGACTGGCAGGATGCCATCATCCGGAATGCGCCCATCCAGAATCACCAGCTCGGTATCTCGGGCGGCTCTGAAAAATCAAGGTATGCGATCTCCTTTGGCTATTATGACCAGGGAGGTATTATCAAAAACTCCAACTTCAAACGGTATACGTTGCGATCGAACATTGACTCGGATGTTTCGTCACGGATCAAGGTCGGTCTTACTTTTCAGGGAGCCTATACACAGAATAACGACGCGCAGACAGAACCTACGGGCAACCTCGCTTACACGGGCGTGATCAGTGCAGCGCTCAACTATTCCCCCACGTTCAAACAATACAATAACGACGGCACCTACTACAAAAACCAGGGACAATTGAATGGGCTCGGTGCCGACAATCCGCTGGCGCTATTGAATGAGTTTACAAACAGAACCACGGCAATCAGGTTACTCGCCAACTCTTTTGTCGACATCAAAATTATGGAAGGGCTGAACCTCAGAAGCAGCATCGGGGCCGACGTACAGGCTTCCCGCTTCAACTATTATGTCACCAGGAACGCGCTTGTAGGCGCCAGTGCGCTGGGAAGCGCGGCGGTGACCACGAGGCAGCGGCTCAACTGGCTCAATGAGAACACATTGAACTACACCAAAACCTTTAACCCTAAAAATTCATTCAGCGCTTTGATCGGTTACACGATCCAGGAGATCAAGACAGAAGAAGCTGTCGCCAGAGCCAATACATTCTCGGACGATTTCGCCGAATACAACAACCTGGAAGCCGGATCCACGCTGATCGCCCCATCTTCCTCCGCCAGTGAATGGGCGCTGATCTCCTACCTGGCACGTGTGAACTACGGCTACGACGATCGTTTCTTACTCACCCTGACCGGCCGCCGCGACGGCTCCTCAAGATTTGGCCCCAACCGCAAGCAAGGCTTTTTCCCATCGGGAGCGCTGGCCTGGAAGCTGCATAATGAGAAGTGGTTCAGCAACATTACTGCGTTTACCGAGGCAAAGCTGCGTACCAGCTACGGATTGTCGGGTAATCAGGAAATCGGTAATTACAGATATCTGGCCAACATCAGCGCCGCTCCATACGTGATCGGCGGTGTACTGAACACCGGTTCGGCCACGGCAAGTATCGGCAATCCTGACCTCAGATGGGAGAGAAACGCACAATTCGACATTGGCCTTGACCTGGGCCTGTTCCGCAACAGGATCAGTATTTCCGCCGATTATTATTACAAAAAGACATCCGACCTGCTTTTCGACGTGAGCGTACCTACTTCGTCAGGGTTTTCAACAACACTCAAAAACATTGGCAGCGTGCAGAACAAAGGGCTGGAACTGGCGCTCAATACCATTAACGTCGACAAAGGCGGTCTGAGGTGGAGTTCTGAATTCAACATTACATTCAACCGGAACAAAATCCTGACCCTCGACGGTCGCCAGGAATTCCGGACCGGCTCTGACGCGACGATCTCCAACACTTCCCAAAACCCCATCCTGCTTCGCGTTGGAAGCGAGCTGGGTAACTATTTCGGGTTGGTGATGGACGGGATTTTCCAAAACCAGGGGGAAATCGACAACTCGGCACAGAAAACAGCCAAGCCGGGTGATATCCGCTACGTAGACCGCAACGGCAACGGCGCCATCAATGACAACGACCGCGACATCCTCGGCAGCGCCAATCCTGACTTTTTCGGAGGGATCAATAACACGGTGTCTTACAAGGGTTTTGAGTTCAATGTCTTCGTTCAGGGATCTTATGGTAATGAAATCCTGAATTACGGTTCGTTCGACCAGCTGAATTTTACAGGCGGTAATAACCAGTCGGCCCGGGTACTTGACCGCTGGACGCCTGGCAACCCAAGTAATACCATCCCCCGCGCCAATGCCGCCGGCGGCTCACGGCTCTTGTCGACTTTGCATGTGGAAGACGGTTCTTATTTGAGGTTCAAGAACATCTCGCTGGGCTATAACCTGCCCCAGCAATGGCGCAGCAAACTGCGGTCGCAGCAGGCCAAAATCTACGTTGCCGCACAAAACCTGTTCACGCTCACCAAATACACCGGCTACGATCCGGAAGTGAACCGGTATGGAAGCTCTTCACTGAGCCAGGGTATCGACTACGGCGGGTATCCTGCTGCCAAAACCATTCTTGTAGGACTGAATCTGACATTCTAAAATTCAAAACCCATGAAACGTTACCTCATATATCTGATTCCTGCCCTGCTGACGATGTCCTGCGAAAGCAAGCTCGACCTGACGCCCGTCACCAACCTGACAAATGCAACCTACTATAAAACTGCCGAAGACGCCAAAGCTGCATTAGGCGCCTGTTACGCCGCCATCGGCAACCTCGATCCGTTTGCCGACCTGGTGACGACCGACGACGCCATCCCGTTCCTTACGGGTGCCGCCGACCGTCCGCAGCTCTGGCGTTACGAAATCACGACGGCCAACTCCTTCATCGCCCAATACGCAGGCAGCTTCCGCGGTATCAACCGGTCGAATATTGTGATTGACAGGCTGCCGGGAATTACCATGGATGAAGGCTTGAAAACCCGCTATATCGCCGAAGCACGGTTTTTGCGGGCACTGCATTATTTCAATCTGGTGAGATGGTACGGCGGCGTACCGATTGTCACATCCGAAACTGCATCACTCGAAGGCCTCGAAGTGGAAAAAGCTTCTGTTCAGGATGTATACAAATTGATTATTGACGACCTGACTGCCGCTGAAAATGTGCTTCCCGTGACCTACCCTGCGACCGATGTGGGCCGCGCTACAAAAGGTGCTGCAATGGGAATGCTTGCTTATGTGTATATCACCATGGCCGGTACCGATCGCCAGTCTCCCCACTGGGCACAGGCGGCTGCAAAACTCAAACAGGTGATCGACTCCGGTGTGTATGACCTTCACGCCAATTTTGCCGATGCATTTGCGCTTTCGGCCAGAGGCGGCAAAGAGAATGTATTTGAAGTTCAATACCTTACAGATGTTCGGGGGCACGGCCATGGCAGAGGATACGGTGTGAGAGGCGCGCTCATTTACCCGAGCGGCGGCAGCGGTATTGCCCGCCCAACCCAAAGTTTGTTTGATCTTTATCCAGCCGGGGATGCCAGAAAACCGGTTACGTTTCTGACCTCCTATACCTACAATGGTACTACCACCGAGCTGTCGGTCACGAATCCGGATTTTACAAAAGCCGTTGCATTTCAAAAATTGTGGGATAAAACGGCGAAAACCAGCGGGGGCGAAGGAACCAGCATTCCAGTCCTGCGCTACTCCGATTTGCTTTTACTTTATGCAGAAGCTTTAAATGAAGTCAACAACGGACCAACTGCCGAAGCCTATGCCGCACTGAACAAAGTAAGAACGAGAGCGAAACTCACCGCACTCGCCGGCCTGACTTACCAGACTTTCAAAGAAGCGGTATGGCTGGAACGACGCCTGGAACTGACCTTCGAGAATAAACGACGGTTTGACCTGCTGCGTACAGGCAGGCTGCTCGACGCCGTAAAGGCCGAAACCAGCTTCAACCGGAACCCGAAGATCCAGCCATTTCACGTACTGTTCCCATTCCCGCAATCGGACACGGATGCAAATCCAAAACTGAAACAAAATGAGGGTTACTAAGCAAGCCAAATCGCTATATTATTTATGAAAAACTGTTTGGTAATCTTATTGATCTGCACGCTGGCAGCTGCGTTTTCGGGGATGATTTATCCGGAACAAAATGCCCCCGGCGGTGCGGCCGGCATTCCGATCCGGAAAGTAGCTTCGGGCAAGATCATTCACCGTTTTCACGATACCTCGCCTATCAGCCCGTCGGGTAAATACATTGCCTTGTTCCGCATCCCTTTCGAGGACCATTATCCCGAAGCTGGCGATATGGGTGAAGTAGTATTGATCGATATTGCAACTGGGAAGGAAACCGTCATTGAACGTTCGTTCGGCTGGGAAATGCAGGTCGGCGCGAACGTGCAGTGGGGTGCTACCGATCACGAATTATTTTACAATCAGGTAGATACGAGTACCTGGAAAGCCTACACGATCCTGCACGATCCGATCCGCAAAACTTCCCGGAAATGGGAAGGCGCGACATTCATGGTTACGCCCGACGGAAAACAGACGGCAAGCCACAATATGATCAACTCAGTGAATGCACAGTCTGGTTACGGGGTAATTCTCCCTGAGAAATTCCGCAGCAAAAATTCTGGCGTGGTTAATAACGATGGCCTTTTTGTAACGGATGTAAAAACGGGCGAAACCAAAATGATTGCGTCCATTAAACGGATTTTTGACGAAGCAACACCGAAAATCGGCATCGACGACCCGGAGAACTACGAGATCTACACATTTAAGGCCATGTGGAATGCGCAGGGCACCCGGCTGATGACCTGTCTGATCATTAAACCGAAAACGGGCGGCCCCAGAAAAGTAGCGCTCATCACGATCAGGCCGGACGGTACCGAAATCCGCACGGCGATTACCACGAAGCAATATTCAAAAGGCGGGCACCATATGGCCTGGATGCCCGACGGCGACCATTTTTCCATGAACCTGGAAGTGGATAGCACCAAAAACGGCCTCGAACTGATCACTGCCAGATACGACGGCTCCGAAATAAAAACCGTGTTCTCACCAGGCTCCGGCCACCCCAGTTTTCATCCGAAAGGACTCCCGCTGATCATTACCGACGCTTATAACCACGAAAAAAGTGTGGCAAAAGGAGATGGGATCGTGCCTATCCGCCTGATGAATACGAAGACCGGCAAGGAGATCCTTCTTGCGAATGTGAGGGTACCGAGCGTAAAAGACAATTCCTTCCGGATGGACGCCCACCCTACCTGGGACCGCACCGGCCGGTACGTGATTTTCAATGGCTACGACGACAATAACAGGGGCGTGTACATTGCCGACCTGCAAAAGACAATTGAAGAACTAAAACCTTAACCACTTGTCCCGGACAAGTCAAAAACCTTAAAAATGGACAGGCGTAAATTTCTAAATCTGACATTACCAGCCACCGGCGCAGTTTTACTGACCAGCTCGTTACTCAGCGAGCAGGCAATGGCCGAGATCGGCCGGCAGTTCGACGGCAAGAATGCGGTCGGACATTACGATATTGTAATCAACGGAGCGGGGCTTTCGGGTTATTTTGCCGCGTTACATGCTGCTTCGAAAGGAAAGAAGGTACTAATCGTGGAAAAACGATCGAGCCCGGGGTTCGAGCTGGCAGCAAAAAGCCGGCTCTGGCTGGATGCGCAGGGATTTGATACATTGCGTCCCGACTTGCAGGAACTGCTCTTGCCCGAGCAGGAACAGATGGAAATCAAGAACACAAAAGGTACCGGCAAAGGAAAAAGTCAGCTCGGCGATCACATCGCGCTTTTTAAAGGCAGTATCCGTAAAGGAATGGTACGAAACCTGCTGCTGGGGAAAGTGGACATGCTGCTGATGACCGATACCTGTGGTTTGTTCGAAAGCAAAGGTCAGGTGAGCGGCGTGCTGCTCGCTACCAAACAAGGCGTTTTTTCAGTGCCCTGCAAAGCCTTTATTGACGCATCCGACCAGCTTTTGTTTAGCAGAAGGCTGGCAGGAAAGTCGCTGAAAGTGCAGAAAGCGGGTTTTGTAATGGAGATCAATAAGGTAAGCAAACCTGCCTTCAAAGAGATCAGAACCGATCCATCCTTTGGATTGGATGGAAATAAGCTGACAGTATATCCGGGAAAACTCTCGGACGATCACGCATTTCTTGCATTTGAATATGCAGTCGATACCGATAAACTGGAAGAAATAGAGCACAAAGGCAGGCAGATCGCGACGCAGCTCGGCACTAAAATAAAAACGCTGGGTGCGGGCTTTTCCACCGCTCAAATCCAGCAATATGCACTCGAAGCCTCTCTCACCATGGCCGACAATGCAGTACCGACCACCTCTCTGAACGGACATTACGTACTGGACAGCAATGCGGCCACGATTTCTGCTTCTTCACTTTTAGCCCTCGAGAAAAATGCGCAGGCATTGGTAGACAAAGTCAAGATCCCGTCGCAGAACGCAGCTCCGCAAAACCTGATCCTTCCGGGTAAAAAACTGGATATCAAGAAGGTGAAGTTCGAAGAAGTGGACGAACCGGGCTTTAACGTCCCGCTTCAAGCTGTACATCTGGACTGGATGGACGCGGTCGTTTCCAGAAAGCAAACGCAGGTGATCGTCGCCGGCGGAGGTACTGCCGGGGCACTCGCAGCGGCCGGCTCCGTGGAAAAAGGCGCTGATACCATTGTAGTCGATTATTTCAATGACCTCGGCGGCACCAAAACCATGGGCGGCGTAATGGGCTATTACCACGGCGTGAAGGATAATGTGTTTTTCAAAAAACAAAATGAAGAGGCGGAAAGACTTGCTCTGGAAGCCAATATGAACAAAAAAATCGGGCGGCAGATTTATCACCTGCGGTCGGTTGTGGACAAGGGCGGGCAGTTCCTGACCTCGGCGATTTTGTGCGAGGCTGTTACCAAAGACAATACAGTAAAAGGCGTGGTCGTGTGCCGCCACGGGCAGCTGGAACTGGTACTTGCCGACGTCACCATTGATGCAACCGGCGACGGCGATGTAGCTGCGATGGCGGGCGCAAGCTTCCAGATCGGCGATTCGCGCATTGGTTTTACCCAAAATTATAGTCAGTGGGATATTGCCGGCGCGGGAAAACTACCTTCGGCTACCAACCGTGATTACGACATTCTCGACAACCGGAAAGTCTCCGAACAACAGCGCGGACTTTTTATCTCGCATTACGAGGCGCATTGCTACGACTTCCACCCGTTCATGACCGTCCGGGAATCGCGGCGTATCGACGGCATTCACAACATCGACCTGATCGACTGTGTTGAAAAAAGGCATTTTGAAGATGTGCTGGCGCTGGCGAGCAGTGATTTTGACCCGCATAATGTGGCTTCCTCAGAGTACAGCAAATGCGGTTTCCTGCTGCCCCACTCCAATGATATTACCGTTGAGATTCCATACCGTTCCATTGTTCCCAAAAAGCTCGATGGATTACTGATATCCGGACGTGGTTTCGGACAAAGCCGCAATGCGCTGCAATTCACCCGGATGACTGCCGATTTGCTCGTACTCGGCTATCTGACCGGGCAAATCGCAGCGGATGTGGCCTGGAAAAAGGTTCGCCCGAGAGATTACAGTGTCAGCACATTGCAGAAAGAATGGGTTTCGCTGGGATACCTTCCGGCCGAATATTTGAGTAAAAAACCAGGAGACCTCCGTGCCGACAAAGCCGAAATAGAGCGCCGCGTGCAGCAGCTCGAATCCGGCGCCTCTGAATATTTATACGAATGCAGCCGGGTGGAAAAATCGCTGATCCTCCCGCTGATCAAGGAACGTTTTGCAAAGACCGATCGCAAAGAGGGAAAGTTGCTGCTCGCCAAAATGCTGGCCTGGTTTGGCGATGCGGAAGGCAATACGCTGATCGGCGAGGAACTTGCCAATTTGTTTGAGCTGGAACAGGAAGACGGATATCCAAAGGGGTATATCGACGACTACGACAACATCCGCGGTCGCCCGAAAAACAAGCTGGAAGGATTATTCTGGAAGATCAATCAGAACATCGCACTGCTGGGCATGTCGGGTAGCGGCTCGGAGACGGCGAAAATCAGGCACATTCTTGATAAAACAGCCTCCGGTGGCGGAATGGTACCTCGCACCAGCGATTACTTTAATGAGCGGATCGATATTAAATTCGTCCCGTTCCACAACCGGATCATCAGCCTCGCGGTATATGCTGAACGTCTGCCTGATCCTTCATTAATCAGCGGGTTTGAAAACGTATTGAAAGACCCGAATGTCGGCGGTTTTGTTACTTCAACCTATGAAAAGGTAAGGTGGAGGGTTTATGGCGGCTCGCTCGAAATCAGTGTGGCGGCGGCTATGGCGCGGTGCGGAAGCAAAAAAGGATACGAACTTTTGCAAGCTTACCTCGGCGACCTGCATTACAACTATAAAACCTTCGCACTCAGCGAACTCAAAGAACTCACGGGAAAAAACTGGGACTACAAGCCGCAAGACTGGCAGAAATACGTGGCCGGACTCTCCTACCCGCAACCTGTGAAGGCATTGAAAAAGGAAGTAGAAATCTAGTATCAATGCTAAAAAAACGACTGATAACGTTGCTTTTCCTGCTTTCCACCACGCTGACTTTCGGGCAGCTGGTGGAAAGAACATATTATAGAACTCCCGAGTTGGAAAAATTGACTCTGAACACAGAAGCGTTCTCAGCGAGCATCAACGACGACCATATGGAACCCTTTGCCGTCCGGGAATTTACTACCCCGGACGGTATCATTTACTGGTACCGGCGCATTGCCACCGAGGTATGCCTCACGGGCGATTGCCGCCCTATTGACGTCGGTATTTACTGGGACGGGACGGGTGATTTTGCCGGACTGGAAGTGTTTAAAGAACCTTTGACCAAAACCGATCACAGCGACTTTTCCACCTTCGATTACCGGAGACTAATGTCGATTTTGAACGACGACTGGTCGCCTTTGCGGGAATATTCGCTGAGCGAGCTGGTAGACGAAAAAAAAGAAGACAGCGTGGATGTGGTAAGCGGCGCTACAAAACACGAAATCGCGCAGGCGGCGGTTGAAAAGGCCGTTTATACCACACATACCCTCTGGCATTTGATCCATATGGGAGAAAAAGAACAGCTTGCCAAACTTACAGCCGCCCGATTGACCGAAAAAAACCACCTGGAAAAAGCATTACAGGCGCAGCGCGAAAAGTATCAGCCTTTTTTGCTCGATATGTTCGCGCAGGGTAACCTGCCTCAAAATGCATTCACCGAATCGCTGGTACTGGGCGGTCTGGCCGATTCCACGAACCCTGCCCTGCGCGCAGTCTCGCTCAATGCATTACAGCAGCTGGATCTCGCGCAGCCCGTATTACAGGACCGGCTCGCAACGATTTACAAAAACAAGAAACAACCCGAGCGCGTGGAGATACTAACCAGATTACGACCCGCAGCCCGGCTCTCGGAAAGCTTTTACAATACCCTGGCAGCAGACCTGCATGCGGACAATCCCTGGATGTCCGTCAAGATCCTCGCTGCATTAAAACACAGCACCAAGCAATCCCCCGAGGTGCTCGAAACCGTCAAAAAATTAGCTCAGAGCGATATTCCTGTTGTCCAAAAGGCGGTAAAAGAATTTGAAGAAACCCGGAAAACGGGCAGCATCACTCCCTGACCATGAAAGCAATGCACTAGATCAAACCAGCCAGCAGATTGGAATATCAAAATGACCTTACAGAAAAGGACCGGGAAAGCCGCAACTCCCCGCCCGTGAGCGATGCAGAAAATGCATCCGATGATCAGTACTGGTGGCAACGTTTGAGGGAAAATGACGCCGGGGCACTGGCCTACTTTTACAGCCGCCACGCCGACTGGCTGCTGCGGTATGGTTTGTCGGTCGTCTACGAACGGGCAGTTGTGAAAGATGCGGTGCAGGAATTGTTTCTGGTGATTTGGAACAGCCGCCACACCTTGTCAGCGCCGAAATCGGTAAAATTCTATTTCATGGCATCGCTCAGGCGGTTGATCCTGAAAAATGTCCGCACCGATCTGCGCCTTTGCGACCCCATAGAGGATGTGGAAGATGTTGTCACGACAGATTCGGCCGAGGAAATGCATCAGGCCGTGCAGAAGGCAGTAAGGTCGCTACCCGCGCGGCAGCAGGAACTCATTTTCCTGAAATTTTACCAAAAACTGACCTACGAGCAGATCGAGGAACTGACCGGATTGAAATATCAGATCCTTCGTAACACCATCCACCGCGCCATGAAATCGCTTCGCACCATGCTCACCCAGCATGCCGTCCCCTCGCTCACGGCCGCCTTTTTATTATTCCTATAAAAATTTATTTTTTTCTCAGATCACGAAGGTTACAAAACACAGTATGCGATCTCTATTCAATAAAGAGTGGGGAGATACTATCAAGACAGTTGCACCCTATGGACTACCGTACATTTGAGGTTCAGGATTTCCTGGCCGATGAAAATTTTACTCAATGGGTATTACAACCCGATGCCGAACATGATGATTTCTGGACAAACTGGCTCGCGGCCCATCCCGACAGGAAGGACGTTGCAGACCAAGCCAGGCTGCTTATCGAAAACATCGACTTTACCGAGACGTGGAGCGCCGGCGAAAGACACGATATGTGGAAATATATTCAAACGGGAACATCGAGATCCGCAGTTCTGCCAGCCGGAAAAATGCAGCGCTGGCTGCGAATCTCTTATGCAGCAGTATTCGCCTTGCTGGTATTTGCCGGCGGATGGTTTTATCTGACTTCACGCCCCGTCAGGTTTCAGACGCCGTATGGCAAACAGCAGCTTGTAACTCTCGATGACGGCAGCAGGATCATGCTCAATGCGAACTCGGAACTTACGGTGCGGCGGGATTTCGGCAAAGAGGCAAAACGGGAAGTCTGGATACGCGGGGAGGCATTTTTCGATGTAGCTAAGCTGATGAAACAGGAAAAAAAAATACCCTTTATCGTGCATACCGATCAGCTGGATATTCATGTGCTGGGCACGGCATTCAACATCACCAATCGCCGCGGCCGCGTGGACGTGGCGCTGGAACACGGTTCTGTAAAACTGGTGGATGCCAGTAATGCCTCGAATTCCATGCTGCTCAAACCCGGTGAAAAGGCAACACAGACTGCCACGGAAGCTCCGCTAAAAAAGGAGGTGGTCGACGTGAAAGAATATTCGAGCTGGCGGCAGAAGGTATACCAATACAAAGGCAAAAAATTGCAGGAACTGGCAGAAATGATCGGTGACTCTTATGGTATTGAGGTCATTATCGAAAATGAAGCACTGAAAGAAGAAACTTTCACCGGCTCATTTCCTACAGATTCGGTGGAGACGTTTTTTGAAAAGCTGGGTAAGCTGTATCCCCTCGAAATAGAAAAAAAGGGAAACAAATATTACCTGCGATAAAGATACCCCGCCCCACTACGACCGCGAATCTTGGCGGATAGGGTCAAGTCGGGCGGGTTTGATTATTAATCAATCCTAAACCTAAAAAAACTATGTCAAAAAAGCTACGAGACATGATGTTTTGGGCATTTGCCATGCTGGTGCTCTGTCCCCCGGAGATGGGCCTTGCACAAGCGGTTGCCTCAAACAGGGAACTTCCCAAAGCCACACAGCAGCAGTCGCAGGCTGCCGGCACGATCTCCCTGCGAGAGGCACTCGGCGCGTTGAGTAAAAAGCACGGGATCATTTTCGAGTTCAATGATAACCTCATCAGGAACAAATCGGTAGATCCGGAGTTACTGAAAACTTCGGAAAAAGTTGAAAAAACGCTTTCACGTATACTGGAACCGTTATCGATCCGGTTTGAACGTTACGGACAGAATTCTTACCTGATCTTTGCACCTTCCAAACCCAAAGCCGGCAATGCGGACGAGGCTTCCCTGTTGCAAACCATTACGCCCGGCACTATTGGCGAAATCACTGCATTCGTCGGGACCAAAACCCGCGACGCAGAGGAGATTGAGGTGAAAGGAACCGTTTCGGGAGTGGACGGAGAGGGGCTTCCGGGCGTTAGTGTGATCGTCGAAGGCACTACCCGCGGCGCGCTGACAGATTCAAAAGGTATATTCAAAATCAGCGTACCCGATGGAGATGCGAAGTTATTATTCTCGTTTGTGGGTTATCTCAGCCAGCGCATCGCAGTGGGCAACCAAACGATTATTGACGTGATCCTGAAAGAAGATACCAAGGCGCTGGAAGAAGTGGTGGTGGTAGGATACGGTACGATCAACAAAAGCGACCTTACCGGCTCCGTCGCCAAAATCAATGCAGAAGGTGTGGACGAGCGGCCCATTGCTTCGGTTGAACAGTTTCTGCAGGGACAGGTTTCCGGCGTGCAGA